>JACRHB010000136.1 GCA_016217725.1 Nitrospirota bacterium | reverse complement strand
TAGAAGTATGCGGCAACGGTATAGATGACAACTGCAATGGGCAGGTTGATGAGAGCCCTACTTGTGATGTAACAAATGCTGACCTTATCGTTTCTGCTATAACCGTATTACCGGCAAACGCATTACCCGGCTCGACGGTCAACGTTGCAGATACAACAAAAAACCAGGGGACAGGTACAGCAGGTGATTCTGCCACTAAATTTTACTTTTCTACTGACGCTTCATATAGTGCAGGTGATATATATCTTGGAAGCAGGACAGTACCGACTCTTGCTGGAGGTGCGACAAGTTCAGAAAACACATCTGTAATCATTCCTTCATCAGTAACATGTCCAGATAGTTATTACATCGTAGCTGTATCAGATGCGGATAATAATGTTGTGGATACTAATGAAACTAATAATGTAAAGAGCTTTTCCATAAAGATAGGGGCTGACCTTATAGTATCATCTTTTTCAGCTCCAACTACAGCAGCAAGAGGTCAGAGCATTTCAATATCCGATACAACCCGAAATCAGGGGGCAGGTACTGCAGGGGCTTCAACAACAAAATATTTCCTTTCCAAAGACACTATATATAATCCATGGGACACCTATCTAAACGGCAGGACGGTGGCACAACTTGCAGCGAGCACATCAGATATAGGAAACCCCACATCAGTAACAATTCCTGCAGGATTATCTGCAGGCAAATATTACATCATTGCTATATCAGATGCCAATGGAGATGTTCCTGAGTCTGCTGAAGCAAATAATAATAAAACTAAGCAAATAAATATAACACAATAACTTTGGTCAGGAATTAACAGCCACAGGTTCCCCTCTTCCAACCGGCTGGTATGGCACGGTATGGGAAGGAGAGAATACAAACGCAACATCTTTAGATGCAATGACCATAGATTCCGCTAATGATATAGCCGCCGGGAGTTCTTTGGGCGGATTTAGTTTTACTGTTAACCAGAAAGTAAGGAACCTTGCCTATGCTGCTGAGTTTGATGACCATGCCGGCAACTTATCCACAACTTCTGGAACTACTGCTCTTGTACCTGAGCCAATAAGCTCTATCTTCTTTGTTCTCGGCGGGGTGGTGTTGGCAGGCAGGCGTTATTTGAAAAGTAAAAGAAGACAGATTGCGTAAAAAAATATAATTTTCTTTAGGTCTCGCTTTCAAGCGCAGCTTTCAAATCACGCTCTAATGCATTATATACTTGCTTAAGTTTTCTCAGAAGTTTTTTTATATTGTTCCAGTCAAGTTCAAAGCCGTATCTTTTTCTGAAAAGATGCCTGAATCTGAGATATTCCTCAAGCATCTTTGCTGTCTCCTTGCTTATTACAGGTGTCCTAAGCCCCTCTAGGTTTAACGTCATTTGATTCAGAAGTTCTATGTGCCAGCTTATTCCTGATGGTATCCTTTCATCTACGATGCTTGCAATTGCATGAAATATATTTTCCACTCCGGTATAGAAATCATGCAATATAGAGCCGCCGGCCCTTACATTTATATTCGATTCTTTTCTCTTGATACTATCTCCGGCCTCCGCGAGCAGTTTTTTAAGCTTTTCAAGTTCATTTACAACCTGTGCCTTAAGCACTTTTATTCCGTTCATAGTTCCAAGCCTTCCTTGTTTGCAGCTTTCACTATATTTTTATCAGCTATTTCCATTGGAATTATATCCACATCAAAAGGCGTTGCAGCCACACATGCGTCAAAACCTGCTTTTAAGAACTCCTTCTTTTTTATACCTTCAACTAACAGATCGATATCGCTTCTTTCATGCAGGTAACTTTTTCGGATAAGCGAACCAAACAGAATTACTTTTTTAGCCTTGTATCTTTCTTTCAAAAGACCGGCAACCTTACGCGCCTTGCTTATTGCCTCAGAGCGCAGGGCTTCAATCTTCTCCGTCTTTTTAGTTTTTATTGCTTCCGTGTAAATCATTTTATACCGGTTCCCTGATACGAAACCATATAAATTATATCATATCCGTTGACATTCTCTAAAAAAATACAAGTCGGCAATGGAGGAATTTAAGAGAGGTATTTGAAATTTCATTCTATTATCTTCGGGACCCTGTAGAAACCGACATCCTTGTCCGGCGCATTGCTCAATGCGGCGTCCGGGGGGAGGGAAGGGGTTGCTTTATCTTCCCTGAAGACGTTTTTTATTGGAAGGACGTGAGCGGTGGGCTCGATGCCGGTCGTGTCGAGATCGTTTAATTTATCCACATAATCGATTATGCTGCCGACCTGTTTGGAAAAGAGACCTTTCTCATCCTCGGTAAGCTGAAGCCTTGCAAGCATGGCGACGTGTTCGATTTCCATTTAATTAATTACCCCTCACCCTAACCCTCTCCCGCAAGGGGAGAGGGAACATGCTCTTCACACTCTCTCGAGGTTGGCGAATTTCAGTGAGAGCCTTTTCATGCCGACGGACGGGAAGTTGACGGTGACTTTTACATCGTCGGTTTCTCCGTAGCTGTCTCTGACGACGCCGACTCCCCATTTTGGATGTCTCACCCTTGCGCCTGTAACGAACGGAGATGGAGCCGGAGCGTCTGCATGGACTTTGACGATACGGGAAGCGACAGCGTCGCCCCTCGGTCTCTTTTCTATGCAGCAATAGCATTCGGCAGGTATCTCTGAAAGGAATCTCGAAGGCTGCTGCTCCTGTACGGACGTGTACAGCCTTCTTCTTTTGGCGCCCGTCATAACAAGCAGGTCCCTGGCCCTGGTAACGCCTACATAAAAAAGTCTGCGCTCTTCAGCCAGCTCTTCAGCGTCTTTGATCGCGTGAAAATGCGGCACAAGTCCGTCTTCGAGACCGGCGATAAACACCACGGGGAATTCAAGCCCCTTGGCGCTGTGAAGGGTCATCAAAGAAACGGAATCGCCATCGCACTTTTCGTCCTGGCCGCTGTAAAGCGACGCCGTGTCGATGAACCCGCCGAGGTCTTTGCCTTCGGAAAAATTAACAAGCTCCGTCAGGTTGTCGGCCCTTTCAGGTCCGATCCATTCAAGGTAACCGGTTTTTTCAAAAATCATCTTTATCAGCTCCTGCAAGGACGTATCCTTATGAGCTATCAAGTCCTCTATGATATTGACAAAGCCGCTGATCTTATCTTTTAACGCCGCGGTGTGGGCATTGTTCTTTACTATGTATTTCATCGTCCTGTAAAGGCCTTCTTCAAGCTTGCGGGCTTCATTTTCAACCCGCGTGACGGTTGCAGCGCCTATCTGTCTCGGCGGACAGTTGACGATTCTCTTCAGGCTTACGGAGTCGTCTGTATTGTAGATGATCTTTAGATATGAGATGACGTCTTTTACCTCTTTTCTCTGGAAAAAGCTGACGCCCCCGAAAATACGGTACGGCTGTCCGTTCTCCCTCAGCGCTTCTTCAAGGGTTCGGGACTGCTGGTTCACCCTGTAAAGTACGGCGATGTCCTTATAAGCATATTTTCCTTTCAGGTATAATTCCTTTATCGACTGTGCGACATACCGCGCCTCTTCCAGCTCGTTGTTTGTAATGCAGTAATATGCCTTCTCGCCTTCTCCCCGGTCCGTCCAGAGCTTTTTGGGCATCCTTGAGGGATTTTGCTCTATGACGCTGCCTGCGATGTCGAGGATGTTCTGCGTCGACCGGTAATTCTGCTCAAGCCTTATCACCTTTGTCTTTGCAAAGTCCTTTTTAAAGGTATGGATGTTCTTTACCTCGGCTCCCCTGAACTTGTAAATGCTCTGATCGTCGTCGCCTACGACGCAGATATTTTTATGCCTCGCCGCGAGGAGCTTTGCGAGCCTGTACTGGGATGCGTTGGTATCCTGAAATTCGTCGATCATCAGATGTGAAAATTCACTTTGATATTTTTTGAGGACGTCCGGATGCCTTTCAAACAGTTTAACGCAGCACATTATAAGGTCGTCAAAATCGAGGGCGTTGTTTTTCTTAAGCTCCTCCTGGTATCTCACGTACACCCTTGCAAATTTTTCGTCAAAGCCGTAGCTGTCTTCATCGGCAAGAAGCTCTTCAGGTCCGATCAGAGACGCCTTCAGTGAGGAGATCTTTGACAAAATGCCTTTATAGAGCGCCTCGTGGATATTGAATTCTTTCAGAATGGAACGGACCAGGCTCCCTGAATCATCATCGTCATAAATACAAAAATCTCTCCGGAAACCGAGCTGCTCTATCTCCTTCCTCAAGATCCGGGACGATAATGAATGGAAGGTGCCGAGCCATAACCCCCTGGAGCTTTTACCGTTCAGTGCCTCGATCCTTTCCTTCATCTCGTCGGCAGCCTTGTTTGTGAAAGTCATTGCAAGCACCGAGGTGGGCGGCACCTTTAAGGCGCTTGTAAGATAACCGAAACGGTGCGTAATGACCTTTGTCTTGCCGCTTCCCGCCCCTGCAAGCACAAGGAGGGGCCCGTCGGTATGAAGGACTGCTTCTTTTTGCTGTGGGTTAAGATCGTTCAATAATGCCGGTCTCATCATTTTGTCACCTAATATTGTTGATATGATGCTTGATACACAAACTGAAGGCCGTTTTATAATTCGTCTTTAAAATTATATCAGATAAACGAATAAATTTGTGACTTCTTATTATTGAATTGATAAAACTTATATTATTCCACCGTGACGCTCTTTGCGAGATTTCTCGGCTGATCCACGTTGCATTTCCTCAGGACCGCCATGTGATAAGCAAGCAATTGAAGCGGGATGGAAAAGATAACGGGCGTCAGATAATGATTTGTCTTCGGCATCGGCAATACATGAGAGGCGTGTGAATTGACTTTAGCGCTGCCTTCCGTTGCAACCGCTATCACCTTTCCGCCGCGGCTCTTTACCTCTTCCATGTTCGAGATTATCTTTTCAAGGACCTTGTCGTCAGGCGCAAGCGCTAACACGGGCATATCATTATTGATAAGGGCTATGGGCCCGTGCTTCATCTCACCTGCCGGATAACCCTCCGCATGGATGTATGAGATCTCTTTCAGCTTCAAAGCGCCTTCGAGGGCTATCGGATAATTTATGCCCCTGCCTAAATAAAGGAAATCCCTTGCGTGATAAAATTTTTTCGCTACCTTTAAAACGGAGGCGTTAAGCTGAAGGGCCTTTTCCACTTTTTCAGGCAGCTGAAGCAGGTCCTCAAATAATTCCGTTATCTTATCGGATGTAAGCTTACCCTTCGCCTTTGCGAGCGCAATGGAGAAGAGATAAAGCCCGGTAAGCTGGGTAGTAAAGGCCTTTGTAGAGGCGACGCCTATCTCAGGGCCGGAGTGAGTGTAAAACACACCGTCGGCCTCCCTTGCAGAGGTGCTGCCGACTACGTTGCAGATGGTTAGGACTTTTGCTCCCGTCTTTCCGGCTTCCCGCTGAGCAGCGAGGGTGTCGGCCGTTTCTCCGGATTGCGTAATGACGATCACAAGACTGCCTTTGGGGATCAGCGGCTTTCTGTATCTGAATTCCGAGGCGATATCGACCTCACACGGCACTCTCGCCATGTCTTCTATCATGTATTTTCCGACAAGGGCTGAATGCCATGAGGTGCCGCAGGCCACGAGAAATATCTTGTCGAGCTTTTTTAATGCGTTTTCTTTTAAGGAAAATTCCTCGAGATTCACTTCGGCGTTTTCGACGGAAAACCTTCCCCTTATCGTATCCGCAATCGCCCGGGGCTGCTCGAAGATCTCCTTGAGCATGAAGTGCTTGTAGCCGCCTTTTTCCGCCATCGCGGGGCTCCAGGTGATCTTTGAAACCTCCTTTTTGACCGGTTTTCTGCTTTGCACATTGGAGAATGAAACGCCCTGCCGCGTGATGACGGCCATTTCGTCATTTTCGGGAATGATTACATCCCTCGTATATTTCAGGAATGCAGGGATGTCGGAGGCGATGAAGAATTCTCCTTCCCCGAGACCCACAACAAGAGGGCTGTCCTTTTTTACGGCGATGATCTTATCCGGCTCACTCTCATTTATGATCCCCACTGCATAAGCGCCTTCCACGTGCTTTAAAGCTTCTCTTGTCGCATCTTCAAAATTAAGACCCTTTTGTGAATAGCCGTGGATCAGATGACAGAGGACCTCGGTATCGGTTTCAGAAGTGAAGACGTGTCCTTTCTTCTTTAACTCCTCTTTCAGCTCAAAATAATTCTCTATGATCCCGTTGTGAACCAGGACAATGCCGCCGGCCCTGTGCGGATGCGCGTTTTCTTCCGAAGGCCTTCCATGCGTCGCCCATCTGGTATGTCCGAGGCCTATGACGCTTTTCAGCAGTTCCCCTTTAATGGAATTCTCCAGATCTCTTATCTTCCCTGCGCAGCGTCTGACCTTTATTCTGGAATCCTGGAAAAATGCGATACCGGCGGAATCGTATCCGCGGTATTCAAGCCGTTTCAGTCCGTTAATGAGAACCGGAATGGCGTTTCTGTTTCCTACATAACCGATTATTCCGCACATAACAGTAGTCAGCGGTCAGCAGTCAGCGGTCAGCAGTAAAGAAAAAACCTTTAACTGCTTACTATACGCTACCAACTGCTTTTTGCCTTTTACTCCTTTCTTTTTTATCATTCAACTTTTCACTTCTCACTTTTAACTTTTAACTTTCTTTTATTCGCCCAGCCCTCAAGATTTTTCTGTTTTATCCTGGTGATCGCGAGGGCGCCTGACGGGACGTTCTTTGTGATTGTGGAGCCGGCCGCCACATAGGCCCCGCTGCCGACCGTAACGGGGGCGACGAGCTGGGTATCGCTTCCGATAAAAACGCCGGATTCGATAACAGTGGTAAATTTATTCTTCCCGTCATAGTTGCAGGTGATGGTGCCGGCGCCGATGTTGACGTCGCTCCCGACTACGGCGTCTCCAAGATATGTCAAGTGAGAAGCCTTTGAGCCGTCTCCTATGCTGGATTTTTTTATTTCTACGAAATTGCCTATTTTTGCATTACGGCCGATTACGCTTTTCGGCCTGAGATGCGCAAAGGGGCCTATTGCGCTTTCGTCTCCGATCCTGCTCTCTTCTATTAACGTGTTGTCTTTGACAACGACATTATTGCCGAGAACACTGTCCTGTATCCTCGCGCCCGGGTATATAATGCAATTCTTTCCGATCTCAGTGCTCCCTTCGAGATATGTGTTCGGATAAACAACGGATTCAGCGCCTATCGATACGGATGGATGCACAAATGAGGTTTCGGGATCAATAAATGTAACGCCGCGGTCCATCCACTTTTCAATTATTCTCTCACGGACAATATTTGAAATCTCGTACAATTCCTTCCTCGTATTTACCCCCCGGAGCTCCTCAGCCGGACAGGTGTATGCCTCAAGCTTCTTGCCTTCCCCGGAGACAAGGCCCACAATGTCGGTCAGATAGTACTCGCCGGAAGAGCCGTTCTTTTTTATCCTGTCGAGATAATTCAAAACCCCGGTCTCCATTACATAGACGCCGCCGTTTAATTCTTTGAATTTTTTTCTCTCTGCCGGCGTTGCGTGTTTATCCTCTACAATACCGGAAACCCTGCCGCGTTCGTCGCGCAGGATCCTCCCGTAGCCCGGCATCGAGTCGTCGATGAAGGACAGGAAGGAAAGCACATTCCTGCTGCGCTGATGTTTCTTGATTAAATCCTTTAACGTCTTTGTCGTTATAAGAGGACAGTCTCCGTTGAGGACGAGGACGACGCCTTCAAGCAATTCGCCCACGGCTATTGCAACCGCGTTGCCCGTGCCGAGAAGCTTCTCCTGAACTACGAAAGACAGATGGTCTTCGTCCGACAGGCGGTTCCTTACCGCTTCTGCGCCGTTTCCTATTACAACGACCATTTTTTGCGGCTTCAGGGGTCTTACTGCATCGATCGTATACCGCAGCATCGGTCTTCCCATCACCTCATGAAGGACTTTGGGAAGCGCGGACTTCATTCTCCTGCCTTTGCCTGCTGCAAGAATAACTGCGGATAAGCTCATGTAAATATGATAATCCTTTAAGGGTTACGATTGCAATTACGACCCATACTTTGCAATTAAAACAGGGGGTAACTGAATAATTTTTCGGCTGACAAATTGCGTAGCTTTAGTTTAAAAAATCCCTTATTTATAAAAGGGGCAAAGGGAGATTTAGAAATGGTACCGTCAGCCCTTTGAAATGCTGTAATTCCCGCACAAACGTGCATTGATCGCCCAGCATTAATACGTCTCCTCTCACACATGGCAGGCCTGCAAAAATAATCCTTCCGTTTTTATAATCCTTTGAAATATAATCATATAACCTCGGCATAAGAAGATCGGGCAGTGAGTTTTAGTGAGCGTCTAACGATTCAATTAAAATGGATTGTGCTTATTTTTACTTACGAATGAGACGATGTATTTGTTATAATTTCAGCACGTTGCCAACATTGTCTTACTAATAAATTAAATGTCAAAGAATAACAAGGAAAGAGAAGTAACCGCAGGTCCGGTTAAAGGTGAATTCATCTCACCGCAGGAACTGAATGATATCGAAGAACGTACTGACGCTCTTCCGCCTCAAGAGGATTTCTGGAAGCCGCCGGTAAGGTTTGGGAGCGTTCCGGTTGAGAAGGAGCCGCTGGGATGGGACAGGCGCAGGGGATTCAGGAAGCTTTTCCCGGTAGTCTCTTTGCCAACGCAGGTTGTTGAGCGGGTCTCTTTCGGTCATCCTGAGCTTGAGCCGAATCGTCTCTTCTGGGGTGACAATCTTCACGTGATGCGGCAGTTACCTTCCGAGAGCATTGATCTCATCTATATTGACCCGCCTTTCTTTTCCGGCAGGCAGTATAATGTCATCTTTGGCGATCAGAACGAGCTTCGTTCCTTCTCCGACATTTGGGAAGGCGGCATGCCCGGTTATCTTATCTGGCTCAATGCGCGGCTCTATGAAATGAAGCGGTTGCTCAAAAAGACCGGCAGCATTTATGTTCATTGTGACTGGCATGCGAGCCATTATATCAAAGTGGAGATGGATAAGATATTTGGATATGGGAATTTCATAAATGAGATAGTTTGGTGTTATGAAACAGCAGGAAAAAGCAAAAAGACATTTTCAAGAAAACATGATGTGATTTTGTTATATAGCAAAACTGATGATTTTTATTTAGATGTGTCAAAATCTCCGATGCCGAGAAAAAGAAATAAACATATGAGGGTCGGTGTTGACGAAAATGGAAGGGAATACGAAGAAAAGACAGATGCAAAAACAAGAAAGGTATATCGCTGGTATTTTGATGAAGGTCGGTTACCTTTTGATTATTGGACAGATATTCAGTTTATTAATTGGGAAGCAAAGGAGAGAATTGGTTATCCGACACAAAAACCAGAACCGCTCGTAGAGCGAATTATAAAAGTTTCTTCTAATGATGAAGATGTAGTTGCCGACTTTTTCTGTGGTGGCGGAACAAGCCTTGCCGTTGCACAAAAACTTAAACGTAAATGGATTGGGTGTGATCAGTCGCGTGTTGCTGTTGCACTCACAGCGGATAGAATCAGTCGTCTTATAGAAGAAGAAATCGGCAAGATATTTTCTGTTCCTGACTTTACAGTTGAACACTGGGGCATATATGAGGCGGATCGTTTATCGAAGATGCCGCTGGATCAGTTCCGCGCATTTATATTACGTGCGTTCGGCGCGGTGCCGGACGATTCACAGACTGGCATCCACGGCATGAAGGGTGCTATTCCCATCTATGTTGGAGAACCGAACCAGCGTTCTCAGGTAACGGCAAAAGAGGTTGAAGCCTTTGCCAACGCTATCCGAAAAACAATTCGCTATCAGCAGGATAACTTGCGTGACGGGATTATGCTTGCATGGGCATTTCGTCCCGATGCAGTTCAGGCTGCTGAGCGGCTTCGTGATATGGAAATCACTGACCTGAATTTTGTCCGGCTGGAACAAATTCGGATTGATCACCCTCGCTTCCGTGAACATGTAGCGGCGCTCTCAACCGATCATGCCGACTATGCAAACTTCCTCACCTTTGTCCAGCCTCCGAAAGTGGAGGTTGGATGGAAGCGTCTCGCGACAAGGAGTTATATACAGGCGGACATAAATAAACGGACATACTGATTATAAAAAGGGGGTAAGATATCCCCGGATATTTTCAGGATTCCTTTGAATCCCCTGAAACACATTTTCCAACGCATCAAGGATTTCCTCATAATCGTTGAAGCAT
>JACRHB010000141.1 GCA_016217725.1 Nitrospirota bacterium | reverse complement strand
TCAGGTAAAGATAGCACAATAGATTACCGCTGCCATCATATTTGGCAGCATCAAATTTGAGAAACACCTTTTCACCCTTCAGCTTATCGTTCAAAAATTTAAGCGCCTGACCGTTAATCTCCTTCTTCTCTTTAATCCCGAGCAATCTGACCTTGAGGTCGTTGTTCAGGATTAAAACTTCAGGGCTGACCACTTCCTTGACTGAATAGTATGTTTCTCTCTGATGAGTTGAACCGTTGTCTATCTTCGAGCCGAATTTCAATTTCCTCGGATCAATCTTTTTATCGAATTTAACCGGGTCCTTAAAGACATACGGCAGCCCGTTAATTTCCTTGCTGTAATCAATCTCTTTATTTTGTTGGATAATTATTTTAAAGTCCTTCTCGTCTCTGCTTATCTTTAGCTTCTCTCGAATAACAGGCAGGAAATCTTTGTTGACTTCATAGCCGACAGAGTTCCTCCCGAGTTTTTTTGCCGCAAGGCACGTTGTCCCGCTTCCAAGAAACGGATCGAGCACGGTGTCACCGAAAAAGCTGAACATCCTTATCAACCGCTTCGGCAGCTCTTCCGGGAACATTGCAAGGTGCTTGTCCTGCTTTTCACCGGAGAAGTTCCAGTGCCCGTAAAAATATTCATTCCATTCTTCGGTCGTCATTTTGGATTTTTCTTTAATCTCCCTGCTTACCTTCGGCGGGTCGCCGAGCTTCTTGAAGATTAAAATAAATTCATAGTCGAGCTTGATAATTCCATTTCGAGGATACGGAAAAGAACCCATGATTGTTGCCCCGCCGGTAGTATTGCACGTTGTAACCTTCTGCCAGATAACAGCGCCCATGTAATCAAACCCGATTGTCTCGCAGAATTTTATGATCTCCTCTCTTATAGGAATGATCTTGTACCTGCCGTAATAGACAGACCGCGCAAACTGATCTCCGATATACACGCACAAGCGACAGCCCTTGTGCAGGACCCGGTAGCACTCATTCCAGACAAGATTGAGGTTATTAATGTAATCCTCGTAAGTGTCGTTAAATCCTATCTGACTTCCGTTGCCGTAGTCTTTCAGTTGCCAGTAAGGCGGAGAGGTTACGATAAGATGAACGGACTCGTCTTTAAGTTCATTCATCTGTCGGCTGTCGCCGTTGATTATGGTGGTGTCGGGTGTCATGTTATCTATCATACTTAACCGCTTCTTCCATCAAAACCATCTCTTGCTGTCTTTTAGCAATCTCAATAGTTTGTCTTGAAGAACTCATGTAATTCCAAAATTCAACAAGCTCATCGTGAAACATATCATCTACAAATCGAAACGCCGAGGCTAATAGATAGCTTTTGTCTTTTTCAAAAGCGATCCATTGTCGTTTAGCATGTTCAGCGGCAGCGCCTGTAGTATTCGACCCTGCAAAAATATCAAGCACTGTATCTCCCGGCTCGGTAAGGAACTGTATAAAGAATGCAGGAAGCTTCTCCGGAAATCTTGCAGGATGCGATTTAACGCCGACCCCTGCACAGTGGCGTAAATATGGAGAGTTACTTTCGGTGTTGGGTATCTGCAAAAGATTCGGCGGAATTGCCCCGCCATTACTGCTTGCGAACTTACCGCTGATATCATGTCCGGACGGTCGCTTTTTAGGGCGGTAGAATCTTTCGCTGTCTTCCAGTAATTTTTTCATTCGCTCAGAATAAGGTGCCAGCACATTACGCACATCAGCCTTTGGAAAATCAGTTTTTGAAAGCCACCAGACAGTGTTTACAGAATCCTTAACGCGAATTTTCCTCTTATTTACCCATTCAATGGGTGACGGTAGTTTAGCAGGATTATGCCAGAAAAATTCCTCAGCCAAATGGAAACCATATTCATCGCACAACCGCAATAAAACCCGGTAGTTGTAAAGCGATCTAACCGGTCTACCGCTGATATACGCTCCGCCCAAATCCAGCACAAAGCTTCCTGTCTGTTTCAGTACGCGCTTAATCGGCTCTGCAAATTGAAGAAGCCAGTCTACATAATCGTCTTGATTTTTATTTCCGTATTCTTTTTCCCTTTGTAAAGCAAACGGCGGAGAAGTGATCACTAAATCAACAGATTCAGAAGGGATTTTTGTTAGCAGCTCTAATGAGTCGCCGACATAAGCTTCTCCCAATTGAGTTTTATATAAGGCTTTCTGCGATATAAACATTCTCAGTACTCCTCAAGGTTATAAATCCAACTGCCTATAATCTTCCATAAGACCGTTACTGCAAAGTAAACTTCAGGATCATAACTGCGAAGCGCTTCTATTTGGTCAATATATTTATCTTTCTTCTGCGTACCTAAAATATAAGCCACCCACCGGCGTGCATCCTCATCCACCATAATAGGAAGAAGTTCATCAATTACAGCATGACCTGATTTACCGATAGCCCACGCCATGCCTGCGCGTTGTTCTTCATTTGAGTCCGGCAATTTAGAAATGATTCTTGCCGCTTCCGTTTCAGAGATTTTGCGTAACGCCCTTACTGCTTCGATTCTTATAGGCTCCGCCAATTCTGTGAATGTTTGAATGAGCGTATTGATGCTGTCAGGCTTCTGCAATTCACCTAATGCCCACGCTGCGCCTGCACGAATTTCCGGATGCTGCCCATTATCCAAAAGGACTGCCGTCAATAAGCGCTGGGACTCCGGCAAATCAATTTCGCCCAAGATGATTATGCCTTCCAGACGATGCTCCAGATATTCGCCATGAAGCGTTTGTTCTATAAACTCTATGCCTTCTCCTTGCCCCAGACGAACAAGCCCCGCGGCAGATTCCAGCCTTACATAAATATGTTCTCTTGCATCATTCATACGCTCTTTCAGAGCTTGAGAAATTGAATAATCGACAAAATGCGGAAGAGCCTTTACAGCAGCATATCTGTCAGTTACCGAAGGAGACTTTAACATTTTAAGGAAAGTTTCTTTACCGGTATTTGATTTACATGAGAAAGAGGAAGAAACATTGATTACTGAAGCAACTATCTGTCCTGCAACTACTGCGTCACCCGTCTTAACCAATGGTATAAGGGGAAGGCTTTTCTTTGAAAGAGACAATGAAATTGTACGTCCATCTGAATCACGCTTAAATTGCAACCGTGAAGGCGTTACCTCTTTGACAACCCCGCTGCTGCTTGCAATCGCGCTTGGCCATGTGACACGAACTTCAAAGCCTTCTCCTGCCCCTTTTGGTTTCTCAATGACTACCTGCTTTTCAGAAAAGGCCTTTCTTAATTCACGAACTGAAACGTATTGAATAAGAGATTCAGCTTGCCAGTCAATTGGGCTTTCAGCGAATTTATTACATATTGAGAGAGAGACAATGTCATGGTCCGTGAGTCCCTTGTCCCAACCGCGCTCAGGATCAGCAAGAGAATGGGACATGCTGATTTCAAGATTGGTTTTGGCACGGGCTTCAATTCGTGTTGCACAATTCAGACAGAGGATATCCGGCACACGCAGCCGTTTAATCTTGATGTTCTTCCATATCTTGTAATTCATCGAGCCGCGTTCAAGCTCTATCGGCTTATGTCCCTGTCTCAACAAGTCTGCAAAGACCGCACGTGTGCCGATAGCGCCGATGGCAAGCTTTTCAAGAAAGCTTTCGTCTGTTTTAAATGACCGTCGGTTGGTCATTAATCCGTCTCTCCATTTCATCTATAATTCTGCTGTCGCTTATTATTGTAGTTTTACTAATCATCTTTCTTGCTTCAAGCATTTAAATAATTCCCTTCTAATGTTTCAATGCCTTAACCACAGGCTCAAGTAATTGCGTAATTTGCTTTATTGCTTTATCTGTAATACCCTTCTGTCTTCCTTCATCTTCAAAAACCTTTTCAGTTGGAGAAGTAAATACCTTGCTAATTGATTCTATGATGAAGGCAGTATATTTTTCTTTTTCAGTTGGCGTATCATTGCCAACTAATTTTGACACAAGTTCTTGATAAGGGATTAATGATATAGAGATATTAGATTTAAAAGCGTATTCTTCTTCCAATTTTCTCTCACGTGAATATTGTACTGTGCAAAATGTAATTGCATAAATAATTGGTAAAGAGAGTGATAGTTTAATATAGAAGGCAACATTAATATCTGAAGTAGTTGTTAGTGGTTGAATCGTTTGAGTTGCTTTATCAGAATATTCTAATAATTTTTCTATTTTTCTTTTGATGGTTAGACCGTCTTCAACTTCATCCTTGAGTTTTATTATTTCCAACTCTTGATTCTTTAGTTGGTTCAGTTTTGTTTGATAGCCTAAAACCTCTTCGGAAAGATTATGTAACCCATACTGCCAGATTGTTGTATTGAGTTTCTCAATTGCATTAACGAGATTAGCAACTTCATCCGCACCATTTGTTAAACCCGTAAGAAACTTTGATATTGATTGAAGATCATTCAGGATGGTTTTTTGTACAGTAATTGGTAATTGTATAAGCTTTTGCTTTTCAATAGCATCTGCCAAAATTAACTTGGCAGAAATTAAATTTATAAATGATTCATCAAGAGAAATTATCCCCCTGTTTGGATCAAAGCCAAGCTCCTGACATTTTGCGCGAGCCGTATTTTGTGCTTCATCCGTCAATGTTGTTAAAATTTCCCATGCCTTATCTATCATACTAATTACCTCCATCCATCGCTAAATTGCAATTAAAATAAATCTACCTCTCCTTCCTCACCCCCTTAAAAGGCTCCTTGTCCGCCGTCTGGTCAATGAATCTTCCGGTGTCGGTATCTCTTTTCACCCAGCGGTCGTTCTGAGGATTGTGAGTTTGTGAACGTTCTCTTACTGCACCGTTTCTGTGATTGTCCCCGGATGGTTTATTTGTTGCCATGTCAAACTCCTTTCTTCTATAAAATTCTTTACTGCTCGCAACCTTCTGGATTCCCGTTTTCACGGGAATGACAGTTTAAACTTTTTGTCACAAGCTATCTCAAAATTTCCCGCAATACAAGGCTCACATCTATTGCTCTGCAGCTTTATATTTTATAGCCGACGCTGCACATATACTCAAAAAATCATCTGCGAGATGCTTGTCGTCTTCTGCAATCTCCTTATAAATCTTTTCAATCTTCTTGACGTTTTGTTGTTTTTTTGAATCTTTAATCTTCATATATATAATCGAATCCACGATATATTACAGGATGAAACCTGCGGCCACCAAATTTTAAAAATCTCCCCTAACCCCTCTTTTCCAAAGAGGGGCACACACCCCTTAATCCCCTCTTGCTTAGAGGGGAAACAAAACAGGAACATAGTTACCCATGTTCCTGTTGAATTTTACGATATGCTGCTTTACTGCGCCGTTTTGTCTCAGTGTCTTTGCTCCTTCTAAATCAACTGCACTTGGTAAACCCGCAGTCGCGGCACACGGCGCAGCCGCCTTCGTGCTCTACGGCTCCGCCGCAGTCGGGGCAGGCGCCGCAGAACATTACTTTTTCTGCTGCCTTCTCATTCTTAACGTGCGAGCCGTTGCCGTTGGTTTTGTCGCCGCGCTCGGTGTACCTTGCGATGGCCTTTGATAACGCGTCGGAGCAGGAGGATATCTTGCCGCCGTTGGCCCAGGCAGGGCTGTGGCAGCTTATGCCTCTTAACTGGTTTTCGATCTCATGAGGCTCGATATTGCTCCTTAGCGCAAGGCTGACAAGCCTGCCGATCGCCTCCGCCTGGCTTGAGGCGCAGCCTCCGGCTTTGCCCATCTGCGTGAAAAGCTCGAAGAGGTTTCCCCCTTCATCTTCGTTGATGGTTACGTATAAATTGCCGCAGCCCGTCTTCATTAACCGTGTTGTGCCTTTGATGAGCTCCGGTCTCTTCTTGGGAGTTATTTTGACGGTGTGTTCTATGTCTTCATGTTTGTGATCTATGTTCTCCGTTCTCTGATCTGTTTTGGTTTTTCCCGTTGACAGCACCTGTTCCTCCCTTGAGCCGTCCCTGTAAACGGTGACGCCTTTGCACCCGAGCCCGTAAGCTAAGAAATATGCATCCTCCACGTCTTTGGGGCAGGCGTTGTGAGGGAAATTGACGGTCTTGGAGACCGCGTTGTCCACTTGCTTCTGGAAGGCGGCCTGCATCCTTATGTGGTCGAGCGGAGATATGTCGTGCGCGGTGATAAAGACCTTTCTTACATCGTCGGGGATCTCGTCGATGCCCTGAAGGGTCCCCTTTTCGGCGATCTTGTCTATAAGCTCCCTGCTCCAGAAACCCCTCTCTTTTGCTATCTTTTCAAAGATGGGATTGACCTCGTAGAGCTTTGTCCCTTCAAGGACGTTGCGCACGAAGGCCACAGCGAACAGAGGCTCTATGCCGCTTGAGCATCCTGCGATTATCGAGAGCGTACCGGTAGGCGCTATAGTCGTGGTGGTGGCGTTCCTCATGGGAGACCTGTCCCTGTATATGCTCAACTCGTAATTTGGGAACGTGCCCCTTTCATCGGCTAAAAATGAAGACTGCTTTTTGCTTTCAGTCTGGATGAACTTCATGACCTCGGTTGCGAGCTTTGAAGCTTCCTCGGAATTGTAAGGAATGCCAAGCTGTATCAGCATATCCGACCAGCCCATGACCCCGAGACCTATTTTGCGGTTGGCCTTTGTTGCTTCTTCTATTTTCTTGAGAGGATATTTATTGATGACGATAACGTTGTCGAGAAAATGGACCGCCCTGTGCACGGTCTCTCTGAGGGAGTCCCAGTCTATATTATTGTTAGGGTGCTCATCCGCACGCTGATAGCCTGTATGAGCTGCCTTTCCGACGAATTTCGACAGGTTGATCGAGCCGAGATTGCAGGACTCATAAGGCAGAAGCGGCTGTTCCCCGCAGGGGTTGGTGCTTTCGATCTGTCCGGCTGAGGGCGTCGGGTTATACTGGTTCATCCTGTCGATGAAGATGATCCCGGGCTCCCCGTTTTTCCACGCATGGTGCACTATCTGGTTGAAAACCTCTCTCGCCTTCAGACTGCGCACGGTTTTTTTGCTGTGGGGATTTATGAGGTCGTATTCCTCGTTTTTTTCGAGGGCCTTCATAAAGGCGTCGGTTATCCCGACCGAAAGGTTGAAGTTGTTCAGCCTGGAGTTGTTGTCTTTTGCGGAAATGAATTCCAGTATGTCGGGATGGTCGACGCGCAGGATGCCCATGTTTGCGCCTCTCCTGGTGCCGCCCTGTTTAATCGCCTCGGTAGCGGAGTCGAAGACCGTCATGAACGAGATCGGGCCGGATGAAATACCCTTGGTCGAGCCTACAATGTCGCCCTTGGGACGGAGATTGGAGAATGAAAACCCGGTGCCGCCGCCCGACTTGTGTATCAATGCGGCGTTTTTCACCGCCTCAAAAATGGATTCCATCGAATCTTCAACAGGCAGGACAAAGCATGCTGAGAGCTGGCCGAGCCTCCTTCCCGCATTCATGAGCGTCGGACTGTTAGGCAGAAACCTTAACGACGTCATGAGGCTGTAAAAGCCTTCTTCCACCTGGCTGACTTCCGCCTCGGATTTGGCATAATTAAATTCCACCGAGGCCACAGCCTTTGCGACCCTCCTGAACATGTCTTCAGGATTTTCCACAACCCCGCCTTCTTCGCCCTTTTTCAAGTACCTTTTTTCCACAACCTTCAAAGCGCTCGCAGTCAGATCAAGCCGGGTTGAAACAAGCTCCGCCATAATTCCTCCGTTTCTGATAATGGGTTCTTATTGCTTATATATAAATTTAGTCTTATTATTTTATCCTCTATTTAGAGGCGTCGTAAAATTAAACCACAATATGTTGTATATGTCAAGCAAAAAGTGCATTTTTTAGAACCCGTTGATTTTAATAAAATTTTGCTGTGAAAATCCGGTTGATGAAATGTGAATGAAAAAGACAGACTAAAAGGTAACCCTTCAGTTACGGGATGTCACCTGTCATTCTGAGGAGCAAAGCGACGAAGAATCTCCTGCTTTATAACGCGTTGAGATTCTTCGCTTCGCTCAGAATGACAATGTCAGACACTATTGCCACCCGTAACTGAGGGGATACGGCGTCAGGACGAATCTCCTGGAACAATCTTTTAACGGCCTCAAAATCCGTCAGATCGGCTCGCGCCGTTTTTACGCCTTCAATTTCAACGCGGTGAGAAAAGACCGTTCCGCGGATATCCCAATCCTTTGCTGCAGAATTACATACGTTCCAGCCGAGAAAGCCGCTTGCGCCTGTGACGAGGAGTTTTTTCATTTTAAACCGACCGCAGAGCGCACAAAAAACTTTAAATGAGAAATGAAAATAATTTCAGGTATGAAAGCTGAAGGCAGAAAGATGAAAAGTCAATTCATCCTTCTGCCCTCAGCCTTCATCTTTAAAGGGTCACGGAGTTACTGAGTCATAAGTTTTTTTATCGTATTCTTCAGCTCGCTGAGGTCGGAGGATTTTACGATGTAGGCCTCCGAGGCCCATACCGCGAAATCATCCCTGTAATCATATGCCGTCGACATTATGATCGGTATGTCCGGCCGCTGCTCCTTCATCTTTCGCAGGAGGCTTATTCCGTCGATATCGGGCATAAGTATGTCCAGGGTCACGATGTCCGGATTTTCTTTTGCGAAGGCGTCCAGCGCTTCTTTCCCGGTGGTTGCAATAACAACCTCGTATCCTTCTTCCTCCAACTCCTCTTTGTAGAGCCGCTGTATGTTTAAATCATCGTCAACAACAAGAAGCTTCATCGCTTACTCCTCTCTTTGAATTTTGATTTCCTTAAATATATTATAACCTGTCGGCTTATTGCCGTTTTAATTTGCCGGGTTTCTCAACCGGCAGATAAATTCTGAAGGCGGTCCCTCCGCCCCAGGCGCTTTCGACCTTGATTTTACCGTTGTGCTCCTGGATGATCTTATGAGTTACGGCAAGTCCGAGACCCGTCCCCTGAGGCTTTGTCGTAAAAAAGGGATTAAATATGCTCTTAAGGTCCTCCGGCCTGATGCCGCAGCCCGTATCGGACAGTTCGATAACCGCTTCGTTATCCTCAAGTCTTGTCTTTATTGTAATAGCTCCGTGGTCGGTGGCCTGAGAGGCGTTTGTAATGATGTTCAGCAAGGCCTCTTTTATCCTGTCGGGGTCCACTACCGTCATTATAGGGAGCTCCGATATCTCCCTGATAATGATGTTATTCTTTTCGGTTATCTCCGGCGTCGTGAAATCCACTATGGCGTTTACCATGTCATTGATATTAACGCTGATCTTGTTGACCCTTGAGCTTTTTACGAAGCCCAGGATCTCTTTAAGTATGTTCTCGAGTCTTGTGACTTCATTGACGATGATCTTTGCGTATTCCTGCGTGTCGCCGGCAAGCTTTTTTTCAAGCCTCCTCGCAAACCCGCCGATCGAGATGAGGGGGTTTCTTATCTCGTGAGCGACTCTGGCAGCCAGCTCGCCGAGAGCCGCCATCCTTTCGGAGTGAATGACCCGCTCCCTCAGCGTACGGAGCTCCGTCACGTCGCGCGATATATGGACGGTCCCCACGAAATTTCCCGCTGAATCAAAGATGGGCGAATTTGAGACTACGAACGTGCCGTTGAGATACGGGTCCTCAATCTCTTCGACAAAAGGCTTCTTAAAGCTTACTGATTTAAAATGGGGGCAGACGTCCCAGGGTTTATCTTTTCCATGAAACACTTTGTGGCATTTTTCCCCGACGATCTCTTCCTCCGATTTCCCTATTCTTCTGACTACGGCCTGATTGACGCGCTTTATCGTGAGCTCGGCATCGGTATAATAGACCATGTCCGATATCGATTCGAATATATTTTTAAGCTCCGCCCTGGCGAGAGATACGCTTTCAAATAATCTTGCATTCTCTATGGCCGAGGCTATGTGGCTCGAAAACCCCATTAAAAACTGCAGGTCTTCATCCTTGATCGGTTTGCTGGTAAAAAGGTTGTCGACCCAGATCAGACCTATCACCTTGTCCCTGGATATAAGAGGCACTATGCCGAAGGCCACCGCTCCGAGCATCTGTATCAGGTAAGGCCTTACCAGCGGCTCCGTCCTCGCGTTTTGAACGTTGAAAGGCCTTTTTTCCTTTATGCATCTGCTGAGTATGCAGTCGGTTTCGAGGTTTACTTTTAAATTCTGACACAGCCTGTCGAGATAGGAATCAAAATGCACCGGCCCGCGCTCTATATCTTCTATGATGGCGCCCAGGCTTCTCCCTTCCATCGAGAGCCATATCTCTTTCGCCTCCTCGGGTCCCGCAGGGCCTACCCCCATTATCCCGGTAAGCGCATTTTTCGTTTCATCGACAAGGAAAAGTATCGCGCGGTTAAAACCGAGTCCGTCGCCCATCGTGACGACGGTCAGCACCATCTTGAGGAGCTTGTCCATCTCGAGAGTGCTCCTGACGACGGAATTTATAAAAAACAATCTCGACAGCTCCTGGTTCTTTCTTATCAATTCCTTTTCGACCATTTTCTTTTCCGATATGTCCCTGGAGATCCCGCTTATGCCGGTTACGTTTCCGGCCGTATCCAGTATCGGGGAGAGGGTCAGGCTTACCTCGATAAGCTTTCCGTTTTTGGTCTGCCTGATCGTTTCGAGATTTCTCAGGGTCTCTTTATTGCCTATTTTCTCCATGAAAACCTTTTCTTCTTCCACTAAAAACTGCGGTACCATGGGCAGGAACCTGCCTAACACCTCTTCCTCTTTAAAACCGTAAATGATCTCCGCTCCCTTATTCCACGAGGTAATCAAGCCGTTCATGTCGGACGTGATGATGGCGTCGGCGGAGTTGTCTATCAGACTCGTCAGGTAATCTTTTGTCTGTGTGACTTCCTTCTCCTTTTCCAGCTCCGCCCGGTAAAGCCTGGCGTTCTCTATGGCGATGGATGAAACGGAGGCAAAGGTCTTCAACGTCCTTAAATCGTCCTGCGTAAAAGTGGTGATCCCCCAGTCGTCCCTTTTATTGTAGAGGCCGAGGGTGCCGATAATGTGGTCGCCTATAGTCAGGGGCACGCACAGGACCGAGGTTGCTTCAATTTCGGGCACGCGCATGTTTTCGGGCATCAGGGAGACGTCGTCTATTACAAGCGGCTCCCCCGTGAGAGCGACGTATCCCGCTATGCCTTCGCCGAGGTGGAGGGTCATTTTCTGCTTGATGGTGTCGGGCAGGCCGTATGAGGCTTTTATCTGAAGATTTTCTCCCTCAAGGAGCCTGAGTACGCAGCCCGTTACGTTAAAGACCTTAGACACTTCCTCGCAAATATGGGGAAGAAGCTCGTCGATGTTCAAAATGGAGGTTATGGCCTTGCCTATTTCATGTATGACCTTCAACTCGTCAAGCTGCGCCTTGACGCTCCTGTAAAGCTCCGCGTTGCGGATGGCGGCGCTGACGTTATATGAGATTATGGTGAGGATGTTGATTTCTTCTTCGGTGTATGCGTACGCCTGCCTCGTCTGGACCATGATGATCCCTGCGATGGAGCCGTCTTTTATGATCGGGACCGCAAGCAGCGAGAGCATGTCTTCCGTTTCCGGATTGAGAAGGGCTTTAATATCAGGCTCCTTCCTGGTGTCTTTCACGGCAATCGGCTGGAAGTCTTTAAACAGCTTGTCGATAACGCCGCGGTCGTCCTTGATGCAGAATACTACGACGGATTCCCTGATGTTTCCCTTTGCGGCTTCGATACAGATGACCTTTTTTTCAGGTTTCAGAAGGCAGATGGAGCACAGATCCTTGTCCAGGGCGTCCGCTATGATATGCGTGACGGTGTCGAGTATCTCTCTGAGCTCAAGCGCCGAGCTTGCGATCTGGGAGACCTTCGCCAGGATATCCGTCCTCACAGGCGTTTCCTTTTGCTGTTTATTTTCCGCAGTCCCGGCCATTTGTCAGTTGTTAGTTTTTAGGAATTAGTTGTTAGTCCAAAAAAAATAGAAAAAGCAGACATCACAACCTTGCATTTCCAACTTTTAACTTATTCCTATATTTCCGCTTCCCTCATGAATCTTGCGGCGTCTTCAGGCGGCATCGGGTTGATGTAAAAACCCGAGCCCCATTCAAAGCCCGCTATCTTTGTCAGCTTCGGTATTATTTCAATATGCCAGTGATAATATTCGTTCGATTCGATCTTAAACGGCGAAGTGTGGATCATCATGTTGTACGGCGGCATCTCGAGGACCTTGTCGATCTGCTTCAATGTCTTTTGGAGTATCTGCGCCAACAGGGTGAACTTACCGTCGGGCATAAAGCTGGATTCGTGTCGCTTCGGCAATATCAACGTCTCAAACGGCGAGCGCGGGGCAAAAGGGGCGAGCGCGATGAAATCGTTATTTTCAGAGATGACCCGTGTCTTGCTCGCCTGCTCCTGTTGTATTATGTCGCAAAAAATGCATCTCTCCTTATAGCTGTAATACTGTTTGGCCTGCTCGATTTCTTCCTCAACCAGATGTGGAATAATAGGAAGCGCTATAAGCTGTGAATGTGTATGCTCCAGCGAAGCGCCGGCCTCTTCCCCCTCATTCTTAAAGACGAGTACATATTTAAAACGGCTGTCCCTTTTAAGGTCGGAGATCCTGTGGTGATAAGCCCAGAGGGCGTCCTCGATCGATTTAAGGGGCATTGATGAAAGGGTGTGATTGTGGTTCGGGT
This sequence comes from Nitrospirota bacterium, assembly GCA_016217725.1. Classification (GTDB taxonomy): domain Bacteria; phylum Nitrospirota; class Thermodesulfovibrionia; order UBA6902; family UBA6902; genus SURF-23. Next base: position 3,957 of record JACRHB010000141.1, on the reverse strand, counting down.
TTTCAATGATTACTTCATGGGCGCCGACGCCGTTCATTTTGTCGAATATGCCTTCGCCCGCCCTGTTTAAATTCCCCTCGATATGGAGAGCGGGAAATTTGTTGGACACGACTCTTAAACTCCATCCCGGCGTATTAGGCCTGCTGCCGTCGGGTCTGAAGGCCAATATCTCCGGGGGGGTGGTGCGCTCGTTCCCTTCGCAAAAGGCGCAGAAACCGCCTTTTTTGGCGGACACCCTCATACCGAAATCGGACGGACGCTTGCCCCTTTCAACTGAGATTATAACCCATCTGCCGGATACCGGGTCTTTCCTTAATTCGGGCATTCAATCCTCCAATTTTTGAAAAAGTGCGTTATCTACTAATCGGATGTTTTTCAGCGATCATTAAATCCGAACAGCAAAGTTAAGAGTTGAAAGTTACAAGTTGAAAGTTAAGAAAAAAGGTAAACGCTCTTTCCTTCAATCTTCACTTTTAACTTTTAACTGTCTTCCGACAAGTGTTATTATATCACTAATTAAGCTATAATTTTCCATGAAACCTTCTTTTCACGCAAGGCTTCTGAATAATAATCCTTTCGAAGACCCGGGACTTTATGTAAGGATACTCAGGGAGGGACGGGCGCTGATGTTCGACCTCGGGTTCGCGTCAAGCCTTTCCGCGAGGGATATTCTCAAAACAAGCGAGATTTTTATATCGCATACTCACATCGACCATTTTATAGGCTTTGACAATGTGCTGAGGGTTTCCCTGAAAAAAGAAAGCCCTCTGCGGCTATTCGGCCCGGAGGGATTCATAAACTGTGTGGAGGGGAAGCTCAGGAGCTATACATGGAATCTCATAGAAGATTACCCGCTTGTGCTTTAAGTTTCCGAGGTGACCGGAGGAGTTATCAAGAAGGCGGTTTTTAATGCACAGAGTTCTTTTAAGCGTGAAGAAGCAGGGACGGAGCCTTTTAACGGCATTATAATGCAAGACTCCTTTTATAAAATTTCAGCCGTAATTCTGGACCATCAAATACCCTGTCTGGCCTTCAGCCTCGAAGAGGACTATCACATAAACATTGACAAAGACAAGCTGAGCAGGATGGCCCTGCCGGTCGGCCCGTGGCTCGGGGAGCTAAAAACGGCGATACGGGAAAGTAAAACTGAAAGCGTTTTCGACGTCAACGGCAAGACGCTTGCCTTTTCAGAGCTGCGAGGCATCGCCGAAATAACGAGGGGACAAAAGATCTCATACGTCACCGACGCCCTCGGCAGCGGGGAGAATATAAAAAAAGTCATTGAGCTTATACAAGGCTCGGATGTCCTTTATATAGAGACCTTCTTTTTGGATAAAGATAAAACCCGGGCCAAAGAGCGTTTCCATCTTACAGCAAAAGAGGCGGGCAGGATCGCGCGAGAGGCCGGGGTCGGAAGGCTGGAGGCCATACACTTTTCACCGAGATATATGGATGAGCCGGAAGCCTTAAGACGGGAGGAGGAGGAGGAGTTTAAGAGATAATTGCAGGGGGCAGCACTGTATGGCTGTTTTATTTATACTTACGGTTCCACAACTTACCCTCTTATCTGACTAATAATTTCCCCTGACTTTGAGCAGCACTTATCACATTTTGATTTGCTGTAATGACCTGAATGCCGGGGACGGTAACATAGTCGCCATCATCAGTGATAACCTTTACAACTTCGGCACGAGAAATAGCTTCAAGAATAAACAAATCGTAGCCATCAAGTGGCTGTGTTGAAAAACGTAATAACGCCGCATCTGTCATAGCGTCGTCTATTTGAACTTCGATCATTTGAGACATTGACTTGATCTGGTCCCATGCGGTTTGAACCTCGGTAACGACATTTGCTCGTTGCGAAATATTATTGTGGCGGAATTCCTTCTTTTTGTTCTTGTCGAATCCTGTGGTTCTGGCGAATATCTCCAATTCGGTCTTCTCAATCAGATGAGACAGTTCAGCCCAAGAGAGACCGCATCGAAGCAATGTACTTTTTGCTGAAAGAGCCTTGCTGATATATAAAGGGTAGTCGTTAATTTGATATGTCCTGGGACGGGCATCAGCAAAATCGGCCCTTGTGTAAGTAGTCCAGTACCAGACATTTGAATCAACAAGGAAAAGATCAGCTTGTCGAGGGGTGTCATTACGGAGGTCAATTACGTCTGCTTTTATCGTATATTGCACCGGCATTACAGATTTTGTGACTGTTCTAACAGGACGTCATCAACAGCCTTACGCATGTCCGGGTTAGTGTAATATTCCTTGGCGTTTTCTATAACTCGCTTAAGAACCGACATGCCTGTTGAAGTTAAATTGGTTATTTTAAGAAGCCTGTTAAGGTCGTCAGGTTTAAAGTCTTTGAGCAATCGTCCGATTGCCGAATTGAAAAAAGGCGAGGCGAATATCTTTACATTCTCAAAATCAAGTTCAACATTACTGCCTGCCGATAATTCAGGATAGAGCATGGCATAGATTTTATGACCATCTTCCAGGGTAATACAATTTTCTCCTATCACGTTGAATACATCTATTTTCATGATATCCTCCCTCTAAAAGATAGGTTCGTCAACAACCTCTGAAGAAAGCCGATAATATGATTCGTCACATTGAAGCGTGATATTTACAAGCGTCCCCTCGAAAAATGAGTCCCGATTCATAAACAATTCATATGCTTTCTAAAGCTATTATTTTAGATTTTTTGTTGCTTTTTCTGGAGTAAAGTTTATTTCGCTCTTTGATAAAGCTTAATTGAGCTTCAGGAAGTTGATAAGTGGCTTTATCTGTCTTTTTAAATTCAGACATGCCCGTTGTCCTTGCTGCCGCTGTTACTTCGCCCCAGCTAATAAAGTATTCGTCAAAATAATTAATAGGGAATTTACTTAGTTTTGCAACTTCATCTCTTGTAGGTATTCGTCCCAATTGTTTAGATATATTTTTCACTTCGAGTTGAAGCACCTTTTTGCTTACCTGATACTTTTGTTTTTTCAGTCTCTCAACGGGGCTATTTTTTGTTTTAGGCGTCTCGCCATTTTTCCTGAAAGGATCAAGCCCGAATTCCAGCTCTTTGTGTCTTTCAGATGCGAGGTTAAAGTAACACTCTGAAAGTTCAATCCCTATATATCTCCTGTTTAATTCTTTTGCTGTTAAAGTTGTAGTGCCTACTCCATTGAATGGGTCAAGCACTATCTCATTCTCATGCGTAAACAATGCTATCAAGCGATACATGAAGTTTGGTGGAAGCTGGCAAGGATGGTCCACTCTTCTACTGTTATGTTTTAAACGGTGAATATCCCACCAGAGATTTGAGGCGATTTCGGTATCCTTATACTGTAATCGTTTTCTCGTTTTCATACAGCTTGGTCTGATACAATAATTGTCTGACAATGTTTCAACGGCTTTCTTTTCGAGAGGAGAATTATATTGACGTGCTAACCCAGGTAATGGTCTTGGTTTACCTTTTGAAAAACAAAGGATTGAATAATGGGCAGGCATTATCATTCGTACTGGCATGCTCAGCCCTTCCCAAACTATCCAGTCTTGGTAATCCATTAAGGTTATTAAATGTCTAAAATGCCTTATGCACCATTGAGGTATATTTAGTACAGCAAGCGTCCTGCCGGGTTTTAATACCCTAGCTAATGAGCTCAGCCATTTGTCGCACCATTCGAAATATGTCTGAATATCAATGCCATCATTCCAGCTTTCATATTTTTTGTTTAGGTTATATGGAGGGTCTGCGAAACAAAAATCGATACTATTATCAGGAAGTTTATCTAATTCTTCAAAACAATCTCCATTTATTAAAGCAGAATGATTTGGATATTGGTTTTCGATATTAGAATATCGCCTATAATTTATTGCGGGACGCAGGACTGGTCTGTAATAATTTCTCTGGTCATAGATATTCACCGATTCGTATTCAAGCAGACCGAATAAATCCTGCAGTCTCCTTAC
>JACRHB010000140.1 GCA_016217725.1 Nitrospirota bacterium | reverse complement strand
GATCTCGGCTTTTTAAGGACGTCGTCCCATAAAACCCGCACCCTTATCTGCATCAGGCTCATCTTTTCTTTTTCAAATTCCTTGTAAGGCTCCACTTCGGTATCCCATTTAAAGCCGTCTTCAAATTCTCCGCTTTCCGGGACCGGGGCGTCTGAAGACGTTTCTAATTCTTCTATCTTGTCCTTTGCATGAACGACGGCTCTCGTGTAATCGCACGAAGTCCTGCTCGCCCTGAGACCGCCTGAAAACAACTGCATTACAAGCACAAGGCAGATGCTTAAAACGGTTATCGCAACGATGACCTCCAGGAGGGTGAACCCTGAAGGCGGAAGGCTGAAGGATGAAGGCTGAAAAAGAAAAGAAAAGAAATTGCAGATTCTCTTATTTTGTTTTTTGTCGTTACCTTCAGCCTTCATCCCTCATCCTTCCGCCTTTGTTATCTCCACCTTCCCGCTCAGCCTGTTTACCGATATGAAATAAGTCAGGCCCTTCGGATTGCTGACCTCAATGACCCCTCCCGTCGAATTCCCCCAGGGGAAAAATTCTATAAAGAGAGGCTCCGCTTTGACGTCCTGTAACGTCATTTGCAAAGTCTCGGGAATCGCCTTGCTTATAACGACAACCGCCTCTTCATCACCTTCAACTTCCTCTTTAGGTTTGACGGCATATAATCGGACTATTCTCTCATTTCTGTCTATAACAAAGCAGTACGTCCTTTTTTCAGAGACCGCCTGACTTCTCGCATATCTTAGAACCGCAGATACGTCTTTTGTGAATGTCTTTATCTCAAGCCCGCCCGAATTCCCGGTTATCAGGAGCCCGGCAAGCGCCGTGCCGATCCCGATAATAATCAGCACGATGATGAGCTCGATCAGGGTGAAACCGGAAGGCTGAAGGCTGAAGGCTGAAGGCTGAAAAACATAAGAAAAGAAATTGCAGATTCCCTTTTTTTGCTTTTTGTCGTTACTTTCATCCTTCATCCTTCATCCCTCATCCTTCCGCCTTTACTTCCAGCTCACAACGTCCTCGTTCTCCCCATCCCCGCCTTCCGCGTTATCGGCGCCGTAAGAATAGAGATCATAATCGCTGTTTTTCCCCGGGGATTCATAATGATACGGTTGATTCCACGGATCCTGCGGAAGCTCGGTCTTTTTAAGATACGGACCGTTCCATTCCTCCACGCCCGAAGACTGTGTCAGAAGCGCTGCCAGACCCTCCGCCGTAGTAGGATAACGCCCGACGTCGAGCCTGAATGAGTCCAGGGCCGTGCCGAACAACTCAATCTGCGCCTTAGCCGCTTTCTGCTTGGCCTGCCCTACCCTCCCGAACATCCTCGGCACGACAAGCGCTGCAAGGAGCCCGAGAATGATCATGACGACCATGAGCTCGATGAGGGTGAAGCCTTTTGATGAGTGACGGGCGTTTCTTTCCGGTACTGTCTCTTCATTGCTCTGTGGTCTCTCTTTGTTATTCATAAGTCCCTCCACAAAAAAAGTTGTTAGTTTTTAGTTGTTAGTTGTTAATTAAGGAACTAAAAACTAACAACTAACAACTAAAAACTTTCCTAAAACGGCAGTTCATTGATGCTGAATATCGCCATCAGCATCGATATTACGATAAACCCTACTGCGGCGCCCATTATCAGGATCAGGATCGGCTCAAGCAGTGAAAGCAGCCGCTTCACGGTAGTCCTTACTTCCAGATCAAAGCGGTCTGCGATCTTGATCAGCATCTCGTCGAGCCTTCCGGTCTCTTCACCGACGGTCACCATATGAACCGCAATGGGAGGGAATATGTCGCTGTTCTTAAGAGGCTCCGAAAGCCCCCTTCCCTTCCTTACGGATTCCCTGACGGAGGTGATTATAGCGGATATCTTATCGCTTCCCAAAGTGCCCTTTACTATCTGAAGGGCGTTAAGTATCGGGACGCCGCTTCCGAGCAGCGTTCCGAGCGTTCTTGCAAAACGCGATACGGCCGTCTCCTTGAAAAGCTTCCCGAATACCGGCAGCGTAAACTTGATCCCGTCCCAGGCGCGTCTGCCGTTGTCGCTTTTAAGATATCGCCTCGTGGTGTAAACAGCGCCTGTTAAGAACAAGAAGATGACCCACCAGAATTTTATCAGTCCGCTGCTTATGGCCAACAGCATCATAGTGGGCAGCGGAAGATCCTGTCCCATGTCCGAAAAGATCTTTGCGAAGTGGGGCACTACGAAGGTAAGCAGCACCACCACGGCTGCGCCGCCTACGATGACGAGGATGGAAGGGTAAATAAGCGCCGAGCGTACGTCCTCCTTAAGCACTTGTGCGTTTTCAAGATACGTCGCCATCCTCGAGATGGTAGCCTCGAGGAATCCGCCCGCTTCACCGGCCTTTATCATGTTTACGTAAAACAACGGAAAGGCCGACGGGAATTTCGATAACGCCTCTGAAAAAGACTTGCCGCCCCGGACCTGCGAAAGGATGTCTTTAATAAGGTCTCCGAGTTTTTTCTTATCGGCGAGCTCGGCAAGGATTGAAAGCGACCTTTCGAGGGGAAAACCCGCGTCAAGAAGAACGCCTAACTGGTACGTAAAAGTCATTATGTCCTTGTCGGTTACCCTGCTCTTTACGTTTGACAGGAAACGGCTGATGTAGCCCTCACGCTCCTCAGCCTTGCTGATCTTCAATGGGAAATATCCCATTTCCTGTATGCGGTCCACGGCCAGCCGCTCGTTGTCCGTTTCGATAGTGCCGGTCACGACATTGCCTTCCCTTGTTGTAGCTTCGTAATGATAAATGTCCATATGAAAAACAGTTGTTAGTTGTTAGTTGTTAGTTGTTAGACTAAAAACTAACAACTAATATCTAACAACTAATTCATATCCATTCCTGCGCGACCCTTAAGACTTCCTCGATGGTCGTAACGCCTTGTTTGACCTTTTCCCAGCCGCTTTCCCTGAGCGCCTGCATGCCTTTGGACACCGCCTTCTGCCTGATGACGTCCGAGCTGGCCTTGTCAAGGATAAGCTGTCTTATCTCGCCGTCGACTGCCATCAATTCAAAAATGCCGGTCCTGCCGCGGTAGCCTGTATTTCTGCAATATTCACACCCGGCCCCGTGATAAGTCGTTATATTCTCCGGCAGCTCTATTTTGTCGCCGATCTTCTGTTTCGCATGAAACGGCTCCTTGCATTTGGGGCATATCATTCTCACAAGCCTCTGCGCCAATACGCCGATCAACGAGGAGGACACAAGGAAGCCTTCAATCCCCATGTCCAGAAGCCTTGTGACCGCGCCGGGCGCGTCATTTGTATGGAGCGTGCTGAAGACGAGATGTCCCGTCAGCGCGGAGTGTATGGCTATCTCTGCGGTTTCGATGTCTCTGATCTCGCCGACCATTATTATGTCAGGGTCTTGCCGTACAATGTGCCTGAGACCGTTTGCAAACGTAAGCCCGATCTGGGGTTTTACCTGTATCTGGTTTATCCCTTCGATCTGGTATTCTATCGGGTCCTCAATTGTAATGATCTTTTTGTCGATTGAGTTGATCTTATTCAACGACGCATAAAGCGTCGTCGTCTTTCCGCTGCCCGTAGGTCCCGTGACCAGCAGCATGCCGTAAGGAGTGGTAATAAGTTTATCGTATTTATTCAGCGCCTCTCCAGGGAAGCCGAGGCGATCCAGAACAGTAAGCACCGTGCCCCTGTCCAGAATTCTCATGACGATGCTTTCCCCGTAAATAGTGGGAATTGAAGAAACCCTGAGGTCTATGTCCCTGCCGGAGACCCTCAGCTTTATCCTGCCGTCCTGGGGGAGCCTCCTTTCGGCGATGTTGAGCCTGGACATTATTTTCACTCTCGATATGACCGCGGCCTGTATGCGTTTGGGCAGGGATTCTATCTCCGTCAATGCACCGTCTATCCTGTATCTTACCTTTACGTTGTTTTCAAACGGCTCTATGTGTATGTCGCTCGTCCTGCTTTCCACGGCGCGGGTGATGAGCATGTTCACGAGCTTGACGATAGGCGCTTCAAACGCCATGTCCCTGAGGTGGTGGACGTCTTCGCTCAGCTCTATATCTCCTGCGCCGGCCTCCTCTTCCCTCATGCCCTCCATTATGCTCGTCATCTGGACGTTGCTGCCGAAATACTGCTCTATCGCTTCCAGGATATCCTTCTCACCGCTCAGATATATTTCAAGCGCTTTGTCGGCAAAGTTCTGCATGGCGTCCAGCACGTATTCATTGAGGGGGTCGGACATTACAATCTTCAATACCCCGTCCTCCATGCCGATAGGGACGAACTTGTACTGTTTCATGAATTTCACAGTGGGATAATTGCCGCCGGGAACCGTCTTCGGGAATTCGGTGAATTTCAGGTATTTCAACCCGAATTGGGAGCTGAGGGCGCGGAGCATGTCGTCTTCGGATATAAAACCGAGATTCACCAGTATCTCTCCCAGTCTGCGCGGCGCGGTTTTATCCAGGGCGGCCTGCTCTTTCAACGCTATTTCAAGTTTCTCGGGAGTTATCAGATTGAGCTCGAGCAGGACCTTGCCCAGCAGACCTGATTTTTCTATCTTTACTGCTTCACGGCTCATTGGCTTTTGGACGGCTCTGTTCCCAACGACGGAGTAGTCTCTTTATCTTTATCTTGATACACTATCTCTTTTTCCGTGAGATACCTTTTTATCTCTTTCAGCTTCTCAAGGAACTCGTTCGTAAAAGTTTCGCCTTCATGCTTTGTAACTATCACATGGGGGGTTATAATGATAACCAGCTCTTTTTTTGTTATAGTTTCAGTAGTATGACGAAAAAGATTGCCAATGATCGGTAGGGAGCTCAGAAGGGGTATCCCCTCGTAGCTCCTGTCTTTGTTTTCTTCCATAATGCCGCCTATGACTATCCCCTGTTTATCCGGCACAACGATGGACGTCTTTGTTTTAGTGGTATTAAATGAAGGGAAACTACCCTGATTTCCTATCGTCCGGAGCGGCCCCTGCGAAGACACTTCCTGTTCAAGGTTCAGCACAACCGTCTTTTCCTCGCTTATGGTAGGCTTGATTTTCAGTTTTATTCCTATCGTCTTATATTCTATATTTTGCGTAACGGTATTCGTTGTGGAAGTCGAAGCGGTTGTGCTCGTAGCGGTCGGCTCCTCGGAGCCGACTTCGATGCTCGCCTCTTCCTGATCCCTCACAAGAAGCCGGGGGCTTGAGAGTATGTTGACCTTCCCCCTGCTTGTAAGGGCGTCAATCAAGGCGGTAAATTTATCAGGCCTGAATAAGATGTACGATATGCCTGTTGTCGGGTTTGTAGCCAAAGTAGGAGCTTCAGTAATAAGGGAAGGGGTGGTCGCGGAGTTTCTGATAACATTTGTAAAATCTTTCTCATGATATTGCACCGTGTCGAGGACCGACCATTGAATGCCGTACTTGTCGGTATCGTTCAGCGTCACTTGCGCTATTACGGCTTCAATGAGGACTTCTCTCGGGTATATGTCGATCTTCTTTATAGTCTCAACTATGTCCCTGTACAGTCCGGGAGGGGCGAGGATGATGAGAGAATTTGTCTGCTCAAAGGTGATGATCTCCACCCTGCCGCCGGTCGAGCTCTGTTGTTTGGACTGGACCGGTCTCGGGACCTGTGAGGGAGTTTTCTGCTGGGCGCCGGCCTGTGCGGGCTGGGTTGTCTTCGGTTTTGAGACGGCTGCGCCCTCAGCTTCATAAAGATTTCTCAGGACCTCCGCAATGCTGTCGGCTTTTACATTCTGCACGGGATATACGAAGATATTCTGTCCGGATACGATCTCTTCATCAAGCTTCCTCAGCCATCCCTCAACCGCTTGAAGAAGAGACGGGCTTGAAGAGAAGACCACGAGGCTGTTGATCCTGTCGATAGGCACCAGGGTGATGCCCTCTTTTGTCATGTTTAAGGCGCCCAGCACCTCGTTCAGCTCGTTTGAGAGTGTCGTAACGTCGGAGAATTTCGGCTTAAAAAAGAGCATTCTCGTGTTCTTGAAGACGTTCACGTCGATCTCTTCAAGGATGCTCAAAAGGCGTTTTAAGTTCGACTGCATATCATTAATGATAAGCAGGTTGTTCCTCGGGTTCGGGATGATGCTCCCGAACTGTGAAAGCATCGGCGTCAGGACGGTGGTTATTTCATTTACGGGAATATATTCCACCGGGACTATTTGTGTTATGATCCTGTCAACCGGAGCAATGCTCTCAAGCTCGCTGCCCTTCCTGACCTCTATAGGCTTTTGTTTTGCGGTGGCGCCCATTACTATTTTATAAAACTCACCGGACCTTACAAGGGCCATCCCGTTGGCTTCCAGGACGGATTCAAAGACGTTCAATACCTCGCTGACGGGTATCTTCTTGGCGGAATGAATTGTTATTTGAGCGTTCAACCCGGGACTCACGATAAAGTTCTCTTTTGTGATGGAGCTGACGGTGTTGATGACGTCTCTCAAATCGGCATTGTCGAAATTAAGTATTATGTAATTTTCTTCTTTCGGCTTTGCAAAAAAAGACCTTGCCTGCTCAGGACTTACCCCGGGTGGAAGATTCGACGGGATGCCCGGCGGTATATTTTGCTGAATATTCTGCTGCACGTTCGGCGAAGCGATAGGCTGTAAATCAGGCTGGATATTTCTGACCGGTTCTTCCGCTTTGGGCTGATTCTGCACAGCCTGCGGCTGTGGAATTCTGTGCGACGGCTGCGGCGCTGCACTCTGAGGTCTCTGCGGCTCCCTGTTTACGGGCGGCGCAGAGTCTTCCTGTGCAAATACATAAGCATGGGAAATAAACAGGCAGGTCAAGACGATAAAATATTTTCTCATCAGCGCTTTTTTTTGTTTACTCATCGAGTACAGGTTACTATATCATATTAAATGAGTATATTTCGAGCGGAGTTAATATAATTTTTCTTCCTTCCAACGCAAAGGGAACAGCATCCTGAAGGTCGAACCCTCGCCTTTCTTGCTCTCCACGACCAGCTTGCCGAGGTGTTCCGAGACGATCTGTTTTACCAGGGGTAGCCCCATGCCGAAGCCCCTTTCCTTCGTGCTGAAGAAAGGCTTAAAGACGTTCTCAATATCTTCTTCCGGGATCCCGGGACCGGTATCGGAAACCGAAAGAATTACATTGTCTTCATTCCTTGACGTCTCGACCGTCACCTTCCCGCCTTTCGTCACGGCTTCAACAGCATTTTTAAGGACGTGAAAGACGGCTACCCTCAAAAGGTCTTTCTGGATGTTGATCCTTAAAGGCTCTTTTGAAATATTAACGGCCATCTCGAGGCCTTTGTAATAAGCCTCTTTTTCGATTATCGAGACGACGCTCTCTACAATTTTATTTAGATCCTCATGCACGAACTTCGACTGCCTGTTTTTAAGAAAGGCTTCAAATTCCTTTACTATCGCATCCAGCTTATCAGCCTCTTTAATGATTTGCCGGAGGCTCTCTCTTAAATCTTCCGATAGGTCGGTCTTGGCTAAAATCCTCCTGCTCATGCCGCCTATTACGGAGGCGGGGTTTCTCACCCTGTCGGCTACGGTCAGCGCCATCAGGCTCATAGTCCTTTCCGCGCCTATCGTCTCCAGCTCCTGGTTCAATTCCGTTAAATCGGCATTGATCGCCTCTATCTCGTTCATCAGCTTCTCTTTCTCCGCCTCGGCCTGCTTCCGCTCCGTAATGTCCCTCTGCACCGAAACCCAGTGCAGGAATTCGCCTTTCTCATCGGCAAAAGGGACTATATTACATTCCACCCAGAATTCGGAGCCGTCCTTGCGATAATTGACGATCTCCACCCTGACGGGTTTACGCCGGTCAAAAGCCTCGCGGATCTTGTTCACCTCATCAAGATTCGTATTCGGGCCGCGCAGCATTCTCAGCGTCCTGCCGGCTGATTCTTCATAAGTATAGCCGTGCATCCTGGTGAAAGCCTCGTTAACGTACAAAATTCGTCTTCCGCGGTCCTCTCCCGGCTCTGCCTCTAAAATAATGATCGCGTCATTGGCGTTTGCCACCGCCGATTCGAGCAGGCGGAGTCTTTTCTCCGCATCGTTGTATTTGACCGCGTTTTCTAGGTCTCTTTCATCTTTCATATTCTTTCGCTCTCAGCCGGGGCTTATTCCATGATCGCATATATTCAAAAAACCTTTAATATTGATGCCGGTGCGGCAATAGGCTAAAATAATTATACTACTTTAATATTTTTACTTCGATAGTAAAGAGTCTTGAGCTTTTCCCGGGTCATGCCCAGACGCATTTCGGCCTGGGGAAGAGTTATTTTGAATTATGATGCACCGAAATATCGATTTATTGAAAAAGGGAAATATAAAGGAGAACATCTATATCTTGCTCTCGGTATTGCTGACTCCGGTCGATATTTGTCAGTTTTTTTTATATACAAGAAAAACAAGAACGCTTTAATAGTAACTGCAAGAGACATGACTGAAAAGGAAAGAAGACGATATGCAAAAAAGTAAAAGAACAATAAAACCTATACCTGAAGAATTTAAAAGCCTTAAAGAAGCATCAGATTTCTGGGATACCCACGACGTATCTGATTATTGGGGAGAAACCCAAGAGGTAAAATTTAGAATAAGCTTCGGAAAAGAACCAAAGTATATAGCGCTTGAGGATGAGATAGCCAGAAAGATTTTCAAGACTGCAAAGAAGAAGCATATTTCTTTAGAAACTCTGGTAAATGTGTGGCTTAAGGAAAAGCTCTTGCAAATAGGAGCATAGGTTCACAAATAACTTTTATATCTCCGAATATTTATTATACGGGAGCAGGATTGTAACCTGCTCCCGCTTAAAGTCAAATGGTATGCGACAAATGTTATTTCTGCTCCTTAACGTAAATCTCTTCCGCAATCAGGCTGTCAACGGCCAGAGCGGTCTCGTCAATCTCCAGCACGAAGGAAGGTCTTTTCTGTTTTAACTTTATAACGCTGCCCGGCACGATCCCCATTGACGCGAGGCGCTCGAGTCTTGAATTTTCAGAGGGTTTTATAAAAACTATTCTCCCCTTAGAACCTACGTCAAGCTCTTTCAACTGTACAACAAGCGGCTTCACTTCATTTCTGTATTTGGAGCAGCATTCACCGCGCGGTATGGGGTTGCCGTGGGGACACGTCGGCGGGTGGCCTAAAAACGAGCAAACGCTGTCGGTGACGGAAGGGGAAAGGAAGTGTTCTATCTCACAGGCGGTCTCTTCGCTTTCCTCCATGCCGACTTCAAGCACGTCGTGAAACAATCTCTCCGCAAGACGGTGGCGTCTTGTCAGGTCTCTTGATCTGACTTCGCCTTTTTCAGTCAATTCAACGTCATCATTGGAGATTGTTACAAGTCCCGATTTTTCCATTTTCCTCAGCGTATCGGAAGCTTCGTTGTCATTAACCCGGTTAACCACCTCGGTAAAGCTCTTTGAGCCTTTCTCCCTCATGGCCCAGAGAAGCTCCAGTATTTCGTCCTTCAATTTATTATCCATTTCCCTTATCACCCCCCCCATACACCGTCAATTTTCGTTGAACATTTAAAGCATAGACCTTCTTTTATTTTATTTTGTCTGATCTGATAACCGAGACGTTCGATAAGGAGCTCTCCGCATGACGGGCAATACGTATTCTCTCCGCCTTCACCCGGCACGTTGCCTGTATAGACATATTTGACGCCTCTCTTAAGTCCTAATTCCCTCGCCCATATCAATGTGCTTACCGGGGTTCCGGGCTGGTCCAAAAGCTGATACGTCGGATAAAACTGCGACACATGCCACGGGATCGCCGGATCTACGGACAGGATGAAATCGATGATGCCGTTTATGATTTTTTCCGAATCGTTATATGAAGGAATTATCAGCGTTGTGAGCTCCACCCAGACGCCGAGATCCTTCATTAATCTAATAGTGTCTAAAACGGGACGCAATCTGGCGCCGCATATTTTTTTATAAAATTCATCGTCGCCTTTCAAATCAATATTGTTGCCGTCAAGAAAAGGCGCTATCGTCTTTGTCGCCTCAGGACTCGTATAGCCGTTGCTTACAAAAACGTTTTTTATGCCCCTCTCACGCGCGAGTTTCGCACAGTCATACGCGAATTCAAGAAAGATAGTGGGCTCGGTGTATGTATAAGAAATGCTTTTACAGCCTTCTCTTACAGCAGAGCCGACCACCATTTCCGGGGTAACATTTTCTCCGGGTATCTCGTCATGTATTTTAGGAAACTGTGATATATCATAGTTCTGACAGTGTTTGCATTTAAAATTACATCCCACGGTTGAAATGGAAAAGGAGGTTGACGCAGGGTAAAAATGAAAGAGGGGTTTTTTCTCTATCGGATCAATATTCATAGATACAAGCTTTCCGTACACGAGGCTGTAAAGCGCGCCCTCCCTGTTTTCCCGGACGCCGCAAATGCCGCGCTTGCAGTCCGGGATCAGGCAGTTATGCGCGCAGAGGAAGCACCTTACTTTCCGCTTCTCAAGTCTTTCATAAAGCATAGCCTCTTTCATGGTCTTTATTATATCACACCCTACCCCGGACGAGCCGGAAGCAAATTTTTTTTACCACGGAGGGCACAGAGCAAACAGAGAAAAACAACAAAATACTTTTTAAAGATTTATTCAGTCTCTCTCCGTGTTCTCTGTGGTTATTTTTTTATAATGTTTATTAATTGTCAACAATAATATCTTTATAAGCAACAATAAGATTGTTTACAAAAAGTATCTCTTTGTTCTTTTTTTGTATTTTTTTCTTGACAAGTTTTATTTTGTTGTATAAAATAATATCCAAGATATGTTAGAGAAACTTTTTACATCGGGAATCAGGGCGGACATCATGTCCCTGTTGTTCAACAACCCTGAGGAAAAGTTTTACGTGAGAGAGATCGCAAGGCTTGCAAATAAAAATCCCTCCGGGATTAAAAGAGAGCTCGACAAGCTCGAAAAAATGGAGCTTGTAATAAGCGAGAAAGAGGGCAATCTCAAATATTTCAAAGTCAACAGAAACTCTCCTCTGTTCCCCGAATTAAAAGGTCTGATTGCAAAATCGCTCGGGATCCCCGGCGCGCTCAAGTCCGTTTTAAAGGCAGCGGACGCCAAAACAGCATTTATCCACGGTCCTTACATAGAGAATACAAACCTCCCCTCGCTGGATTTGTTTGTCGTATGTGATTCGAATAACATAGACAAGACGATCGACGATATCGAAAAGAGATTCGGCAGGGAAATTCATTATACGGTAATGAGTCAATCCGAATATAAAACCAAGAAGAAAAGCGGGGATCGTTCCCTGAAGAAGCTTTTAAGCTCAAAAAAGATTTTGCTTTTAGGAAGGCTGTAAAATCTACTCCCATACACCGGGAGAAGAAAGGGGGTGAAAGTTAATGGCCGCCACAAAGAAAGCCGCTGCAAAGAAGAAAGCTACTGCGAAGAAAGCTACAAAGAAAAAGAAATAGCACGTTCAATGGCTTCAGAAGCTAAGCTGTCCCATCTGTAAAAAGGTGGGACAGCTCTTTTTTTTAAATCCATCACTCAACTGTTTTTGCGCCGAAATCAATCGCCTTCTTCTTCATCTTCTCAATCAGCGTAGTCCTGTTGAGTCCCAGAAGACTCGCAGCCTTGCTCTTGACGCCCCTGGACATCTCAAGCGCCTGAACGATCATATTGTTTTCAATCTCATCGAGCATCACGTTAAGGTCGACTCCTTCCGAAGACAGCATATGCGCTTTTGAAAAAACCTTCGGCATCTGAAGCTTGTCATAAAATCTCTCAGGGAGGTCTTCAGGAGTTATTATGTCCCCTTCTTTTAGAATGATGAGTCTTTCAATAAGGTTCTCAAGCTCCCTCACGTTGCCCGGCCATTTGTAATTTATAAGATAGTTAGCGGTCTCCGGCAAAATCCTGGGTGGTTCTTTTTTCTTTCTTTTTGAGATATCCAGGACAAAATGCTCGAGCAAAAGAGGTATGTCTTCCTTCATCTTTCTGAGCGGCGGAAGATGCAGGGGGATCACGTTCAACCTGTAAAAAAGGTCCTCCCTGAACGCCCCTTCTTTTACGGCCTTCTCAAGATCCTTATTCGTCGCAGCGATGATCCTGACGTCAACCTTTATCGTCTTTATCCCCCCGACGCGCTCAAATTCCTTTTCCTGGAGGACCCTGAGGAGCTTTACCTGGAGAGCGGGCGCGAGCTCACCTATTTCATCAAGAAAGAGGGTGCCGTTATTTGCAAGCTCAAAACGGCCTATCCGTGTATTCACCGCGCCCGTAAACGCGCCCTTTTCATGGCCGAACAACTCGGATTCAAGGATATCTTTTGGGATAGCGGCGCAATTTAGAGGCACGAAAGGATTGCGCGATCTCGAGCTCTGATAATGTATCGTCTTTGCGACAAGCTCCTTGCCAGTGCCGCTTTCTCCCGTGACAAGAACCGTGCTGTCGGTATCCGCAATCTTTTCAATAAATTTGATGACATTCTGGATAGGTATGGAGTTGCCTATGATCTTATTGGAGCTGAATTTCCTTTTCAGCTCCTTCTTCAGCCGGTTGTTTTCCTCATGGAGCCTTGTAACGTCAAGAGCGCGTTTTATCGCAAAATGCATATCTTCGAGGTTAAAAGGTTTGGTAATGTAGTCGAAAGCGCCGAGCTTCATCGCCTCCACTGCGGTTTGAATGCTGGCATATGCGGTAATCATTATTGAAGTGATGTCCATCTTTTCAGAGGCGATATTCCGTAAGATATCCATGCCGTTCATGCCCGGCATCATGAGATCCAACAGCAAGAGGTCGAATTTTTCTTCCTTTAACAGATTGAGCCCTGTTTCACCGTCCTCTGCGGTTGCAATCTCGAAGCCTTTGGCGAGGAGAAAGTCCTTCAACAATTCCCTGATGGAGGCTTCATCGTCTATTACCAGGATGCGAGGCATGGTACTATATTGCCATATTACAGAAACAACGTCAACACTTTGACGGGACAATAAAATATTTTGAGCTGCATAATTATTTGAAAATGTAATATTACGAGCAGAAGGATGTAAGTGTAAAAGTGAGGAACTGAGGAAGTGAAGGAAGGACGAGTAGTCAACCTTAATTTTTTTAAAGTTACGATGGGAATTTGATACGGCGCGCTTTATATCGGGGACGTGATGAAGCACGTCCATGCATAGTATCGCATGAAAGCTTTCTTTAGAGCCGATGTCTGAGCGCCCGTTTCGTTCTTCGGATTTTGCTGCCAAATTTTAAATGACCATGATATATCGACATAAAAAGTGTTATAATAAAAAACATTTATACAAATATAGAGGTTACATTGATCAATATAGGCGTAATTGGTTATGGCTATTGGGGCCCTAATATTATCCGTAATTTTAGTGGAATTAAAGGAGTAAAAATCGTATCACTTTGTGATACAAATCATGACGCTTTAAATCGGGCCCGGGGAATTTACCCCAATTTAAAAACTACCATTGATTATCGTGAGATAACTACTTCACCTGAGATTGACGCTGTGGCTGTAATCACCCCTGTATTTACACATTACGAGCTTGCAAAAAATGCCCTTGAAAATGGTAAACATATCTTTGTAGAAAAACCCTTTACTTCAACGGTTAAGGAAGCTGAAGAATTAATTGAATTGGCAGAAAAAAAGAATCTTAAGATCATGGTGGACCATACCTTTCTTTTTACCGGAGCGGTGAGAAAAATCAAGGAATTAATCGATGATAATGTACTGGGTGATTTATATTATTATGACTCAATCAGGGTGAATCTGGGGCTTTTTCAGCATGACATAAATGTAATCTGGGACCTTGCTCCTCACGATCTGTCTATTATGGATTATGTTATTAAGGACAGACCGGCCGCAATTTCTGCTAACGGTGTAGACCATTTTGGCAGAGAGCTGGAAAATATTGCATATGTTACGGTTTACTTCAACAATAATATGATCGCCCACTTTAACGTCAACTGGTTATCACCCGTAAAAATACGGCAGACTCTTATAGGCGGAGAGAAGAAGATGCTCGTCTGGAATGATCTTGAATTGGATGAAAAAATAAAGGTATATAACAAGGGAGTCAACATTGAAACTAAAGAAGGATTATACAATTTGCTGGTAGATTATCGTTCAGGTGACATGTTATCACCGAGAGTCGATCAGACAGAGGCACTAAAGCTTGAAGCGGAATATTTTCTAGATTGTATTTCCAGGAATAGCACCCCGATTAACGATGGTCATGCCGGCTTGCGAATTGTGAAAATGCTTGAAGCGGCAAATATGTCTTTAAGAAACAGGGGCAAATTGATTAATTATTGATTAATTTATGAAAGAGTATGTATGTATATCGGATGATGTTAAATTGGGTAAAAACGTTAAGCTCTCCAAATTTATTAATCTGTACGGCTGTGTTGTAGGAGACAATACAAAGATCGGTGCATTTGTAGAAGTGCAAAAAAACGCCGTAATCGGGAAAAACTGCAAAATTTCTTCTCATACTTTTATATGTGAAGGAGTAAGGATCGGCGACAACTGTTTTATCGGACATGGTGTGATGTTTATAAATGACAATTATCCGAGATCAACAAGGCCTGACGGGACGCTGGAGACCGAAGAGGATTGGTCCGGCAGATACGTTGAAACCAGGATCGGCAATAATGTGTCTATCGGATCCAATGCAACTATTCTCGGTAATTTAACCATCGGCGTCGGCGCAGCTATCGGCGCCGGCAGCGTTGTCACCGGGGATGTTCCTCCCAATCAAATTTGGGCCGGAAATCCGGCAAAAATGCTCAGGAGCTCAACGGGAAATAAATGAGAGTAAATTTTCTCGATTTAACGGCTCAATATTTAACAATTAAAGATGAAATTGATGCAGCAATCCAAAATGTTATAGACCATTCTGCGTTTTCATCAGGACCCTTTGTTAAATCCTTTGAAGAAAATTTTGCGAGGGCTCACGGCGCAAGATATTGTGTAGGTGTAAATTCCGGCACCTCAGCGCTTCATGTTGCAATGTGGGCGCTGGGGGTTGGCGAGAATGATGAAGTGATTGTTCCGACAAACACCTTTTTTGCAACGCCTGAGGCAGTCAGTTTAACGGGCGCCGAACCGGTTTTCGTGGACTGCGAGCCGGAGTATTCCAACATCGATACACGGCAAATCGAAGAAGCCGTTACCGGTAAGACCAGGGCAATTATTGCAGTTCATCTTTACGGGCAGCCGGCGCAAATGGAGGCCGTCAAGGCGGCAGCGGAAAAGAATAAGCTTCTGTTAATTGAAGATTGCGCCCAGGCGCATTTGGCGGAATATAAAGGGAAGCCTGTCGGGACTTTTGGGGTCTGCGGATGCTTCAGTTTCTATCCCGGAAAGAACCTCGGGGCTTATGGAGAAGCCGGGGCCGTTATCACCGACGATAAAGATTTATACTCAAAAATGCTTGTGCTCAGAGATCACGGGGCCTTAAAGAAATACCATCATGACCTCGTTGGTCACAATTACAGGATGGAAGGGATACAAGGCGCGGTACTCGATGTTAAGTTGAAGTATTTAAGGAAATGGACTGAAAAGAGGAGAGAAAATGCCGGGCTTTACAGAAAATATTTAGAGGGGGTAAAAGAAGTAACTCCGCCTTCCGAAATGCCTGAGGCCCGACATGTTTATCACCTTTTCGTCATTCGTGTCTCCGGAGGGCAGAGGGATAATTTGATGAAATACCTGGAAGATAATAAAATTTATACCGGGATACACTACCCGATACCATGCCATCTTCAGCAAGCGTACAGTTTTATGGATCAATCGAAAAAAGGATATCCGGTTTCCGAAAGATATGCAAAAGAAATCTTATCGTTACCAATGTATCCTGAGTTAACCGAAAAGGAGATTCAATATGTTTGTAATAAAATTAGGGAGTTTTATAAATGAATACAGTTAAGGGCAACAGGATTCTGATCACGGGCGGAGCCGGGTTTATCGGCACTCATTTGGCTGAAAAATTATGCACTGATAATGAGGTTGTATTGTTTGATAATCTCCGAAGAGATTCTTTGAGCATATTGCCTGAATTAAAAAATCATCCCAACATAAAATTTTTAAAAGGCGATGTGTTAAATAAAAATGAAGTATATGGAGCAATAAAGGGCTGCAGCATGGTTTTACACCTGGCGGCTATCGCAGGCGTATCAAGCTATTATAAGGAGCCGGCCAACACGTTGAGGGTAAATTTAATCGGAACATTTAACGTGCTGGAGTGCTGCAGGGATTTAAAGGTTGAAAAAGTAGTTGATTTTTCCACAAGTGAAGTGTATGGAGCCGATGCGTATGATGTAAACGAAAATTCGAACCATAATATCGGAGCAATCACTGACTTTCGCTGGACTTATGCCACAAGCAAACTGGCGAGCGAACAGTTAACCCTCAGGTATTCTGAAACATACGGTTTTAAAGCCTTTACCGTAAGACCGTTTAATATTTACGGCCCTCGCCAGACAGGAGAAGGCGCAATAAGTAATTTTTTCAGGGCCGTTAAAATGAACGAGCCTATTGTTGTCTACGGAGACGGAACTCCCGTAAGGGCTTGGTGTTATATCAGCGATTGTATCGAAGCAGTGCTGAAGATACTTGAAAACAATACGCTTGAAAGAGAAATCTTTAATATCGGAAATCCGAGAGAAACATACAGTACGCTTGGATTGGCGCGACTTGTTTGTCAGGTCGTACAGCGTGATATCCCGATTGTCTTTAAAGAAATGGACCGAGTGGAAGTCCGCATCAGGGTTCCTAATATTGACAAAGCAAAAAGGCTATTGAATTACAAGCCCCAAGTCGACCTGATCCGGGGACTTCACTCAACATATGAATGGTTCATGAAATGGGCATAAGCTTAGCAGTCATCGGCTGCGGTAAAATGGGTCTTCCCATAGCCGTACAGGCTGCTTCACGCGGGCTGGACGTAACAGGCGTAGATATCAATGAGGATTTAGTTGCGGCAATCAATAGAGGTGAATCCCCTATTGATGAGCCCGGAATAAACAACCTCTTGTCTGACGCTGTGAAGTCGGGCAAACTGAAAGCAACCGTTAATTTAAGTGATGCCGTTTCAAGGGTAAACGCGATCATTGTAATAGTGCCTGTATTATTAACTGATTCAAAACAGGCGGATCTCGGGACGATCAAGGCAGTGACTTCCGGAATATCCAGGGCTATGAAACCGGGCGCCGTAGTCAGCTATGAAACAACCTTGCCCATCGGCACAACAAGGAATATTCTGCAGCCCCTTTTAGAAGAAAGCGGTCTAAAGGCGGAAAAAGATTTCTATCTTGTTTATAGTCCTGAAAGGGTCAAATCCTTACTGGTTATGGACAGACTTAACAAAGTTCCCAAAGTGGTCGGCGGAGCCGGTCCGCTGTCACTGGAAAAGGGAATGAAGCTCTATAGCGCAATATTGAAATCCGAATTGATAAGCGTGGGCACTTTGGAAAAAGCCGAGATGGTTAAGCTGGCAGGCATGATCTACCGTGATGTTAATATAGCTTTGGCTAATGAGCTGTCCCGGTATTGTGATAACGTCGGGATAAATCTGTCTGAAATAATTCCTTTTGTTAATACGGATGGAGAGGCGCATCTTCTTCAGCCCGGGATCGGAGTAGGCGGACATTGCACCCCTGTCTATCCCTATTTTTTAATTAATGACGCCAGGCAAAAAGGCGTGTCTCAATCATTGGCTGAAACGGCAAGGAAAATCAATGACGGTCAGGCGGAGTACGTGCTGCAGCGTCTTAAGATTCTGTCGGGCAATATAGAGGGACTGAAGATATTGCTCCTCGGACTCGGCTTTCGTCCGGATGTTAAGGAGGATACGGAGTCATCGGCGTATCTTATCAGGAAAGCTGTTGAAAAGCATGGGGCGGAATGCTTCCTTTATGATCCGTTTTACAGTGCGGACGAAATTTCAGGAAGGGGTTTTGTTTACCACGACTTGAATAGCCCCGATCATATTGATGCGGTTATATTGGTTACGGCCCATACTTTATTTTTAAAGCTTGACTGGAAAAGATTAAGAGAAAAAGGCGTCAGGTCTTTCATAGACGGCAGGAATTGTTTTAAAAAAGATGATCTGGAAGAGGCGGGGATTAAGTACGCGGGTATCGGGAGCGGGTAGTTAATTAAAAGTCTGCCTGAAAAAATTTATTCAAGCTTAATGCAAAGGAGGTTGACATGAGCAAGTCTTTTTCCCCTGTTTATACATATCCCACCGAGAAAACCGGGTTTTTCAAAGGCGAACGGGCCGGATCAAAAAGAGTGAAAGATATTAAGGACGTTGAACACTCCGCTTACGGCGGCTGGTGGCCCTCGTTTTTTCCGACCTCGGTAGGTTTTCTGGTCACGAGAAACGGGGATACGACCAATGTCATGACCATTGCCTGCATGTCGGTAGTCAATGCTTACCCTTTTATGGTAGGTTTTCCCATACATGTCAAGGGGAAATCCGAGAGAGGGGAAGGCACGCGTTATTCCTATGAGCTGCTTCGGGCCAATCCCCAGTTCACATTGAACGTACCGTATATTGATACGACAATGACCAAAAGGGTCCTTATTTGCGGATCATACTCAGGCCGGGACGGCGTAGATAAAATAGCCAAAGCCAATTTTACTACGATGCCGTCCCGTCATGTTACCCCGCCTATTTTGAATGAATGTCCCCTGAATCTCGAGTGCAGAGTCCATTCCGACATTGATTTGGGCTCCCACCATTGGATCATCGGCAAAGTTGAGGCAGTTTATCTGGATGAGGAAATGGCGGAAGGCGACAAACAGTTTGTCTGGCGGAGCCTGCCTGAGCTGATAAGGAAGGAAAAATAATAGGTTAAGTAATTATGATCCCGTTTGCCAAACCATTGCTTGGAGAAGAAGAAGCCGCTGCCGCCTCGGAAGCTATCCTGTCCGGCTGGGTAATGCAGGGGCCTAAGGTAAAAGCATTTGAAGACTCTTTTGCTTCCTGTGTCGGCTCTAAATATGCCTGCGCGGTTTCAAGCTGCACGTCCGCCCTGCATATGGCATTACAGACAGTAGGAGTAAGGCCCGGAGATATTGTAATTACTGTAAGCCATTCTTTTATTGCAACGGCAAATTCCGTGCGGCACTGCGGAGCGGAGCCGGTTTTTGTAGATATTGAGCCGGATACTTTTAATATGTCAGCAGACTCCCTGGAGAAATGTCTTTCCGAAGATTGCGAGGTCAGGGACGGCAAATTTTATTATCGTGATGTTTCAAGACTGGCAGTCGGTGAATCGCCTCTGCGCGCATTTATTGATAAAGGCGTTGACGTCACAAAGAGCAATATAGGACGCCTAGCGGCTGTTATGCCTGTCCATCAGCTCGGGATGCCCTGTGACCTGAATGCTATTTTACAACTCGCCGGGAAGTACAATCTTCCTGTTGTAGAAGATGCTGCTTGTGCACTCGGAAGTGAGATTAATATCAACGGCGAATGGGAGAAAATCGGCAGGCCTCACGGCGACATCGCGTGTTTCTCATTTCAGACCCGAAAGATCATAACCACAGGCGACGGCGGTATGCTTACTACAAACAATGCCGATTACGATAAAAGATTCCGCCTCCTCAGAAATCACGGCATGGGTTCGTCATCTTTTGAAAGGCACGGCATAAATCAAGTTGTCATTGAGCAATACCTGACAACAGGATACTGCTACAGAATGACGGACATACAGGCTGCTGTCGGCATAGAACAGTTAAAAAAACTTGATGTCATGTTAAACAACAGAAAACAGGCTGCTGATCTCTACCGTGAAAAATTGAAGGAGATAGCCTGGCTGAAAACTCCGCAGGAACCGGATTATTGCCGGACAAACTGGCAAACATATACATTAATGCTTCAGGATAATGCCCCAATGAGCAGAGATGAGCTGATGCAGCGCCTGCACTCTTTGGGCATAGCTAACCGGAGGGGAGTAATGAATGCCCATGAGGAACCACCTTATAACTCCTGTAAATGGGGCAACTTGATACATTCTGAAAAAGTGAACAGGTCATCTCTTCTTCTCCCGATGTCCGGTTCAATTACAATCGAACAGGCTGAATTTGTAGTAAATGCGACAAAGACAATAAAAAATTATTCGCAGCATATCAAGGAGGTATCCCCATGACTAAACATACCAGACGAGAATTCCTTTCATTTTTATTCTCAACGACTGCAACTTGTTTCTTATCAGCTCCTTTGCTGAATTTAAGCACAGAAGAAGGGGATGATGATTTTATTCAAGTAAATGGCTGGATTCTCAAAAAAAGTGATTTGTATGTATAGGGGTGACTTATGATAATTGATTTAAACAATATCAAATCTGATCCATTTCAAAATAAAGTATTTGATATTTGTATATGCGGAGGAGGAGTTGCGGGAATTACATTAGCTGTAAATTTATCAAAACAGTTTAATGTGGCTTTGCTTGAGGCCGGAGGCTTTGAATATTCAGAAGAATCTCAGGAAGTTTATAAAGGGCGCATTATCGGTCGTGAGTACTACCCTCTCGAAGAAACGAGGATGCGTTTTTTTGGAGGAAGCTCAAATGTGTGGGCAGGTTTCTGTCGTCCCTTGGATTATTATGATTTTGAGCCAAAGAAATATGTAGAGTACAGCGGTTGGCCTATTAACCGTAATGATTTAGACCCTTATTTGGAAAAGGCAAAATCAATACTGGATATTCCTGATGATAAAGAGGCTCCTAAGGATCAGTTTACTCACTTACTGAACAAATCAGCCGACTTCAAGAAAATCGACTTTTGGTTCAGTAAGCCGACAAATTTTGGGGAAAAGTTCGGAAATGAGATAACTAATGCAGAAAATATCTTATGTTGTCTTAATGCCAATGTAACGGATATTATTCTTTCAGAAGATCTCTCAAGGGTAAAAAAAATCAAGGTCCAAAACTATGCAGGGAAATCATATATGCTTAACGTTAAGACCTTTATCCTCGCGGCCGGCGGGATAGAAAATGCCCGGATAATGCTGAACTGCAATCGCCAGATAAAAGAAGGCCTAGGTAATTCTACCGGGCTTGTAGGTCGTTTCTTTGCGGAGCATTTGCACTATGCAGTTGGTGAATTGATTTTAGAAGATCGCTTTAGAAATTGTAATGAAATACGCACATACGCAGCTCCATCAGAGAGGTTCATGCAAAAAGAAAATATCTTGAATCTGGGGTTGCGCATTATAAGATGCAATCAAAATTCGTCCCAATATAGTTTTAAGATGAAGATAAAAAATATACTTTGTGAATGGTCTCCCGACTTAGTGGAATCAGTCTTTTCTTCCAAATGCAGATATGCCGATCAGTTAATGGATAGAGTGGTGCGTATAATCTCGGAGCAGGCCCCTAACTTTTCAAGTGCAGTGCTTTGTGATGCAGAAGTAGATAAGTTCAAGATGAGGAGGGCAGCTCTTGACTGGACGTTGTCGCCAATTGATGTGCGAACAATCAAAAACGGCGTTATACATTTTGGGAAGACAGTGGCGAGCCTGGGCCTGGGAAGATTAAAGGTTGTCCAGTGGCTGCTCTCTGAAGATCCGAAGTTCCCCGGTATACGGGAGGATGAAACCGGCGGGAATCATCATATGTGCACCACGCGAATGGGAACATCGCCTAAAAACGGAGTTGTAGACTCAAATCAGAAGGTCTTCGGGATCGGCAACTTTTATGTGGCCGGGTCCAGCGTTTTCTCTACGGGAGGACATGCGAATCCGACGTTTACAATAGTGCAGATGTCTTTGAGACTTGCTGATTATCTCAATAAGTATAATTAAAAAACAATAATTTCAAATAAAAAGATCTAAGCTTAATGTAAAACAAGCAATATCTTATTCAAATTTAAATGATGAATATTAAAAAAATGCTGACTATAATATTAAGTGTTATCAGTGTCGGAGTATTAGCAAGCGCAATAGTATTTCTGAACAAGTGGCTTGTTTACCCCTTTGCTGCAATCCTGATTATATACTTCTGTTTTGTTTTATTTTTAAAGATCGCATTAAGATTTATTCCCTCATTTAAGGTTGGAGAATCTCGTGAGGGAAGAATACGTTTTATGGCCGCTGCGCTGGTGTGCACGGTATTCTTTTATTTAGCCGTATGGTATGCAAATAAATATTTTCTTCCGGGAATATTTTATCCGAAAAGTCTTTTGGGAGACGCGGGAATATTTTTTCTTTCTCTCACGGTCGGATTGTGTTTATTGAAGCCGGGCGGGAAGATGATTTCATTTACCGTATTTTTATCTGTTGTTCTTTTGGCGTTTCTATTAATTGATTTTGAATTTGACGGAACAAACAAAGGCGCTTCTTCCAACAATATAAAATCACTGGGTTATCTGGCTTATGTCAAAGAAGATAAAGAGGACAGGAAAGAAGGAGTCATCAAGTACAAAAAGGGATTAACTAATGAGGGAATTAATATCTACAACTCGTGGGAGCTGCCCGGAGCTTATTTAGTTGATATGTCAGGGAATGTGATGCATAAATGGTGGATGAAAGAGAGCTCGCCTAAATGGCAATATGTGAAACTGTTGGCTAACGGCGACCTTTTGTTAATAATAAAAGACGATATGTTTGTGCGATTAGACTGGGATTCGAACGTAAGGTGGACAAATAAGGAGAGATTTCATCACGAGATTATAGTGGCGGAAAATGGTGATATCCATACATTAACGAGAGGAGAAGAGTGGATATCATTCTATGGTCTTCCGGTGCCGATACTTAACGATTATCTGACGATATTATCGGAAGATGGTGTGATTAAAAAGAAAATATCATTTTTTAAGTTGTTGAAGGATAAGATTCCTGCAAAAAGATTCATTGAAGTAATGGTTAAGGCCGGAAGCCCGGGACAGGTTGTTGAGATTATACAACAGAAATTAGCAGGTGAGCCGGCAGTGAGGGAGGCTTCAATTTTTGATATCATCCATACAAATACCCTTAAGATAATAGATAGGGATATTAACGAAATCTTCAAGAAGGGGAATATAATCTTTTGTGCGGCAGAACAGGATATTATCGGCGTTCTTGATTTGGAAAAAGAAAGGGTTTTGTGGACATGGGGGCGCGGATATTTGGAGCTGCCCCATTATCCGACACTCTTGGAAAACGGGAATATCCTGATATTTGACAACGGGGTGCGGAGAGAATTTTCCAGAGTAGTCGAGTTGAATCCTTCTAATGAAGAAATAGTATGGAAATACGAAGAAAACCCACCAGGGGGGTTTTTTTCGCCCTGGGGAGGCGCTAATCAGGTACTGCCAAACGGTAATATTCTTTTAACTTACAGCACTGCCGGGCGCGTTTTTGAGATTACAAGAGAAGGCGAGATCGTGTGGGAATTTTACAATCCGGTGAGAGACGAGCAAGGCAGAAGAGGCACTGTATACCGTATGATGCGGATTATGGATATAGGAAATTACGATAATCTAAATAATTTATTAATCCAGAAAGCGCAGTTGAACACAAATTGAGGGATTCAAATACTCATGATAATAGATTTAAACAAAGCTCAGTCTGATCCTTTTCAGAACAAGGTATTCGATATCTGTATATGCGGAGCTGGAGTCGCAGGCATTACATTAGCCACCAATTTATCAAAAAAGCTGAATATCGCTTTGCTTGAGGCTGGCGGTTTTGACTATTCAGATGAATCTCAGGACGTTTATAAAGGGAGCGTTATCGGTCGTGAGTATTATCCCCTCGAGGAAACGCGGATGCGGTATTTCGGTGGAACTTCAAACGTGTGGTCAGGCTGGTGCCGCCCTCTGGATCCTCATGATTTCGAGCCGAAGAGATATGTAGAATACAGCGGCTGGCCCATTACTCGCAATGATCTGGAGCCTTATCTGGAAAAGGCAAAAGTAATATTGGACATTCCCGAGGTTAACGATACCCGGGATCAGTTTAATCATTCACTGAGCAGATCTGCCGATCTTAAAGAGATAAAATTCTGGTTCAGCAGACCCACACGATTTGGGGATAAATACCGGAATGAGATAGAGAACGCTGAAAATATTACATGTTGTCTTAACGCCAACTTGACGGACATTGTTCTTTCGGAGAACCTTTCAAGAGTGAAAAAAATTAAAGTCCGGAACTATGGCGGAAAATCATATATGCTTAACACGAGGATCTTTATCCTCGCGACCGGCGGGATAGAAAACGCCAGGATAATGCTGAACTGTAATAAACAGATAAAAGAAGGGCTTGGCAATTCTGCTGGACTCGTAGGCCGTTTTTTTGCAGAGCACCCCCATTATAAGATCGGCGAATTCATCATCGAAGACCGTTTCAGAAAATACAGATATGAGCTTGCATCCACATATCTATCTCCTTCGGAGAGCTTTATGAAACAGGAAAAGATCCTTAATTTCGGATTACGCGTTTTTGGCAATGAGGAATTATATAGTGATAGTTTCAAAGATAAAGTAAAGAGCATACTTTGCGGGTGGTCTCCGGATTTGGCTAAAACAATCTTTTCTTCAAAGTGTAAAAATATCGACCTTTCAAAAGATGGAATAGTGGGCATAGCCTCAGAGCAAGCCCCCAACTTGTCAAGCAGAATACTGCTCAGCAGCGAGATTGATAGGTTCGGGATGAGAAGGGCGGCCCTTGACTGGCGGTTGTCGGAAAT
>JACRHB010000135.1 GCA_016217725.1 Nitrospirota bacterium | reverse complement strand
TTTTGCGGCTTCTTGTTGATTCAATCCTGTAAAATCGATTTAAAATAAAGGCAGTAATCGCCCGGACAGGGCTGATATGCCCTGCTGCAACATGTTCTCTGTGAATCGTAATGGTTTTTAAGGTTCATCGTGAATTGCTGAAAGATAAGGGAAGTACTTGACAGTTAAATGAACTTTACATATAATAATATCTTCACAATTTCTTCAATATTTTTGTATAATGTAAATAAGAAATTAAACATAGGATGCTGGCCTCTGATTTAAAAGGTATTTCCTGCCTATAAGAGCCCAAACCTTTTAACAGCCATGTCCCCTCAAGGCCAGCATCCTTTTTAAATCCCTTCTGAAGACAACCAAGATTGTCATTCCCGTAAAAGCTTTTATTAATTCATGCGCAGTGAAGCAGAAGGCCTTTTAGGTTTGTGAGACTGATGAGTAAGAGCCGGCTTCCCTGAAGGCCTTGAACCCGGCCTCCGAGGTCATTTTATAAATATTGATGTCTTTCGCCGTGCATCCCGAAACGATCTTTGCAAGGTTCTGCAGCTTTCTCCAAACGGCGAATTCGAGCGCCGCTTCATATATGACGACGCTTCCGAACGTTTTTCCTTTGCCGTAGATATTGGCTATTTCAAGAAACGCCTTCGCCTGGCAGGAGTTTCTGAACCGAAACGCTTTCTTGAGCCTGTAGACCGCCGTCTCCATCTTTATCTCCTGTTTTACTTATCGGATTTGAAAACAACGGTCTTTATCTCACCTCTTTCATTTACGGCGTCCGCTCAAACTTCAAAAGCGTCTTTTATCAGCTCGCATTCCGGCCTTCCGTTTTCATAACAGATGCTCACCACGTCAAACCTGCACTGCGGGAGATCTTTGAACCTTTTCAAATATGACAGAGCAACGTTGGCGATCTTTCTTCTCTTATATCCGTGAACCGACTCAAAGGGCCGGCCGTACTGCAGGCTTTCCCTCGTCTTGACTTCTATAAAGACAAGCACGCTCCCGTCGAGCGCAATGATATCTATTTCGCCGATTTTTGTCTTGTAATTATGCTCAACTATCCTATATCCTTTTTTCTTCAGGAAGGCCGAGGCAAGCCCCTCGCCTTCTTCGCCCAATTTCATGATGTCCCCTCCTTTTAAAAATAATTTTAACCACAGAGCGCACGGAGGCACGGAGAAAAAATAAAAAATCCGAAAACCGAATATCGAAATCCGAAACAAATTTAAAATTCAAATTACAAAAATTCATAACAGCTAAACACCAAGTTTCGTATTTCGTGCTTCGAATTTCGAATTTATTCCGTTTTCCGTGTCTCCGTGCCTCAGTGGTTTTTAATGTTGATGCTTCTAAAAAAGCACGTCCTGTTGCCGGTATGGCAGGCGCCGGAGCCGGTCTGCTCGACCTTTATGAGCAAAGTATCTTCGTCGCAATCGTAAAGGATCTCCTTCACGAGCTGGACGTTGCCGGACGTCTCGCCCTTCATCCAGTACTTCTTCCTCGATCTGCTCCAGAAATGGGTCTTTCCGGTCTCGAGCGTCTTTTCAAGCGCCGTCTTATCCATGTAAGCCATCATTAAAACATTGCCGCTTTTTATGTCCTGTATTATTGCGGGAATAAGCCCCTTATCATCATATTTGAGCTCGGGAACCATCGGTCCTCCTGCAAAAGCGGTTGTCGGTTCATAACCGTCGGATAATTTAATTCACCGCAAATATTCTAACACACAGTCCTTTTAAAAATTTCCCTCTTTCGTATTTTAGTTGAATTCTATCTTTTTTAAACACAGAGGCACTGAGACACGGAGAAAGAAAACAAATGAATTATTTATTAAAACTTATTATTATTTTATTTTTAAAAGATAATTTTCTTTATTTTTTTTCTATCTCTGTGCCTCCGTGTCTCTGTGGTTAATTAATCAGGCTTCAACTTTTTTACGAAAGAACCAAAAATTTATCATGATTTTTAGGTTGCTTTTTCAGCATGGTTCAAAATAAAATATTTAAACTTTAAATCTTAGCGAAAGTAGGAAGCATCTCGTGGGACGTATTAACGCTTCTATTAATAAGATATCAAAGCCGGTACTACGAGGGCTGCTTCCACGAAAAAGACTGTTCCGCTTGTTGGACCAAAGCCTGAGTAAACCTGTCAGTTGGGTGTCCGCCCCTCCCGGTTCAGGGAAAACTTCTCTTGTTGCGAGTTATCTTGATCACTGCAAACGCCGTTGTTTGTGGTATCAGGTTGACGAAGGAGATGCGGATATCGCAACTTTCTTTTATTACATGGGACAGGCCGCAAAAAATGCTGCTCCCGGGAAACGAAAGCCCCTGCCCCTGCTGACGCCTGAATGTTTACCGACTATCTCCGCATTTGCTCTACGGTACTTCGAAACCCTGTACAGCCGGTTACTCCCCCCTTTTGCAGTTGTTCTGGACAACTATCAGGATGTGCCGCTTAACACAGTATTTCATGATTTGGTCTGCAACGGGCTTTCCGTGATCCCTCAAAGAATAAATGTTATCGTTCTGAGCAGAAGTGAGCCTCCTCCGGCATATACAAGATTACAGGCCGGCAGCCGGATAAGTTTTCTCGGATGGGATGAAATACGGTTTACTGTCGAGGAGACCGATAAATTAGTTCAGACGAAAAAGCTGAGAGGGCTTGCCGCCCCGACCATAGAACAACTCCATAACAAGACGCAGGGTTGGGCTGCAGGGCTTGTGCTCATGATTGAGAAAGCGCGAAAGGGAGAAATTGATACCAAATCGTTTAAGGGGTCTGCGACAGAGACGGTTTTTAACTATTTTGCCTCAGAAATATTTCAGAAGGCTGATGCAGACACGCAGGTGTTTCTGTTAAGAACCGCCTTGGCGCCGAATATGGATGTACAGATGGCCGGGAGGCTTTCAGAGTTTGACAACGCCGGCCGTATCCTTTCCGAATTAACCGGAAATAACTACTTCACCGAAAAACGCTTTCATGCGAATCCCGTATATCAGTACCATCCGCTTTTTCGGGAATTCCTTCAATCGCAGTTAAAGGATTTTTTTACTAAGGATGAAATAGCCGGATTACAGAAAAAGACGGCTTTAGCTTTAGAGGGATCAGGACGGATCGAGGATGCCGTGGAGCTTTTCTCTGAAGCAAAGCAATGGCCTGATGTGGCCCGCCTGGTCTTTAAACATGCCCGGAATATAATCGCACAAGGCAGAGGCAAGACATTGGAAGGCTGGCTAAGTTCCATACCGAAGACAATGGTTGAACAAAACCCGTGGCTGCTCTATTGGCTTGGCGTATGTCATTCCCCTTTTTCCCAGCATCAAAGCATTGAACATTTTAAGAAGGCCTTCGAATTATTTAAGACCCAAAAAGATGTGGCCGGCATATTTTCGGCGCTCTCCGGCATCTTTGAAGCCATTGCATACGGGCTGAATTTTTTCCGGCAATTTGACCACTGGATTTATACGCTCCATGAAATTCTTGATGAATATAAGTCGTTCCCGTCCGCAGATATCGAAGCGCGCATTGTAAACAACATGCTCTACGCGATTATGTACAGGCAGCCGCAGCATCCTGATTTTGAAATCTGGGAGGCGCGGGCGCAAGCGTTTCTACGCGGCGATATAGACGTTAATACAAGAATGACTACCCTTATAGCGCTTATATGTTACAGGCTGTTTTCAGGGGAGCTTGAAAAGGCTTCGGTCCTGTTTAACTCATCGCGGGAGATAACCCCATCTCCCCATATCTCGCCGTTGTTCCTGATAACCTTAAAGGATTTCGAGGCGTTTTATTACTGGTTGACGTCGGATTTTGGAAAATGCGACAAGGCGGCAGCAGAAGGCCTGAAACTGGCTTACTCATCCGGGGTCCATCTGATTGATTATTTTATTTTAGGACATTCCGCAGCCAACGCCCTCAGCGCAGGCGACATTGAAAAAGCTGAAAAACATCTTAATAAAATGTCCTCCTGTCTGGATGTCAATCTCCCCTGGATACAAAACTTATATCACAGCGTGGCAGGATGGAAGGCTTTACTGCAAAAAAATTTTTTGAAGGCCTCAACCCATACGGAGATAGCATTAAAACTGTCGGTTGAGATAGGAATGCCTCAAAATGAAGCGCTGAATCATCTTGGGAAAGCGCTGGTGCTGTATGAAATGGGAAAACACAGAGCGGCAGGAGGGCAGATTGCGGAAGTCCTTAAGATTTGCCGCCGGGTTAAAGTTTATCAGGTTGAATTCATGTGCCTTCTTACCGCGGCCCGTTTTGCCTTTGCTAAAGGAGACAGGGCTGCACTAAAGCTTCTTCGCAAGGGGATGGCGCTCGGCAGGGAACATGCATATACAAACGCCTTCTACTGGCTTCCGGCGGAAATGGCAGAATTATGCGTCAAGGCGCTTAACGCCGGCATTGAGGTGGAATATGTGCAGAGCCTCGTAAGCAAACGCAATCTCTTCCCGGACTCTCCGCCCCTTGAGTGTGAGAGCTGGCCGTGGATCTTAAAGGTATTCACGTTTGGAAGGTTCAACCTGCAGAAGGACGGGAGGTCTTTTCAGTTTTCTAAAAAAAGCCCGCAGAAACCCATCACAATGCTTAAGACATTAATTGCCTTTAAAGGAAGAGATGTGAGTGAACATCAAATAGCGGATGCGCTCTGGCCTGACGCCGATGCCGATGCCGCGCACAGCGCTTTTTCGACTACCCTGCAGCGTCTGCGTCAGATGCTCGGTTATGAAAAGGCCATCCAGGTCAAGGAGGGACGTGTAACCCTCGACAGCGGATATTTCTGGGTTGATGTCTGGGCCTTTGGGCGCTTTATCGGTCAGGCAGAGGCTGCCGAGAAGGCGGGCGAGATTGAAAAATTTGTGAGTTTTATACAAAAGGCCATTGATATTTACGAGGGGCCTTTCCTCGGTGAAGATACAGGAGAAACATGGGCCGCTTCTTATCGTGAAACGCTGCGCAGTAAGTTTTTGCGGTCGGTGGGGAACCTGGGTAAGTACCGGGGGAGAAACGGTGAATGGGAAAAAGCCATTGAATGTTACAAGAAGGGACTGGAAGTGGATAACCTTGCCGAGGAATTTTACCGGCAGCTTATGATCTGCTATCAACAGCTCGATTGCCTGTCTGACGCATTGTCAGTCTATAACCGCTGTCACAAGACCATGTTATCCACGCTCGGCATCGAGCCCTCGCCTAAAACCAAAGCCATTTACAAGAGCATTAAAGGATAATTAAACTCTGTTTGTCTGTCATTCCGGCAGTCCTTTAGCCGGGATCCAGGGTTTCCCGTGAAAAAGGGAATCCAATTCCTTATTTAGCGCCCCTCCGTCAATCTGTGACTTATTTGTGACTTTTCATATGTTATGTTTTCTCATTCAAGAATGTGAAACAACTAAACCCAAATTGAGCGATTCTTTCATGAAGACGTAAAGCATTTTGTGAAAATATAATCACCTAATAAGTGTCATTCCCGCTTGTCGGGAATCCTTCTTACAGCAAGGAAAGATTCCGGACAAGCTGGAATGACAAAAAAGAATCGCTCAATTTAGGTAAACATTATTCTCCAGTTGCAGGGAAAGGGCAGGGTTTGGGGGCTATGGACAATTACGTCGTTCGCATTTATCGTCACAAGAAAGACAATCCCAACAGGCTCGTTGGGGTTGTAGAGAAGATCGGAGATGAAGGGAAGAAGGCATTTACGAATCTTGACGAGCTTTGGCAGATCCTGAATCCTTCAAAGAAAGTCTCATACCGGCAGTTGGAATCCTCGGGGAAGAATAAAAACCGCAGATGTTAACGCGGTGTTTTTAAGTTATACATGACATAGCAGACAGGTTGTCATTCCGGCTTGTCCGGAATCTTTGCCCTTGTAAAAGAAGGATTCCCGACAAGCGGGAATGACGACTTTTGCAAGAGACTCAGTAATTACAATTTTATTTTTATGAAGTTATCTGGAAAGCAATCTTTAATTATCATCTGCTTGCTACTTGCAATAAGCGCTGTTGAAGGATTCTATGTGGAATTATCTCCGGCAGCGGACAAGAACGGTGTTTCCCCGAACACTATCTCCCTTCCAAAGGGACCTGGTTCAATTGAGGGGCTGGGAGAGTCGTTTCAGCCTATGCTGAATACAGGCACGGCCAGATACGCAGTAAAGATAGCCATGCCTCCCGGGGTGGCAGGCAATACACCGGAGCTGACTCTGCAATATGACAGCGGTCTTGGGGACGGACCTGCGGGCATCGGATGGGCATATGGACCGGGCAGCATCAGCCGCCAGATAGATAAAGGTCTGCCCCGTTATGTCGACGGAACAAACAGACTTGACGACGATGCAGACAACATTATCGATGAGGCTGATGAGATCGATACCTTTGTCGGGCCCGATGGCGAGGAGCTTGTAAAGCTTGCTGATGGAACTTACCGGGCCAGGATAGAGGGTCATTTCACCCGGTACCGCAAACTGAATGACCGCTGGGAAGCAGACCTTGTCAACGGCGCGGTACTGACCTTCGGCTCGGCGCAGACGGCAAGGGTGTCCGACAGCGCAGGCACGAAAATATACCGCTGGCTGCTCGAAAAGAGCAGGGACGAAAACGGTAATGTGATCGAATATTCCTATGCAACCTTCCCCGGTTCGGACAATCAGAAATATCTGAAGGAGATACGCTACGGCCCTGGCGCATCGCCATGGAGTGTCTTCTATTTTGTGTCCTTCACATATGAAGACCGGCAGGACTGGCGCAAGGACTATCGAAGCGGTTTTCTCGTCAAGACCTCCAAAAGGCTTGCCGCCGTCAACATAGGCATACAAGGCTTGCAGCCTGAACAATGCGCCCCTGGAAACTGGAACAATGATTACACTGCTGACGCCCTGATAAGACGTTATACCCTGACTTACGATGACGCAGCTTCCCGTATTTCCCATTTATCAAAGATCACTCTCTATGGTTCGGACAGCTTCAATTATCTTCCACCGATCTCATTCCGCTATTCAACGTATGTGCCTCCGATGTCTGTTTCCGCAAAGGAAGTGATAATCAATTCCGGGAATGTCCCCGGCACGGTCATGGACAATGAGCTTGTGGACCTTATTGACCTTAACCGTGACGGACTCCCGGATATCCTCAAAACCGATTTCTATGGAAACAGCCACACAGCCTACCGTAATCTCGGGATTGAGATAAAGGGCAATAAAAAAACGATCATATGGGACAACGCAAAGATCATGCAGAGTGTGGATATGCTGGCGCTGCCGCTGCACCTTGCAAAAGACAGGGTCAGTCTTGCGGACATGAACGGCGACGGCATCTCCGATCTGGTGAATGTGCCGATTACCAATGAGGTCTTTTATTATCCGAACAAGGGCGATTTTTCATGGGGGGCACGGCAGCCTATGAGTATACAGGACACGGCCCCGCCCGCGCCTTTTGTATTGAACGCGGTAAAGAGCACGGATATTGATTTCAACAAGCGGATGGATATTGTGATGAGCACGGAGAACGGTTATGCGGTCTGGCTCAATTACGAGGACGGCAAGTACAGCCGCGAGGTGCGTACGTCAGGTGCGGTCTGGAACGGCAGGGTGATGCTCTTCAGCGACACAGGTTTTGATTTTGCGGACATTAACGGTGACCGCCTCAGTGACGCAGTCCGCATCACACCGGCAAAAGTCGTGTACTGCGCAAGTATGGGATACGGAATATTTGCCGATGCGGTTGAAATCTCCATACCCGATACAGTGCTTACAGAAGAGCAGATCAAACGCGCCAAACTTTCCGATGTCAACGGTGATGGTCTTGATGATCTGGTTGTTGAGAGGGCGCAAGCAAACGAACTCTGGTTCTGGCTGAACAGGGGCACGG
Source organism: Nitrospirota bacterium (assembly GCA_016217725.1). Taxonomy (GTDB): domain Bacteria; phylum Nitrospirota; class Thermodesulfovibrionia; order UBA6902; family UBA6902; genus SURF-23. Next base: position 5,195 of record JACRHB010000135.1, on the reverse strand, counting down.
ATTCCTTTTCGGAAAAATATACAGTTACAAATATGCCGACCCAGTTCGGGCAGAATACTGCTGTACGCTGGGCCGACCTGAACGGCAACGGGACTACGGACCTGATCTACGCCGACTCCTCGACTACAGATAAACTGCGGATGATCGACATCGGCGAGCTTGTCAGCGGTTCCGCGTATCCAAACCTCCTTACCGAAATTGATAACGGCCTGGGCGTGGTCACCTCGATCAAATATAAAAGCAGCACTGAATATTACCTCGCGGCAGCAGCAGAGGGTAAACCCTGGACCTCGACTGTGCCGTTCCCTGTTCAAACAGTATCCGGTGTTACGACAACAACAGGACTCGACCTCGATGATGTATCGGGCAATGACGAATACAGGAAGGATTTTGTTTATAGGGACGGATATTATGAAGACCGCGAAAAACAGTTCCGGGGATTCTCTCAAGTAGTCGTGACCGAATATGGAGATGCAACCGCGCCGACAAAGGTATCTCAACATGAATTCTTCACAGGCGGCCCTGATGGAGCGGACAATGACGGAGACGGATTTGTTGATGAGGTCACAAAGGAGCTTCACCGCGAAGAGGACGCATTGAAGGGTATGGTGCAGGCTGTGGAGCAGAGAGCCGTCAACGGCGCTGTGTTTTCACGGGATGAGAACAGCTATCTCGTGCGGAATCTGCTTGTGAGTCCTGACGGCATAGAGGTGCGGTTTGCGTACAACACGCAGACCGACAAGCTCATCTATGAAGGCAAGACAACGCCTGAAACAATGAGGTCCACATATTTGTATGACGACTTCGGCAATGTGACAGAAGAAAAGAACTACGGAGCCCTGTCGATCACCGGCGATGAGGCCTTCTCTGCCACAGAGTATATCAATGATACAACGTTGTGGATTTTGAAAGTCCCAAAGAGACAACTGATTACCGACAAGGACGGAAAGAAATACGCTGAGACGCTGAGCTATTACGACGGGGCTGATTTTGTTGGTCTATCGTTAGGACAACTGACAAAGGGACAACTGACGCGCAAGACAGGCTGGGTGAGCGGCAGCAATTATATTGACCTTATCCGCAACAGTTACGACGTTTATGGAAACATCACAGCCATACTCGACCCCAACGGCAATCGCCGCAGGCTTACATATGATACTGTTCTGCGTGCGTTCCCGCTCCGTGAAGATATCGAGGTTGGCGGCGGCAAGCCCGACCTTTCCATCATCGCTGCCTATAACATGGGGCTTGGGACGATTTTCTCAAGTCTCGATTTCAACGGGAACCAAATTAATTATAAGAATGATGTCTTCGGACGGCTTACTTCCATTATCAAGCCCGGGGACACGCTCCAGTATCCTACACAGACCTTTGCCTATGAGATGTCCGACCCGCAAAAGGGACTGCTGTATTCCTATGATGCTGACGGAAATCTCTCTTTGTCACAGACTCCTGCAAGGCCGAGTGCGGTAAGGACGAGCGCCCGTGAGGTCTCAGGACAGTCGGCGACCTACGATGTTATCCAGTATGTAGACAGCATAGGTAGAAAGTTAGCCCTTGTAGAGGAGGGCGAACAGGGCTTTATAGTAAAAGAGGCTGCGCTCTTTAATGCAATGGGAACGCCGCGTTTTGCTTTCCTGCCTTATGAGTCAGCGACCAACGGTTATTCCCGGCCAAATGTGAACGGGAGTAAAGTTGAGACTGTCTATGATGCCGCAGGCAGGGCAGTTAAGGTCATTAACCCGCCGGATACTGACGGTGTGGTAACGAGTTCATCAATGCTTTACGAGCCGTTGCGGGTTACAGCTACCGACGAAAACGGAAATAAAAAGACCACCATTACCGACGGGCCGGGGCGGCTTGTCGAGGTGCGTGAGAACAACCTCGGAGAGACTTACATAACAGGATATTCCTATGACACGTCCGGCAATCTCATAAAGATCATGGACGCGCAGAACAATATCAAAACCCTGCAGTACGACGGACTTAAGCGCAAAGTTTCAATGGATGATCCTGACAAGGGACATATGGAATATGAATATGACAATGCCGGCAATCTCATCCGCACCGTGGACAACAAGGGTCAGGTAATTCAATACACATATGACGGCGCGAACCGGCAGCTTACAGAGGATTTTCTTGACGCAGCGAATATAAGTCCTGATGCCTCCTTTTATTACGATGCGCCTTCACCTGATTATCCTGCCGCGGAAAACACCAAAGGCGCGCTCGCTTATGTCAGAGATCTTTCAGGCGGTAAATTTATTTCCTATGACAAAAGGGGCAATATTACATGGGCTGTAAACCGGATCGTTGATAATGGAAAGACTACGGACTTTCGCACAGGCAATGAGTATGACGCAATGGGACGGACCACTGCCGTCATCTACCCTGACGGCGACATGGTGACTTACTCATATAATAATGGCTCCCTTCTTGAGTCCATTCCCGGCTTTGTGCAGTACATTGACTATCATGTCAGCGGCGCTGTTGAGACTATGTCGTATGCAAATAATATTACAACAAGCTACGAATTCGACCCCCGTTACCGTCTGAAGAGGCTGATTACCGCTCCTCAGACAGGCAATGCCATACAGGACCTTTCATATGGTTTTGACAAGGTGAGCAATATTAAAACGATTACCGACATGAGACAGATCGCTGCAAACTCTCCGGCAAACGCGACACAGACATTCCAGTATGATGACCTCTACAGGCTGACCCGCTCCGAAGGGACCGGTTACGGAGCCATTACTTATCAGTACGACAGGATCGGCAATATGACATATCAAAAATCTCCTGACGCGCCTGATCCGAAATACATCAACGACCCGCTCATCAACCTTGGGGCGATGACATACGGCGGGGCCGCGGGCAGAAGCAACCGGGGAGCGAAACTGCCGGGCAATGCCCCGGGCCCGCATGCGATCACAGGCACGGCGAGCGGTTTGGTATATGACTATGATGACAGCGGCAATATGACGAGACATACAAACGGTGATATTTATGAATGGGACTTTGGAGACCGGCTGGTTAAGGTTTCCACCTCATCGGGCACAGTCAACTCCTATGTCTATGACAGCGGCGGCACACGGGTGATCAAAAAGGTTTTGGAAAACGGTATAGAGAAGACAAGCTATTACGTCACTGACGGCTATGAGATACGTGACGGCAAGGCTGAGAAATATGTCTTTGACGGCACGCGGCGTATTGCCCGTGTAGAGGGAAAGTTGTCACCGGGCGGCGCAGGATCACAGGTACTGCGGCTCGTGCCGGGCTGGAATTTTATCAGCCTTGAGGTGGAGCCGGGCAATCCGGCTGTTTCGAGCGTTTTAAGTAGTATTGCAGGAAAGTACAGTGATGTATGGACATGGGATGCGGCGACGCAGGCATATATTGGTTTTGTGCCCGGTGGAGGAATAAACAGCCTCACTGAGCTCCATGCACAGCAGGGATACATTATCCGTATGACAGAGCCTGCAACCCTGATTATCTCAGGCACAACGACCTCTAACAATGTCATCCTGAAATCCGGCTGGAATCTGATCTCCTGTCCTGCAGACAGAGAGATGCCTGTGACAGAAGCGTTGAGTCTGATGACCGGACAGGTAGAAGCGCTCTGGGAATATGACACCAGGAGCGGATCATGGGAGGACTATCTACCGGGACAGCCTGCCTTACTGAACAATCTGAAGACACTGTCGCCCGGAAAGGCATATTGGATAAAGACAACAGCAGAAGGTCAGGCGACCTTCAGCCGTACGCCGCTTTCGATCCAGTACTTCCATCCCGACCACCTCGGCAGCTCAAGCCTTGTGACAGACAGCAGTGGCGCGGTCGTAGAGAGATCGGAGTTCTACCCGTATGGAAGGCCTCGTTATGAGGAACATAATAACTTTGACTCCGCCTACAAGTTCACCGGCAAGGAACTGGATAAGGAGTCGGGGCTTATGTATTTTGAGGCGAGGTATTATGATGCGGTGGTGGGGAGGTTTGTGAGTGTGGATCCGATGGAAGATAAGGACAATGAAATTCCGGGAAAACTAAATCCATTTTCTTATGCACAAAATAATCCATTGAACATGATCGATCCATCCGGATTAGATGAATTTGGTTTTGGCGAAAATTTCTGGGCATTTGCTAAGGGAGTTGGGAAAGGAGCAGTTGCAACTCTCATTTCGCCTTACTATCTGGCACAGGGTCTTGGATATTCAGCAGGTATGGCATACATTGCTATTGCCGGAACAAAAAGGGAAAGCGATCAGATAGTAGAGAACGCCATTGATCTCCACTCTCTACCTAAACGTATTGCAACAGGAATAGCACAGGCTGATCCAAGAAATTTATCCGAAGGACTTGGAATGATTTATGGAGCACCTGTAGGGGGCGTTCTTGCGGCAAAAGCATTAAAAATAACTCAATCTATGGCAAATTACGTAAAAGTTAGATCTTTTGTAAATAAGTTTGAAACAACAAGTGATATCGTTGTCCACAATAGTAAAGGTATGTCAGCAAGGCTTATGGCTGACATTACTAAAAAAACAGGCAAGGAAGTTGCACTTCTGCGGATAGATGGCAAGCGCGTTCTTAGAATAGGAGAACCTGGGGAAGTAAGTGCAAAAGGTGCACAGAGGATTATTGCGCATACTCACCCAAAAGGTTCATTAAGATTTAGCCATAAATATGAATATGATCCTAAAACAAGGGAGTTAACTCAATATGGTGATGTTCCAGTGCTTCGTAATTTAGGACAAAGATCAAGTCTCATAATAACTCCAAATGGAAGAACGGCAAGGCCTCGAGTCCCTTATTATTAGGTCGTGAAAAAAACGGGGTCAGCCCTTGAAAATGAAAGAAGGAAAACAGAATTCATGCGTAAGCAAGGGGTCGCATCTCTGCGTAAGCAAGGCAAGGGGTCGCATCTCGACATAGGACAAGAAGAACGGAAAGACAATTAAAAATGAAAAGTTAAAAATGAAAGAATTCAGGAGTCAGAATTCAGAATACAGAAGGAAGACGCAAGCCAGACCTTCTGACTTCTGGATTCTAAAACTGGGAAAGGAATTAAATGCTTTTTAAAAAATCTTCAGGAGTAGATGCAGTGATTAATTTATTGGCGATTCTGATGAATTCCTTATCTCTTGAAATGAGGGTAACCGGCTGTAACCCTATGCATAATGCAAGATGGATAGAGT
>JACRHB010000134.1 GCA_016217725.1 Nitrospirota bacterium | reverse complement strand
CTCCACAAGCAGGGCCTGTTTTTCACGCAGGAGATTCATGCTTTGTGCAAGTGATTCGTGAGTAAGCTGCAGATGGTCAAGCATTGTGTTGAAAGACACGGCGAGGGTAAACGTCTCATCATGCTCTCTGATAGGCGCCCTCAAAGTTATGTCCCCCTCTGCAATCTTTCTTGTAATTTCAGCAAGCCTCTTGATCGGCGCAACTATGTAATTGGCGGTCTTGTATACAAGGAAAGGTCCCAGTATGCACAGCAGGACAGCGGCTATAAGCAAAAGCCGCAGGGTCCGTGTAATAAAAGAGCTGATTTTCTGCCTTTCGCCGGCGGCTATTTTGTTCGTGACCTCTTCAAGGGAGTTTCCTGCGCTTTGCAAATCGGTCACCATTGTGTCGCCTTTTTTATAGATTGCAAAAAGATTCTGAACGGCTTCAATATACGGGACGCACTCATAACAAATAGGGACTATGTTTTTTATCTGGGTGAGTGCGGCGTCCAGTTTTTTAAAAGAGACTTTGTCCCGGAACAGCATATAGTTTTTTTCAAGAAGCCGGAGATTGAAGATAAAGTCCGTTGAAAGCTCACCCGTATGTTTCCCTTTTGCAATTACAGTCTCCAATTCCCTGCCTTCCCCTCTCACCTTTTCAACAATCTCGGCCTCGCGCTGATAATGTACATACAAGTCATATATGAGTCCCGAATATGTTTGAGAGGACCGCTTAAGCAGCAGAAAATCCTCTTTCCCGATTTCTTCGACAATTTTTGGAGATGTTTTGTTGATAAGATTGTTGAAGGTGTTTACCGCGTCCTGACAATACCTGTAATACTCTTCGCCTTTATGAAGAAGGAAATTCTTTTCGTTTCGCCTGACCTCAAGCACATGTCCTTTAAGGTCGTCCGCTATCTGAACGTAAGACTGCCTGTCTCTCACATTTTTTATGTATCCGTAAGTAAGCAGGCTCCCGGCAAGGACGATAAGGGAAGGGATAGCAATGCCGATGATCATCTTATGCCAGATCTTTAATTGCAATTTATCAGTTATCTTCATGGAATTATTTGACCGGCTGCTCAGGCACCGGACACCTCGGAATTTCCGACTGCTCTTTTCTCACCGGCAGATACCACAATGCGCCGTCAACAAGCATCAAAATCCCCATTACAATAAGGATGGAATCTAATACGGAAAACAGACTTAATTTAAAATAATGCATCAGTCCTATGCCGACGCTTAGAAATGAAATGCCCGTGCGGATAAAGGCGAGGCCGGTCCTCGCCCTTGCATATATTGTTCTATAGCAAGCAGCCACTGTCCTGTGGCCTGCAAGCACGTTTCTCTCCCGTGCAAGATGCGTGCGCTCTCTGCTTGCAGGAGACGGGTAAAGAATGGTGCAGTGGTCTGCCAGAAAGTCCCCGAGCCTTGCGAGCATGGTCTCTTTCGTAGACGATGTTTTTTCTGTGCCCTCAATAAAATGATAATTTTCCAGAAAGGTCAGAGTCGCCGACGTAACCTCTACAAGGGTATGGTGTTTTGGGGGACTTAATCTCTCACGTCTGATTTTTATGTAACCGGACAATCCGAACGCGGTGAGTGAAAAACCTGCCGCAATCATCAGCCGGTAAATATAGAGCACATCTGCATATCCGCGCGTGCGCATAAGCGCGTCGGCTATGGCAATTAATCCAAGCCCCCACCTGAGAAACGCAAGATCTGTCCTTGCCTGTGCAAGGTCATTCCTGTAACATGCGAGTCTCGTCCTCCAGTGGGCCATTGTATTGCGCCAGAAGGCGAGCCCTGTCCTTTCAGTCCCTATGAGACGGCCAGGCTTTGCATGCAAAAAATCCTGAATAAACCATTGAACGTCTTCTGCCAATGCTACCCTGAATTCGTACTTTTCTGCCTTAATGAATCTTCTTACCTCTTCAAGTACCTTCGGGTCATACGGGTTGTTGGTTGCCAGGACTACGGTATCGCCGTCCTTGATTATCGGAAACCATTGACTCAGGGAGAGCCTTTCATCATCGAGCCCTGATAAAAGCTCCGGCGGGACCGGCATTCTTTCATCGTATTCAACCGGCGGGCAATTGTAATACTCCGAAAGCGCTTTCAAAATAATGTGACGCTGCACTCCGCATTCTCTTATTAGAACTCTCTCGACATCTATACCTCTTGCAGCGGCGGTTATTTCAGCGGCATGAAGTTTTTTTGCTGTCAAGACTTTCCAGTCGAACAGGACGTGAAATTTTTCTGATGCTATATCAGACGTTATCATGGCTAAAAAACCGCTTTCCCCCAATAACGAACAGGCTTGCCGTAATCCGGCATAGCGATCTCCATCTCTCCGAAACAATAAGGTAATTGTCTTCTCATCTTTTCAGCGGGCATGTGCCAGTAAAGACCATCAGCGATAAACAGAAAGCCTGTTAATGCTAGAGCGACATTGAATATGGTCCATCCGATATTTTGTGTCCCGAAACAAGCGAGAAGGCCGGCGCCAACGGCGGATATGCTCATTCCCGTTCTTATAAAGGCCATTCCAGTCCGTGACCGCGCCATCACGGTGCGCAGCCTTGCCATCACATTCCTTCTGTCTGCAAGAAGCGTTCTCTCAAGGGCAAGTCCTGTTGTCGCCCAAATACCTGGTGAATGAGAAGGTTTGAGAGGCGGGTAATTTTCATATTTATGCCCGGACCGGTCGATTGCCGGCGGGAAGACGAAATCCCAGATGCTGCTGTTGTCTCCCGCTCTTTTCACCGATTGAAATCCTTCTGCGCCGGCGCGTCTGCCCGGAAGATACCAGTAAAAACCTTCCATGAGCATGATGATGCCGGTCAATATCAGCAGTGCATCAAAAGCCGACCAGACGCCCGTATGGAATTGTCTTAAGAGCGCAATGCCAAGTCCTGCAAAGGCGACCCCTGAACGCATAAAGGCAAGCCCTGTGCGCGCCCGCGCCATCGCTGTCCTGTAACATGCCAGCGTCGTCCGTTCTTCAGCCATGTCGGTCCTGTCGCTTGCGAGAAATCTCCTTCTCATCACGGGAGAGAGATAATTCCACGCGGAGCGCAGCTTATCCGCGCCCCTTACAGCATCGGTGCGAATGAACGCCGAATCTTTATTTGCCCTGGCGGCCGCAAGGACTGTGCTTCCCCATGTCGGCTCGGTAGGCGCACATTTCAAAGGTCTCTTGCCGGTCTTTCTTGCGGGTATATACCACCTCACGCCGTCAACCGTCATCCCTACCCCTGCAATAAAGAGGGCGGCTTCAAGGATAGTTAAATAACCAATGCCGAAAATCCTGAAAAACACAAGAGAGATGGCTATGAAAGAGATGCCGGTACGCAGGAAGGCCAGTCCTGTCCTGCCCTTTGCAAAGGAGGTTCTGTAACATGCAAACAAGGAGCGCCTGTCTGCAAGAAAGGTCCGGACCTTTGCAAGCGGCGTCCTTCCGGCGGCAAAAGGGAACCCGGGGTTCACATCAAAGTTGTGCTCGATGATCCTGATGATGTCTAAAGGAAGGGCAACAAGGAAATCGATATCTTCAACTTTAAGGGTGGCCTTGATGTCGGCAACTATTGCAGGATCTTCCGGATCGTACGCTATTACCTCCGCCTTGTTTTGCCTTACGGACAGCGGGAACCAGAGGGCGTTTTTGAGTTTTCCCATGTCCAGACGCATGGTGAGAAAATAGGAAGCCGCAACACTTTCATCAAACTCTGCAAAAGGACAATTGTAATGTTCGGAGAGACAGAACAGTATTTCATGTTTTGGGATGCCGCTCTCTATCAAATACTCTTCAAGATACTTATCTGCGGCATATGAAGCTTTTACTGCGTCTTCAAGCCCATTCTTCGTCAGAATGTCCCTGACTATCAACCTTGCAAATTTTTTAAACAGCATTTCTCATTTTTATCCGTCGGCTGATCGTAATAAGTCATTTGTCGCATCAAAAAAATCCCCCCTGTCAAGGGGGGACAAAGCGTTGATGGGCTCTCCGCAAAAGCAAAACTCAACTATATAGCTCCCGATGTTAAGCTGCCACCACAAGCACAGGGCAGGGGGCGCTATTGACGACTTTTTCCACTACGTTGTCGCCGAAGATCTTTCTGAGCCAGTTTCGACCCTTCTGAGCGCCCATAATAATGACATCGCATCTCTCCTCTTCCGCCACTTCCACGATCTTTTTATGGATATCTCCTTCTTCAATCCTTGTCTTCACCAAGGCGCCTTCGGACTCCGAAACGGAATTTATTTCCGAGATTTCTTTATTGCAACTGCTGCTGAGCACGTCTTCAATATTCTTTACGCCGACAAGATTTAAATCGCCCTCATTCGGCGGCAGGACCTTAACGACCGTCACCCAGCATTTTTCATCGCAGGCAAGCTTCAATCCATGTTTGATTACATCCTTTGAACCGTTTACCGCGATCAGAATTTTTCTATAACCTTTCATGTTTCTCTCCTTTACCCCTCACCCTGACCCTCTCCCCGATAAAGGCATCGGGACAAGCCCTCAAGGGGAGAGGGGATTCATATTTATCGCGCTATCAATATCGGACATGGGGCGTTGATGATTACCCTTTCGGCGGTGCTTCCGATTATTGCCTTGTTTACGCCCCTGTATCCGTGGCTTCCCATGATTATCAAATCGTTTTTCAACCTCCTGGCCGTTTCTATGACTTGCTCCGCGGCCTGTCCTTCCTGTATTTCAGTTGCTATGGATGCCGTATTTTTTGAAGCGATCCTCTTTCCCATGTCCATGATCTTCTGCGCTTCATCCCAAAGACGTTTCTTTATCGATTCGCTTTTATAAAATCCCAGCATTTCCTCATAGCGTGGAATTACATATATGACTGTTATCTCCGCTTTAGAAATTCCGGACAGGTAAGATGCACGATTGAGCGCATTTTGACTGAATAACGAGCCGTCAAACGGGACCAGGATGGATTTGTATTCACCCGTGCATTCGCTGCAAGGCTTTTTCACCACCAGCACATCGCAGGGCGAATTGACTATTACGTCCGATGTAACACTGCCCATGAGCATCCTCTTTAATCCTCTCCTGCCATAGGTCCCCATAACTATAAGATCCGCGTCTCTCTCGCGTGCGATGTTCGTTATTACATCAGGCGGCTCTCCTTCGCACACAAGGGATTCCACTTCAATGCCGAACTCGGACATTACCATGTCCTTTGTCTGATAACAGATTTTTTTGCCTAACTGAACGCGCTTTTCAAGTATTTCGGGGGCATTGCCGAATTCCTCCTGATCAAAAAAAACACCATGGACCAGAACAGCCTTCCCTCCATGTCGTTTTATCCAATTCGAAATCTCTATTACAGCAGCCCTGCTGAACTCCGAGCTGTCGACGCCGACGATTATTGTTTCATACATATTTTTCCTTAAATTTAATGTTGTTTCAGCCGGGCTGTGTTTTTCATTATTAATCTTTAATGTGCTCATTAATGCGCGCCTCCACCTTTTCCGAATACAAGGCTGACGCCGAAACCGGCCGCCAGCGCCGCAATTATGGATATAATTCCGTACCAGGCCGCATTGTTTTTTGCCATGCCGGCGAGCGCCTTTATGATGCCGATCTGTTCTACATTCACATTCGACTGTGCCTGTTCAATAACCTTTTTATCCTTTACCGCATATACCGTGACAAGGTAGTCCCCGGGAGGGGCCTGAAAAGGCCAGGCGGTGAGTATATAATAGGCCTGCTTGTCGCCTTGTTCCGAGGTTGTTATACGTCCGTAAGAACTCGTATAAAGGTTTGAAGATACCTTGTATTTCACAAATTCATTGAACCATTTTGATCTTTCGGCTTCATTTGAAGAAGGCGTTATCTCGACGTGCCTGCTTAATGCCGGGTATCCGATCACATATTTCTCCATTTCTTCAGCGCTCAGGATGTCATCGATTTTTTTTGTGCTGTGAACGGAATAGAGATTAGGAGTGTTTTCGAAATTTAACGTGCCCGTGTTCATCCACAGAAGCCCGCCGACTTTCCCCTTCTGTTTCAATACCTCGTGTCCGTCAGGAGAAGTTATTTTGATGACCAGGTCTGTGCCCGGGTCCGCTTCTCCTTTTACGCTGACGGTGCTGCCGTGATAAAAGAAGTCTATTTTAATGTGGTCGTGGTTTGACTTGACTGTCAGGTCCGCAGATGCATTGGCTGTGAAAATGAGCAGACCGAGAAGAAATATCCCGAATAATGTAAGCAGACTGAAAATTGTAAGAATTATTTTTCTGAGTTTTATCATATTAATGCCCTCCCGCTTGTGATATAAGTAGTGATGGTGTTAAGGTAAGTTCAAAAACTATCTTTACGGTCACGGCAAGCACTATCGTTGCGAGGATTATCTTCAACTGTTCGCCCTTGAGCTTCCTCCCGAATACCGCGCCTATCTGAGCCCCCACTGTCGAACCTAACAACAATAGCACTGCGAGTATAAAGTCCACACTGTGATTGGTATACGCTTGAAGAAATGTTACCTCAATGCAGTTGAACAGTATCTGGAACAGGCTTGTGCCGACTACGACGTGCATGGGCATTCTCAGGATATACACCATGACAGGGACCATCAGGAAGCCGCCGCCTACGCCCATTATTGCGGCGAGTACCCCGACAAAACCGCCGAATATGAGAGGGAGGAGCAGTGAATGAGTAACGCCGGATTTTTCGAAATGGGTTTGTAAAGGAAGAGATTTCAGAAATCTTGTCATACATGATTCTGTACAGACGGGTTTTAAACCCGTCTCTGACTCTTGACTCTTTGACTTTCTCATGCTGCTCAGGCTTTCAATGAACATGTATGTGCCTACTATTCCCAGCATCAGCACGTATGTCATCTTTATAACAAAGTCCGCATTGCCTGTCGCGTTGAGAAATTTAATAGCCTGCACTCCGGCAAGTCCTCCGATGAACCCGCCGATGAGGAGATACAGGCCCATCTTGAAATCCACATTGCCTACCTTCCAATGGGCGTATGTTCCCGACGTTGATGCCGCCACTATCTGGTTTGAGTCTGTTGCTGCAGCCACTGTGGCCGGGATGCCGAGCATTATCAATAGCGGTGTCATCAAAAAGCCGCCGCCGACTCCGAACAGTCCCGACAGCAGCCCTACCGCGAGGCCGAGTCCTACGGGAATTAAGATATTAATGCTTGTTAGTGCAACCGGTAAATAAAGGTACATAAAATTCATTTAGACGTTCTCCTTTTAAAATAATTTCAAATCCCCCTACATCCCCCTTTTTCAAAGGGGGACTTTATTTCCCCTCTTTGGAAAAGAGGGGCGAGGGGAGATTTTGTTAATTAATATTCAACTCACGCTGCATAAACTTGCCTTGACATTGTCACAATGGGTTTTGACGCGGTTCTCACGAGCCTCTGTAATTCACTCGATGATATGTTCCCGTTGTCTGTTACGCTTGGACTCAGCAATACGATATCAACGGAGTTTTTCTGTTTAAGAAAGTCTTTTACGGCTGAAACTGCGTCTAATGCCACTATATACACCCTTGTAATAACACCCGCGTTTTGAAATTCTTCGGTGAGCATGTTGATTCTTTCTATTGATTCACTTTCGATCTTCCCCGATAAAATTTCCCTTGCTGTCTCATGCTCGCCTGCCCCTGCAAAAGTGACCGCAGTCATGACATCTTCCAGTCTTTTCAGGAAGCCCCTTTTGTGGACCATCAAGATGGTCAAATCCTTATTCATCGTCTTTGCAAGATCAACTGCATAAGAAAGCCCTTCATCAAAATCTTCAGTTTGATAAGTAACGAATAATATTTGTGTTCCCATTTTTAACCTCCTGAATTTCACCCTTCATAGAGCATTAGTCATGCCACCTGAGAACGCACCGAATTTAAAAGAAAAAAATATGGGATTAAATTATGTGTTAAGAATATGAACG
>JACRHB010000138.1 GCA_016217725.1 Nitrospirota bacterium | reverse complement strand
GGAGTTGCAAACTCCTTTACAATGCCGATCAAGGCGCGTATTGACATGCTTTCCACGGGCATAAGGACGCCGGTCGGGATAAAGGTCATGGGACCGAACATCCAGGAGATCGAAAGGATCGGACTTGAGATTGAAAACGTTGTCAAGGACATTAAAGGCACCAGGAGCGCCTATGCTGAAAGGCTGACTACCGGATATTTCCTGGACTTCAATATCAAGCGCGCAGAGGCCGCGAGATACGGGATAAACGTTGACGATATCCAGGAGATTGTTCAAACAGCAATCGGCGGCATGCCCCTGACCACCACCATAGAGGGAAGGGAAAGGTATCCGGTGAATATCAGATACTCAAGGGAGCTGAGGGACACTGTGGAAAAATTAAAGAGGGTCCTCGTGCCTGTAATGAGTTCAAAATCAGGAGTAATGAGTCAGGGGTCAAGCGGAATGGGTCCTTCTTCAACTCTTAACTCTCAACTCTTAACTCCTAACTCTTTACAGGTCCCTCTCGGTCAGCTTGTGGATATAAAAATAGTCAGGGGACCGACAGGCATAAAGAGCGAGGAAGGGCTTCTTGCGGCCTATGTGTTTATAGATTTTTCCGGCAGGGATGTGGGAGGTTATGTTGAGGAGGCAAAGGCGAAAGTTTCATCCTTGAAAATTCCTGACGGTTACCGCCTTGAATGGAGCGGCGAGTATGAATACCTTGTCAAGACACAGGAGAGGCTGAAACTCGTAATTCCTCTTACCGTGCTCATCATCTTTGTACTGATATTCATGAACACCAAATCCGTCACAAAGACTATGATCGTGCTCCTTGCGGTGCCTTTTTCCCTTGTCGGCTCATTCTGGCTTCTGTATTTTCTTAATTACAACATGAGCATCGCTGTATGGGTAGGAATAATCGCCCTTGCAGGACTTGACGCCGAGACAGGCGTTGTGATGCTTCTTTATCTTGAGCTTGCGTATGAGCAGTGGAAGAAAGAAGGCAAGATGAAAAATTTAGCTGACCTCAAAGAAGCAATAATGCACGGCGCGGTAAAGAGAATCCGCCCGAAGATAATGACCGTTAGCGTCATCCTCGCCGGGCTTGTCCCCATCATGTTCAGCCACGGCACAGGCGCTGACGTGATGAAGCGCATCGCCGCCCCAATGGTCGGCGGAGTCATCACCTCTACAATACTTGAACTGATTATCTATCCAGCGATTTATATGCTGTGGAAGGGAAGGAAGTTCAGGACTTAGATTGCAGCGCTTCTCTGATCAGCTTCCTGTCAACGTCTTCTTCTATCCTGACCTTGCCTATTGTCTTGGGGAGAATAAATCTGAGCTTGCCGGCTTTGACTTTCTTGTCGACTTCCATTGCGTTCATCATTTCTGAAACATTTAATTCATCAGGAATCCGGCTTGGAAGGTTATACAACTCAACAAGCTCCCTTAAACGGGTTGCTTCGTCTTTCCGGAATATCCTCATTCGTACCGCTAGGTCCGCTGCCGCGCACATGCCCATTGCAACGGCTTCACCGTGAAGAAATCTTTTATAGCCGGTGACTGTTTCGATTGCATGGCCGATGGTATGGCCGAAATTGAGTATGGCCCTCAGCCCGGCCTCTTTTTCATCCTTTGATACAACATCCGCTTTTATTTCGCAGGAGCGTTTTATTACATTTATAACCCCGTCCCCGAGGGAGAGGATATCTTCTATGTTTGATTTTAAATAATCAAAGAGCTTGCCGTCTGCTATGACCCCGTATTTTATTATCTCCGCAATGCCCGCATAAAATTCTCCTTTCGGAAGGGTCCTTAATGTGTCAACATCTATAAAGACGAGCGACGGCTGGTAAAAACTGCCTATCATGTTTTTGCCCAGCGGATGATTAACGCCTGTCTTGCCGCCTACGGAACTGTCTACCTGTGCAAGAAGCGTAGTGGGGACCTGTATGTATTTGATGCCCCGCATATAAGTTGAGGCGACAAACCCTGTTATGTCGCCGACAACCCCTCCTCCAAAGACGATCAGGAGAGAATTCCTGTCAAACTTTGCCTTAAGAAGCTCGCCATGTATGTAATAGGTCCACAATAAATTTTTGTATTCTTCACCGTCAGGGATAAGTATGATCTCAGGAACAATATGGTATTGCCGAAGCGGCCCGAAGAGTATGTCCTTGTAAAGAGGGAAGACCGTTTTATTGCTTATTATGGCGACCTTCGAGGGGCGGAACTTTTTCAGTCTAAGCCCCAGCTTTGGAAGGACCTTGCTCCCGATAACAATATTATAGCTTCTCTCATTAAGATCTACTGCCACGACCTGATGATCAAGACACAGTCTGTCTATAATCTCATGGGCAGTCTCCTGCGGCGTTATATAATTGGTATCAACAGAAGTGTCTGCCTGTTCGTAGAGTTTTATGCGCTCTGAAAGCAGATTGTTGATTTCATTCAGGGGCTCTTCAACGTCAAGAAGCGGCCTCTTTCCGCCTTCAAGCATTACCCTCTTAAGAATGATCTCCGGGTCCGCCTTCAGCCATATTATAATTCCGTCCCTCCCGAGGTTCTCCACATTTTTCCTGTTCTTGATAACCCCGCCGCCGGTGGCGATCACGACATCGCGCATCATTGAGGCTTCTTTTACAGAGTCCTGTTCGAGGTTACGAAAATAATTCTCGCCCTTTTCTTTAAAAATAAGAGGGATGGGACTGCCTTCCTTTTCTTCTATTAACACGTCGGTATCGACAAACCGGTATCCGAGCTTTCTGCTCAGCTCTTTTCCGACAGAGGTCTTGCCGGTGCCCATAAAGCCTGTCAATACGATTTTCATAATTGTATTGTAAACATGTTGTCAATCCCATACGAAGGGGTGCAGAAATTGAAAAATATTATAAAGCGTCATTCTGAACAAAGTGAAGAATCTTTCATGCTCAGGAGCTCTGCGAAGAATCTCTTAATATCAACTTATTACAAAGGGAGATTCTTCGGCTAACGCCTCAGAATGACATTCTGCAACAACCGTGTTTAGTGGGAATGACATTCTTAAAATTCCCTTATCTGCTTAAGATACCCTTCATAATTCCTCGTAATCTCTTCCATACTGTCACCGCCGAATTTATCGAGAAAACTATCGGCAATAACCAGGGCTGTCACAGCTTCGCCTATGACTGACGCCGCGGGCACAGCGCACACGTCCGACCTTTCATACGCGGCCCTGAATGTTTTCTTTGTATTAATATCAATAGAAGAAAGAGGTGTTCTCAGTGTCGGAATGGGTTTCATGGCAGCTCTCAAAATTATCGGCATGCCGTTGCTCATCCCCCCCTCGATTCCGCCTGCATTGTTGGTCTTGCGATAAAAGCCGGTACCCGGACTTTTTTTTGTCAGTGTTCTGTGCTCATTGTTTTGTGCTCTGTAATAAATTTCATCCATCACTTCCGAACCATGCCTTCGCGCCATTTCAAAGCCAAGTCCTATTTCTACTCCTTTTATTGCCTGGATACCCATTAATGCGTATGCAAGTTTTGCATTTAGTCTTCTGTCCCATTGGCTGTAACTGCCAAGTCCCACGGGAACACCTAACACAGCAACCTCGAAGACCCCGCCGAGCGTGTCTCCTTTTTTCATTGCAGCTTTGATTTTGGCAATAATTTTTTCTTCAACTTCACTGTCAGGGCATCTTACAGGAGACGCCTCCGCTTTTTTGAATAAGGATAAAAATTTTTTTTCGCTCTCTTGACTCTTGACTCTTAACTCTGAACTCTTCACCCCCCCTATCTCTGTTACATAACTTATTATCTGAATATCAAATTCAGATAGAAATTTCTTTGCTATTGCGCCAATCGCTACGCGTGCGGCTGTTTCTCTTGCACTGGAATGTTCAAGCACATTTCTCAGGTCCCTATGATTGTATTTTAAAGCCCCGGATAAATCGGCATGCCCGGGACGGGGACGGGTAACAGCCTGGAGTTTAGAGTTATGAGTTATGAGTTCGGTGTTCAATTCTAAACTCTTAACTCTTAACTCTGGACTCATAATATACTGCCAGTTGGACCAGTCTTTATTTTCTATTAAAAGTGAAACAGGTGAGCCGAGGGTTTTCCCCCAGCGGACTCCTGAGAGAATTTGTGCGCGGTCGGATTCGATCTTCATACGCCCTCCTCTGCCGAACCCTTTTTGTCTTCTCGATAGGTCCGGGTTTATATCTTTTGCAGATAACGAAAGGTTTGAAGGAAGGCCGTCAATCGTGCAAACCAGTGCCCTGCCGTGGGATTCTCCGGATGTGAGGTATCTTAGTTTTTCTAA
This sequence comes from Nitrospirota bacterium, assembly GCA_016217725.1. Classification (GTDB taxonomy): domain Bacteria; phylum Nitrospirota; class Thermodesulfovibrionia; order UBA6902; family UBA6902; genus SURF-23. The sequence goes on along the minus strand of JACRHB010000138.1, from coordinate 72 downwards.
CATGCTGCCTGATAATAATTACAGTGAGACATAGGGCTGTAGATATTGATTTAATAAATATCGAATTTATAG
>JACRHB010000137.1 GCA_016217725.1 Nitrospirota bacterium | reverse complement strand
TTTTTGCGGCTTCTTGTTGATTCAATCCTGTAAAATCGATTTAAAATAAAGGCAGTAATCGCCCGGACAGGGCTGATATGCCCTGCTGCAACATGTTCTCTGTGAATCGTAATGGTTTTTAAGGTTCATCGTGAATTGCTGGTAGCCTCCTGCCTTTCTTTACACCGGCTTTTCAATGTGATAACATTAGACTTGCTTAATAATCAGTATATAATTTTTATGGAGAAATAATATGAAGATCGCAGTAGGGTTAGACATCGGCGGGACCAATACAAAGATCATTCTTGCCGATGAAAACGGAGAAGTGTTAGCCGGCAGGCAGGCGGCAACGCCTTCAGTTTCAGGGGCCGGCGCCGGAAAGACAGAGGGGGACAGGATAGAAGATCTGTTAATAAAAAATCTGAAGGATTTCATGAACGATGAGGCCGTCAAACCGCTGATATCCCATGCCGACCTTGCAGGCATAGGCCTCGGGGTTGCCGGCTTTATAGACAGGAAAAACGGGTTGATAATAAAATCACCCAATATCGCAGCATTAAACGGGCTTGCCGTAAGAGAGCTTTTTGAAACGGAGTTTTCGCTTCCGGTCGCCGTTGAAAATGACGCAAACGCCTATGCATACGGGGAGAGATGGATCGGCACAGGCAAGGATATCGATAATTTTGTCGTCCTGACACTGGGCACGGGATTAGGAGGCGGACATATTTATAAAGGAGAATTATATGAAGGCCCTTTTGAGATCGGCCATATGATCATGGAGCCGGACGGCCGCTTCTGCACCTGCGGCAGCCACGGCTGTCTTGAATCATACGCCTCGGGCAGGGCCATCGTGGACCGGGTAATAAAAGCCCTGGAGGACGGCGCAAAATCCATGCTGGCGGAATGCTGCGACGGTAATTTTTATAAAATAACTCCGGATCTCGTGTTTCAGAAAGCGCTCGACGGCGATAATCTCAGCAGAGAGGCTTTCAGAGAAGTGGGGAGATATCTCGGCGTGGGCATAGCCAACATTATAAATATCTTCCGCATCGACGCCGTGCTCATCGGCGGGGGGCTGCTTGGCGCATGGGACTTGTTCATCGAAGAGCTGACAAAAGAGGCCTTCAAACGCGCCTTCAAGCCTTTTTCGGCAAATATCAGGATATTAAAAAGCTCCCTGGCAAAAGACGCCGGCTCCATCGGCGCCGCCGGTCTTCTGTTTAAAAAACTCTCCTTGTCTCATGAAGCTGTAAGCCAGCCCGTTATTTGAATCTGAATTATGTCCGGAAACAACATTAGAAATTTTTCGATCATCGCGCATATAGACCACGGCAAATCCACCCTGGCCGACCGCATACTCGAGATAACCGGAGCCCTTACCCAGAGGGAGATGACCACCAAGCAGGTGCTGGATTCCATGGACCTGGAGCAGGAGCGGGGAATTACTATAAAGGCGCACGCGGTGAGATTGAATTATACGGCATCAGACGGAAAAGACTACATACTCAACCTTATCGACACGCCGGGGCACGTGGATTTCTCCTATGAAGTCTCGCGCAGCCTCGCCTCATGCGAAGGCGCTATCCTTGTGGTTGACGCTTCGCAGGGGGTTGAAGCGCAGACGCTTGCAAACACCTATCTGGCTATGGAGCATAACCTTGAGATAGTTCCGATAATAAATAAGATCGACCTTCCAAGCGCCGAGCCGGAAAGGGTGAAGGCGCAGATTGAAGAGGCCTTAGGCATCGACTGTTCGGATATAATACTGACCTCTGCAAAAGAAGGCACGGGCGTCAGGGACGTCCTTGAGGCTGTTGTTAAAAAAGTGCCGCCGCCCGTGGGCGACAAAGCCCGCCCGCTTAAGGCCCTCATCTTCGATTCATGGTTTGACAACTATCAGGGGGTCATCGTGCTTGTGAGGCTGTTTGACGGCGAGGTCAAAAAAGGGACCAGGATCCTGCTCATGGCCGTGCAGAAGACTTATGAGGTCCTGGAGGTGGGGGTGTTCACCCCCCATAAAAAGACCGTTGATTCACTGGGCGCGGGCGAGGTCGGATACATCATTGCAAGCATCAGGAACGTGGCGGAGACGAAGGTCGGCGACACCATCACCGATGCCGATAATCAGACTCCGGAGCCATGCCCCGGTTATAAAGATATAAAACCGATGGTCTTCAGCGGTCTTTACCCGACTGAAACGAATCAATATGCCGCCTTGAAAGACGCGCTCGAAAAGCTGAGGCTCAATGATGCGTCTTTCAGCTTTGAACCGGAGACGTCCTCTGCGCTCGGCTTCGGCTTCCGCTGCGGCTTCCTGGGCCTGCTGCATATGGAGATAATTAAAGAGCGCCTCGAAAGGGAGTTTCAGCTGGAGCTTGTGAATACGGCTCCCACCGTCATTTACAAGGTTGTGCAAGCCCCCGAGAATATCGTATATATAGACAGTCCGGCAAAGCTCCCCCAAAAGTACGAATGGATCGAAGAGCCGTATGTCAAGACCGTGATCTTCGTTCCGCAAAAATATATCGGTTCGATCCTCGAGCTCTGCCAGGAGCGGCGCGGGACGCAAAAGGAGTTTCACTACATAGGAAAAGACCGCATAATGGTGACGTATGAGCTGCCGCTGAATGAGATTTTATGGGACTTTTATGATAAACTAAAATCCCTGTCCAGCGGCTATGCTTCTATGGATTACGAATTCACCGGATACAGGGAATCGCAGCTTACCAAGCTGGACCTGCTTTTGAACGGGGAGTCCGTTGACGCCCTGTCAATGATAGTTCACAGGGATAAGGCTTATACCAAAGGGAGACAGGTTGCCGAAAAACTCCGGGAAGAGATCCCGAGGCAGATGTTTGAAGTAGTCATCCAGGCTGCGATAGGAAGCAAGATAATTGCGCGTGAAACCATCAAGGCGATGCGGAAGAACGTCCTTGCAAAATGCTACGGCGGCGACATAACGAGAAAAAGGAAGCTGCTCGAAAAACAGAAAGAAGGCAAGAAGCGGATGAAGCAGGTCGGCAGGGTGGAGGTTCCGCAAGAAGCGTTTTTGGCGGTGTTGAAGGTGAAGTGAAGAAAAAGTGAGAAGTAGGAAGTGAGAAATAAAAAATAAGGTGATTTAAATTGGCAAAAAAATCCGGCAAATCGAAATTTCGTGAATACGTCGAAGCTATTTCCATTGCAATAATACTTGCCCTCTTTATACGGGCGTTTGTCATACAGGCCTTTAAGATACCTTCGGGCTCCATGATACCCACGCTGCTTATCGGCGATCATATTCTTGTAAATAAATTCACTTACGGCATAAAGATCCCGTTTGCCGATACGAAATTCCTGATCTTTAATTCGCCGAAAAAGGGCGACATCATCGTCTTCCCGTTTCCCAAAAACAAGGAAAAGGCAGAATGCACAAGCCTGACAAAAAACATAACGTCAAGGCTCGGAAATGCTTGGCAGAGCAAAAACCTCTCTTACCTGTTCCAGGACGACTGCAGGGATTTTATAAAACGGGTCGGCGCGGTCGGCGGAGACAAGCTTGAGATAACGAATAAAAAATTATACATAAACGGCGTCCTTCAGAATGAGCCGTATACCGTGCACTACGATCAAAACATCGAAAACGCCCTGAGGGACAACTTCGGTCCCTTTATAGTCCCGCGAAACAGCGTCTTTGCCATGGGGGACAACAGGGACCAGAGCTACGACAGCCGGTTCTGGGGAGTCGTGCCCGTAGAGGAGATAAAAGGCAAGGCGTTTATCATGTACTGGTCCTGGGACAACGAAGGCGGAGCGCTCAATAAAATACGCTGGGGCAGGATAGGGAGACTGATACATTGATTAAGATTATCAGGGACAAAGTAACACAGGCACAAAGGCACAGAGTCATAAAAAAAACAGAAAGACAAAGATCACTTTGTGCCTATGTCCCTTTGTTACTTTTTTAAAATTATGTTCACCGGACTCGTTGAAACAACAGGAACAATCATTTCCGTCGAAAAGACGGGGAACGGCGTCAGGCTGTCGTTGAAGCCGGCAGCCGACTTTGAGGTTCAGCCCGGCGATAGTGTTTCCGTCAACGGCGTTTGTCTCACTGTCACTAAAATCCCCCCCCTCCCCCCGTTTGCAAAGGGGGGAGGGGGGGATTTATGCTTTGACGTGTCTCCTGAGACATTACGAAGCACAAACATCGGAGAGCTTAAGGCCGGGAACAAGGTCAATCTCGAGCGGGCGTTGATGCTTTCAAGCAGGCTCGGCGGGCACCTTGTGACTGGACACGTTGATGGAGTAGGCACGATCAGGGCTAAAAAGACGGCTGGAGAATACACGTTCTTCTCCTTTAAAGCGCCGGAAGAAGTTTTAAAATATGTTGTCAAGAAAGGCTCCGTCGCAATTGACGGTATAAGCCTGACGGTGGTGGACGTTGATAACAGGTCTTTCAGCGTTGCTATAATACCCCATACACTCAAGGCTACTAACATCGGTGATAAGGTCGTCGGCGATAGGGTAAATCTTGAGGCGGACCTTATCGGCAAGTATGTTGAAAAATTTCTTGCCAAGAAAGATAATGATACAAGCTTAATGGAGCTGCTGAAAGAGAAAGGGTTTGCATGATAAAAGTGAGAAGTAGGAAGTGAGAAGTGAGAAGTAAAAAAGACTTAAAGAATTAGTGCCTTTATTCTTTTACTTCCTACTTCCAACTTCCAACTTCTTACTTAATTCTTAGTTGGAGCATAACGATGCGAAGCAAATATAAATTCAACACGATAGAAGAGGCTATTGAAGATATTAAGGCGGGCAAGATTATTATCCTTGTTGACGACGAGGATAGGGAAAACGAGGGCGACCTTACAATCGCTGCTGAAAGGGTATCTCCTGAGGCGATCAACTTCATGGCAAAATACGGGCGGGGGCTCATCTGCCTTTCGCTCACGCCTGAAAGGGTTGAGACCCTTAAGCTGCCTATGATGTCGGACATGAACACGTCCAAGTTCGGGACGGCCTTCACCGTTTCCATCGAGGCGCGTAAAGGCGTCACCACGGGTATCTCAGCCCACGACCGGGCCAAGACGATCAAGACCGCCATTCATCCCAAAACCGGCCCGGAAGACCTGGCAAGACCGGGGCATATCTTTCCGTTGAGGGCGCAGCCGGGCGGCGTGCTTCAGCGCGCGGGACAGACCGAAGGCTCCGTTGATCTGTCGAGATTAGCCGGACTTTATCCCGCAGGCGTGATCTGCGAGATAATGAATGACGACGGCACGATGGCAAGAGTGCCGCAGCTTGCTAAATTCGCCAAAAAGCACGGCCTGAAAATGGTCACCATCAAAGACCTCATCCAATACAGGATGCGTAACGAATGCCTTGTGACGCGGCTCGCCATGACACTGCTTCCGACCGTTCACGGAGGAGAATTCACGACAATCGCGTTCGGCAATATGGTAGACGACTCCATCCATGTAGCGCTCGTTAAAGGAGACATTTCACCTGATGATGACGTGCTTGTGCGGGTCCATTCCGAGTGTCTTACGGGCGACGTCTTCGGCTCCAAGCGATGCGACTGCGGAGACCAGCTGCACAAGGCCCTGGCAATGATAAAGAAAGAAGGCAAGGGCGTGCTCCTTTATATGAAACAGGAGGGCAGGGGCATCGGCCTTGTGAATAAACTAAAGGCATATGCGCTTCAGGATAAAGGGCTGGACACCGTCGAGGCGAACGTAAAGCTCGGCTTCAAACCGGATTTGAGGGATTACGGAATAGGAGCGCAGATACTCGTAAATCTCGGCGTCCGTAAGATGCGCCTTATGACGAATAACCCAAAAAAACTTATCGGTCTTGAAGGGTATGGCCTGCGGATCGTGGAGCGGGTCCCGATCGAAATAAAGCCTCACGAAAAAAACATTAACTACCTTTCTATAAAAAAGAAAAAACTCGGCCATATGCTGGAAGAAGTGTGAAAACTAAGGCTGAAGGCAGAAGGCTGAAGGCAGAATTCGGAGAATGCTTTCTCCATTTTTCATCCTTCATCCCTCATCCTTCATCCTTTTAAAGAGGGAGGAGATCATGAAAAGATTTGAAGGCGAGCTTCAGGCGGAGGGACTTAAATTTGCGATAATCGTAAGCCGGTTTAACGAGTTTATAACCGGCAAGCTCCTTGACGGCGCCGTTGACGCTATTATAAGACACGGCGGCTCGGAAAAAGATATTGAAATAATAAAGGTTCCGGGCTCCTTTGAAATACCTTTAATAGCCAAAAAGCTTGCCGGGAAAAAATCTTATGACGCGATTATCTGCCTCGGCACGATTATTCGCGGCGCAACGCCTCATTTTGATTACATAGCCGCAGAGGCATCCAAAGGAATCGCTTCCGCCTCCATGGAAACAGGCGTTCCGATTGCCTTCGGCGTATTGACCACGGATACGATTGAGCAGGCCGTGGAGCGCGCCGGATCAAAAAGCGGCAACAAAGGCTGGGACGCCGCATTGGTCGCCATAGAAATGGCGCAGCTTTTAAAGAAGTTATAAGCTAAGAGTTAAGACTTAAAAAACAAATAAAGATCTCTATAGCTTTTTTTTAACTCCTAACTTTCAACTTTTAACTCTTAACTTAATTTATGAAACGACGACGGGCCAGAGAATACGCCCTGCAGATACTGTTTCAGCTTGACATGACAGGTAATGAATTCACCGAAGACGTGTGGCTGGAATTCTGGGAGGGCAACGAGGAAGAGGATGAAGACGTAAAGGAATTCACCCGCGATATAGTCGCCAGCACCCGGAAGAATCTCGCCGAAATAGACAAGCTCATAAAAAAGGCTGCAGAAAACTGGTCGATCGAAAGAATGGCGATTATCGACAGAAATATCCTGAGGGCCGCCACCTGCGAGCTTATATATAGAAAAGACATCCCCCCTTCAGTCGTAATGAACGAAGCCCTCGAGATCGCCAAAAAATACTCCACGGAAGATTCCGCGCCGTTCATAAACGGTATATTGGACAGGATCGCGCATACGTCAGCCTCATCCCGCAAAGAAAAATTTAAATAAACACGGAAATCCCGACTCCGCATACGTTTTGTTCAATGTAAATTCTATAGAAATCAAACGGGCGCCTTATGATATAGTAGTAACTCAAAAGGAGCCGCGGGAAGCCGGTCTGCCGTCTTCCCTTATCAACCGGCTGGCAAAAGGGGAGATAAAAACAAGGAGAGCCTATGATACAGCGTTATACAAGACCTGAAATGGCGAAAATCTGGGAGCCGGAGAACAAGCTCCGGAAATGGC
>JACRHB010000128.1 GCA_016217725.1 Nitrospirota bacterium | reverse complement strand
GTTCGATGCGCACCCACCCAACGTTTCAATTCTTGGCTATCTGTTTCGCTTAAGTTTACTTGCATTGCACGTCTTGGCATGCAGATAGTCTAACATAAAACCATACTATAACACCAGCTAATTATGAGACACTACACTAGTATTCTCTATAATAAGAAAAAGAAAATACGTTATGGATTACCTTCAAAAATGACCATGGATGCACGAAAAATCTATGATATTCTGAAAATCCGGAGATATTGCACCCCGTACATAATAAAGAAAATGTAGTGCCCACAAGAAAATTAAAATCCTTATATGTTAAGGAGTTTGTCAAATTCATATATGAAGTCGGGATTCCTCGCAGATTCCGGTATCTGAGGTTGCCCTGCACGACCCGGAACCACCGAACCGAGAAGCACTAATCATAGCTCCAGAGCAGGTCGGCTGGCCACAATTAGAGCAACATACCGCACTTGTACTTACCGCTGGTCCCGGCTGTCCCTGTGGGCCTTGCGGTCCTTGAGGTCCGGTTGGTCCCTGAGCACCCTGAGGTCCTTGCAGTCCTTGAGGCCCTGCTGGACCTTGCGGTCCAGTTGGCCCCTGTGGTCCCGCAGGACCTTGCGGACCCTGTAAACCTGTGGGATCCCCTATCCATTGTCCGTTGCTGTTAATGATAGAGCCGTATCCTCTAATGTTTATGCTTCTCGGGGTTATGTCCTTGTCGTAAACATCATTTGCGTTTGAAGCACTATCTGAAGTTTTTGCTTTAAATGAGTATCCTACACTCGTCAATGGTTGTCTCGGAGTCATCTCATTATCTGCTTCTACTTTTACCCCAAGATAATACTGCGTATCAAAAGACAGATTTAGTGGGTTTATATCTCCAAGGATTACATTGTATATTCCGTTGCTCATAGGCACACTTTGTGTCTCGCTCCATAAAGCGGTACCTCCTGTTCCCACATCGTATATTGAAAACGTCATCTGCACTGTTCCATTTACAGGATAACCCGTTGTTTTATCCTTCAGATACCCTTGATAATTGATTGTCTTCGGAATTTCCGCAACCGCCAAAGAAATTAAGGTTAATAGTAATAACCCGGTGAGAAAGATTAAAGACATTTTTCTTTTCATCTCTTAGCCCTCCTTTTATAGCTTCATAATATAAGCTAAAGCATAATATGGTGGTAAATTATTATGCGGCTGTCCGCCTCCTGTGCTCCCTGTCTGTGCATTATCATCATAGCTGCCCTTGGCGGCAAGCTCAGAACTGCCTGAAAAATACCATGCGTTCCACCAACGGTAAGAATGTGTGTGAGGTGGCATTTCAGCAATAGTTAAAGTATGCATTGCCTCGCCACCAGTTGCACTAACAGAGTAAGAATTACCGGCACCAACTATGAATCTATCTCTTAAATCAGGCGTTCCATTAGCTCCATCGCAAAGCGCCCAGCCGGAAGGTATAGAAGCAATGGAACCTGACCACATTACTATTACACCCCTTGGGATCGAGACGACGTTTTCTGCAGTCATTGCATACGGCACGCTTGTAAGCCTTGTTTGGGGCGTCATCTCGGAATCACCCTCGACTGTAACCCCAAGCCGTGTCCGTGAATCATTAAAGATACTGGCGGGTATCGGAACGTTATCTCCTTCTGTATCAGGGTCGTTATCAGGACCGCTTCCGAGTATCACATTATATATCCCTTTTTTCACTGCTACAGGTTTGGTTTCGGTCCATTTACAGGTATTGGAAGAATCATAAATACAAAAGGTCATGGTGTAGGTTCCGGTAAGAGGAATATCGCTTTTGTCCGTTAATTTCCCCTGGTAGTTGATGAATTTGGGAACTTCAGCAAATGAGAGAGTTGATGTGAGAAACAAGATGGCAACAAAAACGGAAAGTATTGTAAATGTTTTTAACGAATTTTTTGAAACCATTGATAGCCCCTCCTTTTAAGTCGTAATGGTTCAAAGATTTAACTACACAAAAACATATTTACTTTGTCTCTCCTCTCTTATGTTGTATTTTTTTAAATTAGTTGTTGGAGAATCCCTATCGTTTGTAATAGCAAATCTTCTGCCATTTAGCAACTCGCTGATTTTACGAGAAACACTTCTCTCATTTTGTTTATTGCACATGTGCATGTTGTCACAAAATCTGTGTCATGGCACGGTTGTCATTTCTCTCTGTTGGAGAGGGAGCCTCTTTGCCCCTTCTCTGAGTGTAAGCCCCGATGCCCGGTCTTTTATCTTCATGAGGAATTCAAACGCCTCGTCAGGGCTTGCCTTTGATATCTCTCTCACGCACCAGCCTATCGCCTTTCTGATAAAGAACTCCTTTTCATGGAGCATTCCCTCAGCACGTCACCGAGGATTTTTATCCCCGTCCGGATAGTTTCTGCATCCACGCTCGAATAATTCAATCGCAGGGTATTGACGTTCGTCCTGTTTACATAAAACGGGTCTCCCGGGACAAAGGCCGCCTTGCGCTCAATCGCCCGGCTGAAAACTTCCTTCGCCGATAAATACTCCGGCAGCGCAACCCGGAGGAACATCCCTCCTTCAGGCTCCGTGTATTTCACTTCAGCGGGGAAATGCTCCCGGATTGCATCCACCATCGCGTCTCTCTGTCTTCTGTAGGCTTCTCGGATTTCTTATATGTCCGTCCAGATCATTGTCGATAAGGTGATGCGCTTTCTTAAGATTCCAGCGCCTGCCGGAGATCCTCGAGCAAATCGTCTTTATTCTCAATGCCTACAGAGAGTCTCAGCAGGTTGTCCGAAATGCCGAGACGTTTTCTTACTTCTACCGATACCTTTTGATGCGATGTTGTTGCCGGATCGCATATAGTGGTCTCCACCCCGCCGAGACTAAGCGCCGCCTTTATGAGCTTCAATCGTTTCATGAAAGTCTGAGCCGTCATGTCTTTGGGCTCAAATGAAAGCATAGCCCCATAGCCGGACATTTGATCACGGGCAATCGCATGTCCGGGATGGCTTTCGAGACCTGGGTAATTTACCCTTGCAACCTTCGAGTGGCTCTCAAGGAATTTTGATATTTCAAATGCATTCTGCGTCTGGCGTTCAATGCGAATTGCGAGGGTCTTCAGGCTTCTTTCGAGCAAGTAACAGCTCATCGCATTGAGACTGCCACCCAGATGCGCGGCTGTTTTCCTGATGCGTGCGGTGAGCTCTTTGTTCGCAAGCGCCGCGCCGCAATACAGGTCGCTGTGTCCGCCGAGATACTTCGTCCCGCTGTGAAGCACCACGTCAATGCCGAGCTTTAAGGGATTCTGGTTGATCGGGGTTGCGAAGGTGTTGTCGATAATTGTAAGGATGCCTCGCCGTCTGCCGATCTCCGCAATTGCGCTAAGGTCAACTACATTAAGCAAAGGATTGGTCGGGCTTTCTATATAGATTGTCCGGGTATTCGGTTTAATTGCTTCTTCTATCTCCTGCGCTTCTTTTCCGGTTAAGGTGAAGGAGATGCCGAGCCTGCTGAAATGCTCTTCGACGAAGGCGTGGCTTCCGCCGTAAATCTCGTCCTGCACCACGGCGTGATCACCGCTGTTGAGCAAGGCAAGCAAGACCGTGCTGATCGCCGCCATGCCTGAGGAAAACACAACGCCGTCATCAGCTCCTTCAAGCTCGCAGAGTTTGTTTACAACAGCCTCCTGGTTCGGCGTGTTGAAGTATCTCTGATAAAGCCGGACGTCGGTGTCGAGATACCCGTATGCTGAGGAAGTAAATACAGGCGTATTGATCCCCTTTAATTGATTGTCCGGGAAACCTCCCGCGTGAATGCATTTTGTATCAATGTGCATGGTCCCTCCTTTGATTTTTGCTTTTAATCCTTTTTCAGGATAACGTCGACCATCGTCTTTCTGTCCTGGCAGAATAATTTCTTTATTTTGTCCCTGTACTCCTGCGGAGTGGTTTTTACCTGGTGCGTGCCGACGATTATTTTTATTGCCGGGAACGCCTCTTTTAGCGCCTTCCTGTATTTTTCTACGAAAGGACTCGGCGTTCGCGCCATAGTTTTCCTCCTTTAATTCCGGCTGAAATAACAGTCAGCTTCCTCTACATTATATATTATTGATCCCTCCCTGCTCCCCTACTTCTCCGCAAATGCAAACAGCCTCCTGAAACTGAACTCAATGCCTTTTTCAGTCCTGTAGTTTTCAAATCCCATTGCAAAAGCATACTTGAACCGCTCCTGCTTTTTCTTTGACAGGGGCGCGAGGAACGGCCTCAGCCCCGCAGAAACTCCCCATTCAAGCACCTCGTTGACGCCCTCAAAAAGGAGCATGTAATCCTTGTAAAACACATCAATGTTCACAAAGCCTGCATCCCTGAAAAAGCCGTGCATCTCTTCCTTCAGGGGAAAACGCCACGGCGATTCCATCTTGTTGTATTTCTTCTCAAGCCCGAGCGCGGCGATTGCGCTGTGTATATTTTCCGTCATCGTCCAGCAAAAATCCTTTGCAGGCATTTGAACTGCGATCCTTCCATTCGGTTTCAAGGCGCCGTATGCGCGGGCGATCACATCCTCCTGCTCCTTTATCCACTGAAATGCGGAATTGGAAAACACAAGGTCGAACTCTTCTTTAAGATCCAAATCCTGCGCAGGGATATTCAACAGCAAAATGTTGTCCATGGAAGAGGCCTTTTCTCTCGCCCTGCCGAGCATGTCCTGAGAAGGGTCGATCCCTACAATGTTCCCTTTATGTGCGAGCTTTGCAAGCTCAATCGTAAGTCTCCCGGCGCCGCAGCCGAGGTCGAGTATTGAATCATCCTCTCTCACTTTTGCCAGCGCTATAAGCTCCCGGCCCGCGTCCGTCTGCGGAGATTTTGCAGAATCGTACATTTCAGCATCCCACTTCATGTCGCACCTCCCAAAATAAAAAAGGCCACGGATTTCAGTCCGTGGCCTTTGAAGTTTCCCTGTTATCAGGCTAACAGTTAATAGAACACCTCCCCGGCCACGGCATTAATATGCCATGCGGCTTTAAGAAGTCTATTGACCGTTATCGGATTTGAATAAAACATGTTATCAGTATAGAGAAAGTTTTTCCCGGTGTCAAGAAAAATATCTTGATATATGTAACCCCTCAGTTACGGGATGTCACCTGTCATTCTGAGGAGCAAAGCGACGAAGAATCTCCTGCTTTATTAACGCGTTGAGATTCTTCGCTTCGCTCAGAATGACAATGTCAGACACTATTGCCACCCTTAACTGAATGGATACTGATATATGCTTCTTGAGATGTAAACACTGAATTGTCTATAATCATCTATTGTCTTTTTTCAATCAATCTAATCAATAACTCAAGGAGCGATCATGATCAAAGTCGGCATTATCGGCGGGTCGGGGCTTGATGACCCCGGGATTCTTAAAAACGCAAAAGAGGTTGAAGTTTTTACGCCTTACGGCTCACCGACTTCAGCGTTGACATGCGGCGCTATCGAAGGAGTTGATGTGGTAATCATAGCGCGTCACGGAAAGAACCATTCAATCTATCCTTCAAAGGTGAACTTCAGGGCCAACATCCGGGCCTTGAAAGAACAGGGCTGCACGCATATCCTTGCATCAACTGCGGTCGGCTCCCTAAGGGGAGAGATAGCCCCGGGACACCTCGTATTTCCAAGCCAATTTATAGACCATACGAAGAAAAGGGAGACTACATTTTTCGACGAAGACGTAGTCGTTCACACCCCGATGGCGGAGCCGTTCTGTCAGAACCTTATTGACCTGCTTTCACTGTCTGCAAGCCGGATGGGAGTCCCTTTCCATAAAAACAAAACCGTCATCACGATTGAAGGCCCGCGTTTTTCCACAAAGGCCGAGAGCCACATGTTCAGAAGCTGGAATGCGGACGTCATAAACATGAGCACCGTGCCTGAAGTCAACCTTGCAAGGGAGAAGAAGATGCATTATGCGGCGATTGCCATGTCCACCGATTACGACTGCTGGCATGAGGAAGAGGAGTCGGTGACATGGGAAATGATACTTAATACAATGAAGAAGAACGCGGATAACGTGATAAAGCTTTTCTTAGACGTCATCCCGAAGATTAAAGAATATGACGATGTTTGTTTAAAATAAAAACCTTTTAAGCCACGAATGAACACGAATAAACACGAAAAAAACAAAAAGGAATTTGGACGCAGATAAACGCGGATTTCCAGGATTGAAAAAAACAATTTATCTGCGTGTATCTGCGAAAATCTGCGTCCTTTTTTTCTTCGTGATAATTCGTGAAAATTCACGGCTAAAAAAATGTAAAGGAGAGAAGCTATGCCCATCAAATCGAAAATCAGGACCATTCCCGATCATCCGAAGAAAGGGATCATGTTCAGGGACATCACAACCCTTATCAAAGACCCTGTAGGATTCAGGCTCGTGATCGACAACTTTACTCAGAGATACATAAAAGGCGATATTGATTTCGATATTATCGTCGGAATAGAGGCGAGGGGCTTTATTATCGGCGGGGCGATGTCTTACACCCTTGGAAAGGGATTCGTGCCGGTCAGAAAGGTCGGCAAGCTCCCTGCGGAAGTGGTCCGACACGAATATCATCTCGAATACGGCACCGACACTATCGAGATTCACAAGGACGCGATCTCTAAAGGGGACAGGGTGCTCCTCGTGGACGACCTGCTCGCAACCGGCGGGACGGCCCTGGCCGCGGCAGCGCTGGTCGAAAAGCTCGGCGGCTCCGTGGCCGAAATGGCCTTCATCGTCAATCTCCCGGAAGTAGGCGGAGAAAGGAAATTGAAAGGAAAAGGATACAAGCTATATTGTCTGACGGAATTCGAGGGAGATTAAGTTAATTTGATTCTCCCCTCCCTTGATGGGAGGGGATTAAGGGGAGGGTGATTTTTTTAACCCCCTCTCCCTAACCCTCTCCCGCAAGGGGAGAGGGAATCCAGACAACAGCAATGACTCATGGCAGACGTAATCCCATTCAAAGGCATTCTGTATAATCCCGAAAAGGCGGACGCTGATTCGGTGATGGCGCCGCCGTACGATATTGTTACGCCCGAATTCAAGGAAGCGCTTTACGAAAGAAGCCCCTTTAATGTCATCCGCATCGATTTCGGCAAGGATGAGGACGGGGATAATGAAGACGAAAACCGCTATACAAGGGCCTCGCGGCTTTTGTCGGGCTGGCTTGAGGAAGGGATTTTAATCAACGATCCGGAACCGTCGTTTTATTGTTATGAAATCAGCTATAATCCCCCCTCGCCCCCCTTTAATAAAGGGGGGGAAGGGGGGATTAAAAAAACGAGGGGCTTTTTCGGCGCCGTGAGGATCGAAGAGTTCGGCTCAGGCAGGATCCATCCGCATGAGATGACTTATTCAAAGCCGAAATCCGACAGGCTTAACATCCTTAAATATTGTCAGGCCAGCACAAGCCCCATTTTCTCCCTTTACAGCAGTGAGAAAAAGATCGCTTCATCCATCCTTGGGGATATTGCAAAAGATAAACCATTCCTAGAAGCGAAGAACGGCGACGGCTTTATTCACAGGCTATGGCGGATAAGCGACAGGGCAGTGGTCGAAGCGATCATGGGAGAAATGTCGGATCTGGACATCTTAATTGCGGACGGGCATCACCGTTATGAGACCTCGCTTAAGTTTAAAAAAGAGATGGAAGAAAAAGGGCTTATTAAAACAGGCCGCGAACCTTTTAATTATACTTTGATGTTCCTTGCCAACATTGAAGACGATGGGCTGACGCTCCTGCCTACTCACAGGATAGTTGAAATTAATTCCGACATTCATCCGAAAGACGTCCTCGGGAAATACTTCGACATACAAAAAGTCAGCCCTGCGGGGACCTCCGAGCGTCAGACAAGACAGAAGATGTTTGAGCTGATGAAAAAGGGCGCGCACTCCTTCGGCATGTTTCTCACCAATTCAAATACATACTACACGCTTTTCTTCAACGGCGGGAAAATAGACCTGAGCCTCCCTGATTGCCTCAGGAATCTTGACGTGACCGTGCTCCATAAATTCATATTTGAGAAGCTGTTGAACATCGAGCATTACGAGTATGAAATGGACCCCGACGTCGCAGTCGAAAGGGCCAGGAAGGGTTCTTTTGAGGCCGTCTTCTTCCTGAATCCCACCGGAATTCATGACGTAAAAGAAGTGGCCCTTGCCGGTCAAAGGATGCCGCCGAAGTCAACGTACTTCTATCCGAAGCTCCTGACCGGCATGGTGATCTATAAATTTTGAACCTTGGAACGGCAGTTAGCCACGAATGAACACGAATAAACACGAAACAAAACAAAAAATTTCGGACGCAGATAAACGCAGATTTTCAGGATTGAAAAAAACAATTTATCTGCGTGTATCTGCGAAAATCTGCGTCCTTTTTTTCTTCGTGATAATTCGCGGCTTAAAAGCTTTTTTGGTTAAAAGGATAAGCTCATGAAAATCGGGATAATCTCGGACTCGCACGATCACTTTGAAAACATAAAAAAGGCCGTTCGGATATTCAGGGACAAGGGAGTGGGCTATGTCGTTCACCTCGGAGATTTTGTAAATCCCGGCTCGATAAAATTCTTTGAGGGGATAAAGCTCAAGGCCGTATTCGGCAACAACGACGGGGACAAATACAGGCTTATGAATTCATTCGGCGAAATAGGCGGCGAGATCAACGGAGACTTTTACGAGTTTGAAGAAGACGGCTTGAAATTCGCCTGTTACCACGGCACGGAGCTTCAATTGAAAGACGCCCTGATCCAAAGCGGGATATATGACGTTGTCATGTACGGGCACACGCATCAATGTGAAAACAAAAAGGCGGGGGATACGCTGGCTCTCAATCCGGGAACGGCGCATGGTTTCTGGAAAGATGCTACAATTATGATATTCGATACAAAAAACAAAGAGGTTGAGATTATAAATTTGTGAAGCGGAGGCTTGCATGTGTGTCGGCGTACCGATGCAGATCGTTGAGATAAACTACCCTACAGGAAAAGCCGAGGCCAAAGGCGTTCAACGGGAAATCGGCTTGCAGCTTTTGCCTCAAGACGCCGTAAAAATCGGTGATCACGTCATTGTCCACGTAGGGTTTGCGATTGAAAAGATAGACAGGAAACTTGCGGATGAAATATGGAAAGCGCTTGATGAAGTGCTCCGCGTCATGGATGAGGAGGAGGCTGGTGCACGAAGTTTCGATAGCCCTCGGCATGATCCACGAGCTTGAAAGAATAGCCCGCGAAAATAACGCAAAGAAGATCACAAACGTTAAGTTGAAGATAGGAAAAATGTCCGGCATTGTAGTCGACTCGTTGACATTCGCATTTGACGCCGTAAAACTCGAAAACCCTGTTGTTTCCGATGCGGCGCTTTCCGTAGAAGAAGTCCCGTTGGTGTATGAATGCAATGATTGCAGTAAGACATTTGAGACGGACAATCTCTATTTTCCATCCTGTCCGGTCTGCGCTTCATATAAATTAAAAATTATTTCAGGTGAAGAACAGCATATAGAGAACGTAGAGATAGAGGTGTAGCGTTGGGGTTTATCCCCAACGGAAAAATCGCCGTCAATAAATGATGGCGCTACCCTTGCGGGAGGGCTATGTTGAGGGTTTGGGGTTGAAAGGAGAAGCAGATGTGCGATACATGCGGATGCGGGCATGAACATAAAGTAATAGACGTCAATCAAAGCCTTCTCAAAGCCAACGACGAAGCCGCTTACGCTAACAGGAAGCATTTTAATGAAGAGGGGATCCTTGCCGTAAATCTCATCAGCTCGCCCGGCTCCGGCAAGACAACCCTCCTTGAGAAAACCATCGATGCGCTGAAGCATGAGATTGGCATCGGCGTGCTTGAAGGAGATATAGAGACAGAGCTTGACGCTGAGAGGATAAGGAAGAAAGGCGTTCCCGCCGTCCAACTGACCACCGGCGGGGCGTGTCATCTGGATTCAATGCTCGTGCATAAAGGCTTTCATTTACTGAAGCTTCAATTAAAAGGCAAACGACTGGATGTCCTGTTTATCGAAAATGTCGGCAACCTGGTCTGCCCTTCTTTCTTCGACCTCGGCGAGCATTTGAGGGTCGTTCTTATCTCCGTGCCGGAAGGACACGATAAACCCTTGAAATACCCGAAGGCGATCAAGACCTCGCAAGCGCTCATCATCTCAAAATCCGACCTCGTGCCGCACTTTGATTTTGATATGGAGAAGATTAAAAAGGATGCCTTGTCTCTCAATCCTCGTTTGAAGATTATTGAGACCTCCGCTAAAACCGGAGAAGGACTGAATGAGTGGATTAATTTTTTAATCCACAGATTACACAGATGACGCAGTTTTTTCCCGGAGACTTTTATTTAATCTGTGTAATCTGCGAAATCTGTGGAAAATAAATATGAAAAAAATCGAAATCGGTCACGGCAGCGGCGGCAGGCTCACAAGGGATTTAATCGAGAAGGTATTTTTAAAACACCTGAATTCCGCTGAATTAAAACCCCTTGAAGACGCCGCGTACATCAATTTTAAAACACAGCACACGGCCATGACTACGGATTCTTACGTAGTGCGTCCGCTGTTTTTCCCCGGAGGCAATATAGGGAAGCTTGCCGTTTGTGGAACCGTGAATGACCTTATTGTCAGCGGCGCCGTGCCGAGATATTTGTCTATCGGTTTTATATTGGAAGAAGGCTTTCCCCTTAAATACCTTGAAGACATTATTAAAAGCATCGGTGAAGCCGCTGAAAGCGCAGGCATCAAAGTAGTGACCGGCGACACAAAGGTCGTTGAAAAAAACAAATGCGACGGCGTGTATATAAATACGACCGGGATCGGCGAGCTCGTCAAACCCTTGCCTCTGAAAAATGTATCGGCAGGCGATGTGGTAATTGTCACGGGTACTATCGGGGACCACGGAACGGCCATTGCCCTGGCGAGAAACGAATTCGACATTAAAGCTCCGGTAGTGAGTGACTGCGCTTCATTAAACGCTTTGCTCATGCCGGTTCTTAAAAAAGACGGTTTAAAATGGATGCGCGACCCGACCCGGGGAGGAGTCGCCACCGTATTGGTCGAGCTTTCAAATTCAACCGGATTCGGCGTAGAAATATCCGAGGACAAAGTGCCGGTGAGGGAAGACGTCCGCTTTATCTCGGACATGTTAGGCTATGACCCGCTATATCTTGCGAATGAAGGCAAGGCGATCATTATTGCCTCGGGTGAGAGCGCGAATAAGATTATCGCCATTCTGAAGAAGCATCCGCTGGGAAAAGATGCGGCTGTCATCGGAAATATCACTTCAAGGTTTAAGGGCGTGAGGTTGAAAACCAAAATCGGCGGCGAGCGTCTGCTCGATATGCTTGAGGAAGATATGCTGCCGAGGATATGCTGAGAGAAGCTGAAAGCCAAATGCTGTCAGCTTATAGCTTAATAATGAACAAAGCAAAAGACGTAATAAAACTAATCCGTTCGCTCGTCCCTTCCGACAGGAAAATCCGCATCATGAACGTGTGCGGGTCGCATGAGCACACAATTGCCTTTTCAGGGATGAGGAGCTTGATGCCGGAAAATCTTGAGATCATTCCGGGTCCCGGCTGTCCTGTGTGCGTATGTCCTGAAAGCGACATTATCAACGCGATAAATCTTTCAAACAGAGATGACGTAATTCTGGTGACCTACGGCGATATGCTGAGGGTGCCTACGCAAAAAGGCTCCATAAGGGCCGAGGGCAAAAACTTCCGCATGATCACTTCTCCCTTTGAGGCCTTGAATATTGCAAGATCAAATCCAGACAAGAAGATCGTATTCTTCTCAATCGGCTTTGAAACCACTACGGCGCCCACCGCTGCAATTTTGGAGATGGGAGTTCCTGAAAATTTATTCATACTCAGCTCGCACAGGTTAACGCCTACAATAATGGAGATATTGGTTAAAGACGCCGATATAGGTATTGACGGTTTCATAGCGCCCGGCCACGTCTCGGCAATCGTCGGCTCAAATGCGTGGAATGTCTTTTCTGAAAAATACGGCATACCGACTGTTGTCGCCGGTTTTGAGGCGGAAAATCTTTTGTTAGGCATATCGGAGATTTTGCAGCAGTTGAAGAACGGTAAAGTGCAAACGGGTAATGTCTATAAAGGCGTGGTCAAGCCGGAAGGAAACGTCCAGGCGCAGAGGATTATGAATAAGTACTTTGAAGTCGCTGACGTGAACTGGCGCGGCATCGGCTATATCCCCGGCTCCGGATTGGAGCTAAGAGGGGAATATTCCGCAAGAGACGCAAGGAAAGCTTTTCAGCTTGAAGAAGTGAAAGAGGCCAAGATACCCGGCTGCATCTGCGGGACGATAATTCTCGGGAAGGCTTATCCCTCCGCCTGCAAATTATTCAAGAAAGTCTGCACGCCCAAAACTCCGAAAGGTCCGTGCATGGTCTCTATGGAAGGCGCCTGCAATATCTGGCATAAGACGGGTTAAAGCGCGCCCAGAGGGAGTCGAACCCCCAACCTACGGATTCGTAGTCCGGCGCTCTATCCAATTGAGCTATGGGCGCTTTATTTTATTCCTTCATCAGCCACAGACTTTCACTGACTAAAGAAGAACAAGGACTAAGAGTCAGATGAAAAAGAATGGTCTCGGCTCTTAGTTCTTTGTTCTTGACTTGGTCAGTCTATCTTTTGTCTGTGTACGTCAGTGGCTAATAATTATTACTTCTTAATCCCTTCTTTCAGCTTCAATCCGAACCGATCATGCTGAAACGGGTGGATCTCGGGATACCTTGCATAGAGCCAGCCCCATTTGCCGCTCGAAGGGAATACCTGAGCGCTGTTCTCAAATATAGCTACGCCCACTGAAGGATTGTTCAGATCGTTGGAAGCCGACGTTATCACAGCCCCGTTCATCTTGAAATCCGGCAGGAACGGTCCTACTTTGACAATTAGATTAGAATCCGGGATCTTCACTTCCCCGCCGATATTCGCAGTGAGCTCCTGCTGCTTGTTCTGCTTTCTGTCTT
>JACRHB010000129.1 GCA_016217725.1 Nitrospirota bacterium | reverse complement strand
GATATAGGTTTAATGGATAAGAAGGGTTATGATACTTACAGATCAGCCGATAACAGTACTTGAGGAGTCGTCATTGTGTTTATTCGGCATCCGGTCTCCCATGTGCAGGAATATGTTGGACAGCAGTGGGTTATCAGGTTATCACTGTTGCATTAATCAATTTCTGTTATGAGTGCGTTTTAATTTTTTTCTTATCCTCAGACAGTCTCTTTAAAACCACTTCAGTCTGTTCAAGAGTCATCCAGCCTTTTTCTATAAAAATATCTCCCAAAAGCCTGTGGTGCTTATTTACATAATTATCCATTACCTGCTCGGATAAGGCGTCTAATACCTGCTCTAAAGTTACAAATCCCATATCCAGGGCCTTCATCCCAAATCTGGCGCTATATTCCATTAATAAAGGTTCTTCAAAGTCATTTGTCATTTTTTACCCTCCTTCTGTTTAAATTTATCCATAATAGAAAAAGATGAATATGATTTAAATCATATTAATTTTAATGGGCAGGTCTACATGGTAAAGGTTTTCCGGCAAGGCCGCCTTCCGGATTTATGCAATTGTATGTCCAAGCCCTTTTGGATATTGCTCGGTAACAAAGATGGGAATGTTCAAAGGTAGTAAGGGCGACCCGCCGGGTCGCCCTTACATGGTAATTATGATTTACAATCTTTCTTTCACCAGATTATCCACTACCGACGGGTCGGCGAGGGTTGAGGTGTCGCCCAAATCTTCAACGTCGCCTTTTGCGATCTTTCTGAGAATTCTTCTCATGATCTTGCCGCTTCTGGTCTTAGGCAGGCCGGGAGCGAATTGCAGTTTGTCCGGAGTTGCTATTGGACCGATAACGGTCCTTACATGTCCGACGAGAATTTTCTTCAGTTCAGCCGAAGGCTTCTGACCATCCTTCAAAGTGACGTATACATAAATTCCTTCCCCCTTTATTTCATGAGGGAATCCGACGACCGCTGCCTCTGCAACTGTTTCATGGCTGACAAGCGCTGACTCTACTTCCGCTGTGCCGAGCCTGTGACCGGAGATATTGATTACGTCATCAATTCTTCCCATGAGCCAGTAGTCTCCGTCTTTATCAATACGCGCTCCGTCGCCGGTTAGATATTTACCGGCGAATCTTGCGAAATAAACCTCTTTCACGCGTTTTTGTTCCGGGTCGCCATAAGTTCCACGTATCATCCCGGGCCAGGGTTTATCAATGACGAGATACACGCCTTCATCAACTCCGGCAGGCGAGCCGTCTTCTTTTATGATCTTCGGCACAACCCCGGGGAATGGCCTGTTTGCAGAGCCGGGCTTCAGCGTCATTGCGCCGGGAAGCGCCGTGATCAATATGCCGCCTGTCTCAGTCTGCCACCATGTGTCTACGATCGGGAGCTTTTCTTTTCCAATATTGACGTGATACCACATCCACGCCTCAGGATTTATCGGCTCTCCAACCGAGCCGAGAACACGGAGCGATGACAGGTCATGTTTGTTCACATGGCTTTCGCCTTCTTTCATCAAGGCCCTGATTGCTGTTGGGGCGGTGTAGAATATATTCACCTTGTGCTTGTCACAGATAGCCCAGAATCTCCCTGCATCAGGATATGTCGGGATGCCTTCAAACATGAGACTTGTCGCTCCGCTTGAAAGCGGTCCATATACAATGTAACTGTGTCCTGTCACCCAACCGATATCCGCTGTGCAGAAATGAATGTCTTCCTCGTGATAATCAAAGATCCATTTGAATGTGAGATTGGCGAAAAGAAGATAACCGCCTGTCGTATGAAGAACGCCTTTTGGTTTTCCCGTTGAGCCTGACGTATAAAGAATGAAGAGCGGATCTTCCGCGTCCATCTGCTCAGGTTCGCAGTAATTTGCAATATCGGGGGTATTCATTTCATCATGCCACCATATGTCCCTGTTTGGTTCCATGTCTATACCGTCTGTCCTTTTTACGACAATCAATTTTTCAACAGTCGGACATTCCTGCAAAGCAACGTCTGCATTTGCCTTGAGCGCTACCTGTCGGCCCCCTCTCAGGCCCCGGTCTGCAGTGATGACAAGCTTTGACTTGCAGTCCTGGACCCTGTCCCTGAGAGCTGTGGCGCTGAAGCCGCCGAAAACTATAGTGTGTATTGCGCCTATCCTTGCACATGCGAGCATGGATATTGCCAGCTCCGGTATCATCGGCAGATAGATTGTCACTCTATCTCCTTTTTTCACCCCTTGTTTTTTCAGGACATTGGCAAATCTGTTTACCTCGTAATAAAGCTGCTGATATGTATATGTCTTGTAACTCCCGTCGTCAGCTTCCCAGATTATCGCTGCCTTGTTCCTCGTTGCTGTTGTTATATATCTGTCGAGGCAATTGACCGAGGCATTGAGCTTGCCGCCCTG
>JACRHB010000130.1 GCA_016217725.1 Nitrospirota bacterium | reverse complement strand
GTAGAACATCCAAATCCCGTGGAATGCTTTTTTATAGACTCATTCAAAATAGTGTTGCTGTTAATCCTATTCATAGTGAAAAACTTGTTGTGTGATTTTTCTATATATTGTATATAGGTCAGTCAAGTGCATAAGCAGGATGAATAATATTGAGGGTGTGTTAGAAGATATTAAAGGTTACATAAGCGAGATTGAAAAAAAACACACCCCTTAATCCCCTCTTATTAGAGGGGAAATTTAGTATGGGTAATATGAACATCAAAACGGTATATTTTGCATTAAGCATATTATTTACTTTGTTTTCTTCCGCCTCCTTTGCCGAAGACAAAGGTAAAAAGGGGTATTGGATCAGCGCCTACGACGAAGTGAGGGAAACCCCGCTTGCCGTCAGGGCGCAGCGGGTTTTCAAGAGGGTGCTCTCCGCTTCCGACAGGAGGGCCGGCGTTGAACCGGCGCTTTATATCATAAATTTCGACGGAACGCCCTGGGCGCAGTCCCTTGCCGACGGCTCGATAATTCTTTCCAAAAAAGGCCTTGAATTCTGCTACAATACCCGCAGCGCGGAAGACGGCGACTCAAGACTCGCCTTTGTAGTAGGGCATGAGCTGGCCCATCAGTTTAACGGAGACTTCTGGCAGTATAAATTTTTACGCACTGCCGGGGATGCCGGCAAAAACATACAGGCATTTCAGGATATAAAGGAAATGGCGAAAAATCCCGATATGCTGCTTGCCAGGGAATTACAGGCGGACCAGTACGGCGTTATTTATGCCGCGTCCGCAGGATACGACACCGACAAAATAATATCCGGGGATAAAAACTTTTTTCTTGAATGGGCGGAAAAGGAGACCCCGTCCGGCAAGCTCACGGACAATCTCCGGGCATTTTCCGCTAAGAGGGCTAAGGTTGTTTCAATGCGTCTGAAAGAAGTGGCCGACAGGATCGCCCTTTTCGACCTGGGCGTGATCAGTTATCAAATCGGACGGTTTGACGACGCCCTGACCCTCTTCGAGCGCTTCGCATCTTATTTCCCCGGGAGAGAAGTCTATGCAAATATCGGAACCATACACCTGCGCCTGGCATATGAGATGTTCCGCTCGGCAAGGACGCCTGAGTCGTTTCCCTTTGCCCTCTTGTTCAGCCTCGATAAAAAAACAAGGGCCGGGTCGATAGATATCGCAAGGGGCTTTACGGAAGACAGATACAAGGCATACAATGAAGCGCTCCGCATCGCCGTTGAAAGTCTGAAAAAAGCCGTTGAATACGACCCGTTTTATAAGGAAGCCAAAAACAATCTCGGATGCGCTTACATCATCGAGAATAAATACTACGACGCCGTATCGATACTTGAAGAGGCGTTAAAGTCCGACCCGGAAAATCCGGTAGTGCAAAACAACCTCGGAGCTGCATATATACTCCTCGGACAGTCTATAGAAAGCAGGGATCTGATAGCAAAGGCCGGGAAAGTTTTGAAGGCCGCTAAAGATAAAAACAAAAAGGCGAAAGTTAACTGGAGCGTTTTCCAAAGGATATATGATGAGGAAGACGGCGCGGCGCTTGTTCCCGATATTGCTGAAGAGCCCTTTCAAGACCTCATTATCGAATCCGCTTCTTCACGTGAGGTTAAGCCCGGCAGGGAGCTTGCAAATAAAAAAGGCTTCAGCCTTGTTGAAGAGATTTCCTCGGGTAAAGACAAAGAAGCCTTGAGGGTGTATTATTACAATAAGGAAAACGGAAAAATGTTTCTCCTCGCAAAGGGGAGCAAAATCTCTCTTGTCTTGTATAAAGAACCTTCTAATCTGAGAACGGATATAAAAGGGGGTGATAATAAGGAGATTTATATATCAGGCAGCGGCAGAAACGGCATTGTCTTTTCAAAAGACAAAGCTCCTGACTATTTTGAATTCTAAAAAGACAAAGTTTGTCCGTCTAATCTTATGTAAATGGGTAAATAAGTGAAAGGGTGAATGGGTGGATGAGTATATGGATGCTACTCGAAGACCCTTTTACCCATAACCCCATAAACTCATTAACCCGTAAACTTTAACAAACCAAAAAGGAGGAAAGAAAATGAAAAGATTATGTGTGCTTGGTATCGTTTTATTAGTAGGATTAGCATTGATCACAGGATGCGCTACTACAAAAATAACTGAGAAAACACCTATTCAGGACCTAAAGGCGCCGGATTGGGTGTTGAAAGGAAGCGGGGCCTTCGGAGGCGAAAGCGGCAAGGTTTTCTACGGGGTCGCTTCAGCTTTCGGGATGGAAAACTTCTCGCTTCTCCGTACTGCGGCAGACAACCGTGCACGAAATGAAGTGGCAAAGGTATTTCAGTTTTACACGGCATCGCTTTGTAAAGATTACATGGCATCCACTATGGCCGGAGATCCCAAAGTAACCGCGGAAGAACAACATGTGGAATGCGCAGGTAAAACAGTCACTGCAATGACACTCTCAGGGGTAGAGATTGTTGACCACTGGCAGCACCCTGCAACAGGAGAGCTTTTTGCACTGGCAAGACTCGACTTAAATACTTTTAAGGATAATCTTGAAAAGGCAAGAGACCTCGATGAAAAAGTAAAGAACTACATAAAGCAGAATGCCGACAAGCTGCATGAGAAGCTCGAAAAAGAAGAAGAGAAGATGCAGGCGAAGTAAATAAAACAGTGACGAGTGACGAGTGACAACAAGTGCCGTCAGAAGGAAGCTTCTGACGGCACAATGAAACGTCATTCCCGCGAAGGCGGGAATCCATGGTTTAATGAATAACAGGAGGCGCCTCCTGCTATCAACTAAGGGGGTGGTAGATATGAAAAAATATCTTTTTATCTCAATGCTGATGAGCCTGTTTATACTCGGCCTAGCCTTTGCCGCATCGGAATCATTTACACTGGTTACAAAGGAGGAAGGGGCGCTCAAGGAGGCGCCTCACGGACTTTATGAAGTAGGCAGACACCTGAATAACGGACCTGACATCAAAATAGTATCACCGCAGCTTGACGACAAAAACAAGCTTCCCGTTAAATTAGCGATACTATTTGTTCCGGTTGAAGGCAAAGAAGTGGACCTGGCTAAATTAAAGGTCGAATATCTCAAACTGATAACAATTGATCTTACGGACCGGGTGCTGCCGTACACAACCAAAGAAGGCATAAAGATAGAAAAAGCGGATCTGCCGAGCGGCAAGCATACGATCAGGATAACCGTCGGCGACGTGTCGGGCGGAGTGACCGAGCAGATTTTCACAATGAAACTGGAGTGAGGGAGCAATGATGAATATAAAAATTCTTATCGCATGTTTTGCACTTCTTTTTTTAATTTCCTTAACCGCCGCAGGTTACGCCGAATCCCCTTATGACGGGATAAATAAAGAATACCCTAAAAACGTATATATCGTCGGGCTCGGGGAGGTCAACAAGACCGGCAAGCCCATGAACGACAACAGACGGGCCGAAGTGCTTGCCAGGCTTGAGATCGCAAAGCAGATTAAGGTGAGGCTTAAAGAAGAGACCATCGACATAATGTGCGAAACCGGGAAATCAAATCTCTTTAAAGACAAGCAGGAATGCAGGAATGAATTCGTGATGATGGTTGAGGTCACGGTCGATGAGGTCTTAAAAGGCTCAAGCATCGTGGAGCGCGGGGAGAAGGGAGACCTTGTATTTGCGGTAGCCGTTTTGATGAGAGCCGAGGCCGCAAGAGACCTCGAAAAGAACACAAATGACGCGCTCAATAAAACAAAAGAGGAGATAGAGAAGGCTAAAAAAGGCGACAAGGATTCCGCCGCAAAGGCGAAAGAAGAGTATATGAAGGCTGTCACATACGATAAAGAGAGGACGTTGATCGAAGATACAAAAGCTCACGCATCGGAAACTTTTGAAGAGCTGGAGAAGGAGTTGGCGAAGCTGAAATGAGGGCTTTGTATGCGACAATATTAATTCTGCTGCTTGCGCTGATCCTGCCGTGTTCATCATTCGCCGTCAGCATGGATAATGACATGGATAATGACGCGGACGGAATAAATTTGTCATTCAAGGATATTCTGAAAGCGGGCGGGAAGGCGAAGACGCTTAACGGGCAGTCGATTGTGATCTCAACGGCTTTCAGCCCCGACGGGAAGCTGCTGGCTTCAAGCAATTTCGATAAGACTATTATCCTCTGGGATGCTTTGACGGGAAAGAAAATCAGGACGCTGAACAATGCTGCGATCATGTTTTCGATAGCCTTCAGCCCGGACGGCAAGACGCTGGCTTCGGGCGGCGGCGATAAAGGCATTATTCTATGGGACGTGACAAAAGGCGAAAAAATAAAAACACTGCTCGGGCATGCCGACAAAAGCATTAATTCCGTAACCTTCAGCCCTGACGGGAAGCTGCTTGCATCCGGAGGTTATGATAAGACTATTATTCTCCGGGATCCGGTTACGGGAAACAACATGAAAACTCTCAACGTGGATCCACATTACGTTTATCACGTTTCCTTCAGCCCGGACGGGAAAGCATTGGCTTCAGGAGGTCTGAACGGCTCCGTTATCCTCTGGGACGTGGAATCAGGTGAAAGAATGATGTCGCTGAAGGGACATTCGGAGCGTAGTGTCAATGCGGTCTCTTTCAGCCCTGACGGTAAAACCCTTGCCTCAGGCGGCCTGGACAAGACCGTCGTCCTCTGGGACGCGGCGACGGGAAAGAAGATAAAAACGCTTAATTGCGAACCGTACAGCGTCTATGCGGTCTCCTTCAGCCCTGACGGTAAAAAATTGGTTTCAGGCGGCTCCGACGGCAGCATCATCCTGTGGGACGCGGCGGCAGGCGTGAAGGTAAAAACGCTGGCCGGACATTCGGACAGCAGCGTCAATTCCATTTCTTTCAGTCCCGATGGAAAGACCCTCGCTTCAGGCGGAGAGGACAACACGGTAATATTATGGAACATGGAGATAATCGAAACAGTCTCCTTATGGCAAAATCCGCCGCAGAAGGATGAGTTCGAAACGAATACGGAATATGGCTTGAGGTTAAGGGCTCTGAAGGAAAAGTCCGTACCTTTCAGAGCCGATATACGGCTCGGCAGCTACTCGACGGAAGAAGAGGCATTTAAGGCAAGTATTTTTGAAAATGATATCTTTATCAAGATGCCGAGGGACATGGCGAAAGCTCTGGCAAAAAGGAAGGATAAGCTGTACGTTGAAGGGATGCTTGAATATTTTAATTCCGGGGAAGCGAAATTTGTTAAGCCTTTCATCATCGACGATGTCAGCGGTAAGAAATTTGCCTTTCAGACGCGCCCGGACGCGCAGGCGGCTGCTTCGTCCGAGAATCAGACCGCAGCGCCCGAGCTTAGCTATGAAGCGGTTATTGCGGATTCCGACAACGACGGCATACTCGAAGGCGGTGAGAACGTTACTCTCAGCGTAAAGGTCATGAATAAAGGGAAAGGCCTTGCGAGGGGAGCCGGGGTCGTGCTTTCAGGAGAGAATGCCTTATTGAACGTGATAGGAAGGACCGTGGATATCGGCGACATTCCGCCTTCGGAAGAAAAGACGGTTGAATTCAAAGGCGTTCTGCCTACCGAGATC
>JACRHB010000127.1 GCA_016217725.1 Nitrospirota bacterium | reverse complement strand
CTGTTTCTATGCAAGGACCGGAGGAAGTTCGGCAATATATTCAGCGAGGACTTAAGGGCCGGATACTTTCTCTGGGACAGCAGCCTTGCCAATGTAACATTCGGCAGGGCGGTAATAGGACTTGAGCCTGTGCCGGAGCTGCGGACGAGTCTTGCATTTACAAAATATTGGACTACCGAAGCCGTCTTTAAAGGACAGGGTCCCGTGCCCGGCATAGACTGGAGCAGTGGGACATCTCTTTCAACAGAAAAGACAAGGGAAATCGGCTGGGGACTTGACCTGGACCTCAGTTTCCCGATTTATAAAAACCGCTTGACGGGCTTCTCGGAGGTCGGGTATTTTGTGCCCGGAGCAGTCTATCAGCAGGCAGACGGACAAAAGGCCGACCCTGCCTCAAAGATCGTCCTCGGAGCGGAATTTGAGTTTTAGAAAAATAGGAGGCTTTTTAAATAAAATGAACTTTATCAAACCACCACTAATCGTAATCCTTTTCCTTTACAGCGTTGTATGTAATGGCATTATCTCCGTCTATGCACAGGACGCCTCCGAGGTCAGGGCCACGCAGGTGGACGGCACGGTGACAAGGAGCGGCTCTCCATTGAAAGAAGGCGACATAATCCAGCGTGACGACAGGATCGAAGCAAAGGCCGACTCGGCGGCGGTACTCACATGGTCCAATGGAAGCATCCTGGAGATATATCCGGGGACAACCCTTATTTTAAACGGCATCATTTATGAAGGAGACAGAAAATTGGAGCAGTCATTAATTACCCTGGAAAAAGGGCGCATATTCGCGAAGGCGCAGGTCCCGGACCATATATTCACACAGTTTGAAGTAAGGGCCGGGAATGTCCCTGTTATGTCACAGGGTTCTGAATTTGCCCTTAAAATTGATGAAGCGGGGAAGAAATTTACACTCTGGTCTCTCATCGGCAGGACGGTCGTTTATCTTGGGACAGACAAGGTAAGGGTGGAAGAAGGACAACAGGCAGCGTTTGAGGCAGGCGGCGTCCCCCCTGTCCCTGCGCCGATGCCCGACAAGACAAAGGAAGCCTTATTGAAGACTTCAAAAAGGCTGGGCGGCAGTCTGCTTATTGAAGAAGAAACCGTCTCTACCGGCGGCCCGCTGAAGGTAAAGATCGGAGGAGTAAAAAACAGGAGAGGAGACGCCCCGTACACTGTAAATTTCAGGGCGATCATCAGCGGCGGCAGCGGGAAGATCAAATCGATACAATGGAGCTTCGGCGACGGCGAGAGCGCCGAGGGGAAAGAGGCTCAACATAAATTCACCCAGGGGGTTTATATAGTGGTCGTCCGCGTCGAGGATGAAAACGGGCAAAAGGCCACGTCGCAGATCAGCATCTCCGTAGAAGAGGCATGCGCCTGTTAGTTTTATTTATTGAGACAAAAGAAAAGGAGTTGATTTATGTTTGGTCTTGGAATGCAGGAACTGGTGATAGTTTTCTTAATTGTTTTTGTCCTGTTTGGGGCCACAAAATTGCCTCAAATAGGAAAAGGGATGGGCGAGGCAATCAGGAACTTTAAAAAGGCGATATCCGGGATCAATGATGAAGTGAGTGCAATTACAAAGAAAGGAGATGAAAAGATAAATAGCGAAGTGTAAGGAGGAGTCTTCCGTACAAAATCCAAATATTTGCGCTCTGCCGGATTTAATGAGACTAATGTCGGCTTGCTGAAGCAGGGTTTAATAAATATAGCTCAGTCAGAAGACATCATGGAAGTAATCTCATCTCCATATGGTGTAAAATATATCATTGACGGCAGTATTAAAACACCTGCCGGTAATTTTATTAAAATGCGAACGGTGTGGATTATTGATAAAGATCAGGAGAGTCCACGCTTTGTGACTGCTTATCCTTTATGAAAATTAAGGAGGACCGTATTATGATTAAAGAATTGGACACTGTCGTTCTGACGCATGATATTAAGGAATACGGTTTAACTGAAGGCGATATAGGCGCGGTCGTGCACTGTTATGGTGATTCAAATGCCTTTGAGGTGGAGTTTGTTACTGCTGAGGGAAGAACCATTGCAGTTCTTACGCTTACTACCAATGACATCCGGCTGATGAGCAACAAAGAGATATTGCATGCAAGGGCCATTGCCTGATGCATTGACACGTCCCACGCTTATTGTCTCATGTATAGTGTTAATCACATCCAGCCGTTCCTTTGATTCGCGCTCCAATAAATGAGGGCTCCACTTCTCCTCGTACAAAACATCTTAAATTTTTCTATTGCATGGAAAGCTTCTCTTTGTGTATATTCATTGCAATACAGGTGTAACCTCCAACATTAATCTAATCTAAAGACCTACCATTTTCTAACAATCTTTTGTATAAAAGCAGTTCCAAATCAAATTATCCTGAAGGAAGAAAGAGGGTAATCAGGGGGAATTCTGTTTGCCGACAGTCCTTG
>JACRHB010000126.1 GCA_016217725.1 Nitrospirota bacterium | reverse complement strand
TTAAAGACAGTGTTTAATAGAATAAAAATAAACACACCCCTTAATCCCCTCTTATTAGAGGGGAAGAAAAGACAGTCAATCAAAATCGGAGAATTTACCCATTTGAGATGAGAAAGAACCAATAGTTATCTATAACCCCGATGTTTAATTGACTTCATAATAAATGAAAAGCTATATTTAATGTCGGAGGTTTTATTGGAAGAAGAGAAACAGAAGAAAGACATATTTGAGACTATCTGGGATTTTTTAGCCTCGGTAAAGCTCGCCATCGCAGTTTTCATAATATTAGCCCTTTCATCAATAATCGGAACCATTGTTGAACAGCAGGCGGAGCCTGCGAAGAACATTGCGCTTCTTGCCAAATTCTTCGGCGACTCCGCGGCGCCGACGGTCTACAACGTATTCGCAAAGCTCGGCTTTATGGACATGTACCGCTCCTGGTGGTTCGTGAGTTTTCTCGTCATGTTCAGCGTCAATCTCATTGTCTGCACGCTTGATAGATTCCCCAAGACCCTGCGTCTTGTAAAAACCCCGTTAAGACCGTTGGCGGAGAACGTCGTTAGAACACTTCCCGTCAAAAAAGAAATAAAGCTGAAAACATCTCTGAAAACGGCAAAGGACGAATTCCTCAACAGCCTGAATTCATCCGGATATCACGTCCTCGAATCGAATGAAGACGATTCCGTACAACTGTATTCCCAGAAGGGCAGATACGCCCGCTTCGGGGTGTATGTCGTACATTTAAGCATTATCCTCATTCTGCTCGGCGCAATAATCGGCGCACGGTTCGGCTTCGGCGGATTTTTAAACCTCCCCGAAGGACAGGTCTCGGATGTAGCTTTTATGGGAGAGGGGAAGACCATCCCCCTGGGCTTTTCGGTAAAGTGCAACTGGTATGAAACAAGATATTATGAAGGGATGGATACACCCCAGGAATTCCAGAGCGAGCTCGCGGTGATCGAAAACGGCAAGGAAGTGATGAGGAAAGTCATCGAGGTCAACAGCCCGCTTACTTACAAAGGGATCACTTTTTATCAGGCCAGCTACGGCATGGTCCCGAATGCGGTCGGCTATTTCATGCTCACGGTCACTCCAAACGGCGGCCAGCCGCATACCCTGCAGCTCAGACCTATGGAATCATTTGATATCCCGGGCACGGGCATCAGAGGGACCATCGTTAATTTTTCCCCTGCATTGACACAGGACCGGCGCACGGGCGCTTTGACGACTTATTCCGAGGCTATGGTCAATCCCGCGGTGGCGATAGAATTTCAGATCCCGAGCCAGGAGAAATTTACCGGCTGGATCCTTAAGAGATACCCCGGGACCGGAGCGCTGCCGGGGGGACATTCGGTCAGGTTCGATGACTATTGGGGCGTTGAATACACGGGACTTCAGGTCTCAAAGGACCCCGGGGTCTGGCTTATTTATCTCGCCTCTATTGTTATGGCGGTCGGGCTGTACGTTGCATTTTTTATCAGCCACAAAAAAGTATGGATCAATCTGGCCCACGAAGCTCCCGGAGGAAAAGGCCCCGTCAGGATCACAGTCGGAGGCTCTACAAGCAGAAACAGGCTTGCCTTTGAGAAGGAGCTCGAGCATTTGGTTTCAAAGGCCTCACATGCAATAGAAGGAAGGAGCAAGAAATGAACAGTTCAACCTTTTTTGATATATCGGCAGGCGCTTACATAGCAGCGATGATAGTCTATATAATTTATCTTGTCACGAGGAATAAAAACGTCGGGCTCGCCGCTACCGCCGTCACGGGCTTCGGCTTCGCCGCTCAGACGATTGCATTTATTATCAGGTGGGTGGTTTCCTACGATTTCTGGCTTACATCCAATCCCGCGTCAGGTTTTGTCGAAGCGCTTTTAAGAGCCGCCCCTCTCAGGAATCTTTACGAGTCCCTGGTCTTCTTTGTATGGTCTCTTATCCTGATCCATCTTCTGATAGAATTCAGATATAAAAATCGCTCATTAGGCGCGTTCGTCACACCGATTGCAGCGCTGGCCCTCCTGTTTACAGACATATCAGGCACGACAAAGGAGATTCAGCCCCTCGTTCCGGCGCTCCAGTCAAACTGGCTGCTCTTCCACGTCCTCCTCAGCTTCCTCGGTTATGCCGCCTTCGGCGTTTCCTTCGGAGCGGCAGCGGCGTACATTATCACGGCCACTGAGTCAAAAAGAGAAAAGACCTATATTTTCTGGAGCCTTATTATCGGCATATTCCTGATCATCCTTGTAGCCATGGGAATTGATTTCATGAGCCTGTCCGCCGCCGAGCGCAAGGAGCTTATTCAAAGCCATTTCCTGAAGGCTACTTTCAGGAGCTCCTCCGGAGGCGTTGTCGCGGCGAGCTGGATAATTGCGCTTGCCTTCATTTTTGTCCTATGGCAGTTCGGGCTTGGACTGAAAAAAGTTCTCAATTCACTGGCCGTCACCCCGCAGATGCTTGAGGAGATAGAATACAAGAGCATCGCGATAGGCTTTCCGCTGTTTACCCTGGGAGGGCTGCTCATGGGCGCCATCTGGGCCAACAGCGCCTGGGGCAAATACTGGAGCTGGGACCCTAAGGAGACGTGGTCCCTGATAACGTGGTTTGTCTATGCGCTTTATCTGCACGCCCGTTTTGTCGGAGGCTGGAGAGGGAAGCGCGTCGCCATCCTTGCCGTGATAGGCTTTGTAGCGGTCATCTTCACCTATCTCGGCGTTAATCTGGTGCTTTCGGGACTCCACTCTTACGGAAGCGGGTAAAGACCGTGAACCGTAAAGCGTGATGCGGCACTCAAGACAATAAAGCGTGATCCGTGATGGGAAAAAAGAAAGAGCATCTCAAAATAACTCATTACTCATTACGGATTACGCATCACGGTCTTTTATATGAAGCGATACCTGGTGACGGTAAACCAATAGCTTTTTTCTTTTTGAAGCTTCGGTAGATGCTTTTGGCTTCCTCCTTACTCCTTCAGAGGCTTGCTCAACTCATCTAACTCCTGCTCCACGACCTATTATTTGGTCCTCTGGTTTATTCCGCTCCAGGGTATCGCAACTCTTTCTTAATTTTATTTTAACTCGATTTTTCATATTGTCAATCCCTGTTATAAGACAATAAGAAAAATATGGTTCTTTCTCATCTCAAATGGGTAAATTCTCCGATTTTGATTGACTGTCTTTTCTTCCCCTCTAATAAGAGGGGATTAAGGGGTGTGTTTATTTTTATTCTATTAAACACTGTCTTTAATGTCTTCTAACGCCCTCTTAATACACACCCCTGCACCC
>JACRHB010000125.1 GCA_016217725.1 Nitrospirota bacterium | reverse complement strand
CAGTTGCCGGCTCAGGATTATGTCGAGACGAAGGCGTAAGCCGGTTGTCTTATTAAAGTCTGTTTATAAACTCCGTTTGTCTGTCATTCCGGCAGTTCTTAAGCCGGAATCCAGTTTTGTTTTTTCTGGATTCCCGCTTAAGGACTGCGAATGACGGCGGTTAGCTTATCCACACTCTTACCAGAAGAACCTTTTTAAAAAGTATATCACCTCCGGCTGAGATTTTTTACAATTTCATCTACCCCTGGTTTATACTTATACGAGTCTTATGAACCTAAATACGGCAGTTAGCCACGAATGAACACGAATAAACACGAAAGAAATAGAAACTTTAAAATAAATATATCGTTAACTAAACGGGTGATGAAGACGACAGTTACAACTTTTTATTTATTCGTGATAATTCGTGACAATTCGTGGCTAAATTGCTTTTTTTAGGATGAAAGCTGCAAAGTCATTGAGACCCACAACCGGAAAGGTTCGTGAGGCGCTTTTCAACATCCTGCGACGCAGGATTGAGGGCGCAATTTTTCTCGATCTGTACGCCGGCACCGGCGCCGTCGGCCTGGAGGCTCTAAAGCAGGGGGCTGCTGAGGTTGTTTTTGTTGAAGCGGGCAGGAGCAGCGCCGGGAGTATCGACGAGGCGATTGCAAGATACCGTTTTACCGATAGAGCGCTGGTGATAACGAAAAAAGTTTTATCTTTTCTGGAATCGGCCGAGATAAGCCTGAGGACCTTTGATATAATATTTCTCGACCCGCCGTATCATACGGAGGAAATATTGCTCGCCCTGTCTGCTGTCGGGGAGTCGAATATTTTAAGAGATAACGGGATTGTCGCTGCAGAACACTTTGCAAAAAGACAATTGCCGGATACGGTTAACGGTCTTCAAAAAACGAAAGCTTACAGATACGGCGATACGGTGTTGAGCTTTTACGAGAAAAGAGTTTAGAGTTGTAGCGTCGGGGTTTATCCCCGACGATGACCGCCCCCGGTTAACGGGGGCGCTACTAAAGAGGTGGATGATGAGCAAGATCGCAATTTATCCGGGCACGTTCGACCCTTTTACAAACGGCCACATAGACCTTATACAAAGGACGCTGAAGATATTTGAAGAAGTTATCATTGCAGTCGCGCCCAGTTACAAGAAGCAGCCGCTGTTCACCGTCGAGGAACGGCTCGGGTTCATTACGGAATCGGTCAAGGATCTGAAAGGGGCAAGGGTGGAGTCTTTTAAAAATCTCCTGGTCGATTATGCTCGTGATAAAAACAGCATCGCGATCGTGCGGGGGCTTCGGGCGGTGTCCGATTTCGAGTACGAGCTCCAGATGGCGCTCATGAACAGGCGCCTTGACGCCGATATTGAAGCCGTATTTCTGATGCCGAGCGAAGAGTACACCTTTCTCTCATCAACCCTGGTCAAGGAAGTCGCCTCTTTCGGCGGCTCCGTCAAAGGACTTGTGCCGGAGGCTGTAGAAAAGGCGCTGAAGGAAAAGTTTAAAAAGAGTAAGGTAGCGCCCCCGTTAACCGGGGGCGGTCATCGTCGGGGATAAACCCCGACGCTACTCTAAATAGGAGATACACATGTTCCATACTGCCGACCCTGAAGACATTTTAAAGGGGAAAATTACCGACGTTTATTTCGAGCGCACCCTCAGAATACTGAAGGCTAAAAAGATAAACCCTGTCGTAAAGGCGGAGTTTATCGCCAAGAGCTTCCCGGACAACTATCAGCGGGCCGTGCTCGCAGGCCTGGAAGAGATCGCTGACGTTCTCAAACGTCTGCCGGTCAAAACGAGAGCGATGAGGGAGGGGACGGTCTTTTACACATACGAGCCGGTGATGGAGATTGAAGGCAGGTATCAGGACTTCTGCGTATTCGAGACTGCGCTGCTCGGACTCATGTGTCAGGCTTCGGGCATCGCCACAAAAGCGGCGCGGTTTAAAAAGCTTGCGGGGGAGCGTCCCGTTATCAGCTTCGGCGCCAGGCGGATGCATCCGATCCTCGCCCCGATGATCGAGAGAAACGCATATGTCGGCGGCTGCGACGGTGTAGCGGTTGTCAAGTCCGGCGAGATCATCGGAGAAGACCCGATGGGCACCATGCCCCATGCATTGATAATCTGCATGGGCTCTACGGTTGAAGCGATAAAGGCATACGATGAAGTGCTTGAGCCGAAATTCAAAAGGGTTGCGCTCATCGACACATTCCTTGATGAAAAATTCGAGGCTTTAAATGTTGCGAAGCTTATGGGTGAGAAGCTTTTTGCGATAAGGCTCGACACGCCTTCTTCAAGAAGAGGAAGCTTCTACCGCATCCTTGAAGAGGTGAGGTGGGAGCTTGATCTGAGGGGATACAAAAAGGTGAAGCTCTTTGTGAGCGGCGGGATTAAAGAGGAAGACCTGCCGGTTTTAAATCCGTTTGTCGACGCTTACGGGATCGGGACGTCGATAAGCAACGCGCCTGTAGTCGATTTTGCGATGGACATAATGGAGGTAGACGGCAAGCCGCTTGCCAAGAGAGGCAAATGGTCGGGCGGCAAGCGGGTGCTGCGCTGCCCCAGGTGCAATGCTTCACGCATAGTCCCGAATGACAAGCAGAAGCACAAATGCGGCTGCGGAGGAAAATTCGACGACATACTGGTCCCATTCACTGACGGCTCCGGGATTTTGCAAAAGGCCTTGCCGGCTAAAGAGATAAGGTCTTTTGTGCTTGAACAAATGAAGCGCGTTGAGGCTACTCGATATTGATTATCCCCTTTTCAATTGCGAGCGCAACGGCATGCGTTCTGCTGGCGGCCTTAAGTTTCTGCAGGATATTATTGATATGAAAATTTACCGTCCTCTCGCTTATCTTGAGAAGCCCCGCTATCTCCCCGGAGCTTTTCCCTTTTCTTAACCAGTTAAGCATTTCTCTTTCTCTCGGCGTAATGTCGGTCGCGCTGCTTTGCCGGCGTATCTCCAGGGCTTCTTTTATGATCGCGGTTATCTCCTTGCTCCTGACGGGCTTGGTAATATAGTTGAAGGCCCCGAGCTTTGTCGCCTGCACGGCGTCTTTTATCTCTCCGTATCCCGTAAGAATGATCACCATCAGGGTATTGTCTATCTTTTTAATCTCTTTCAGGACTTCCATCCCGTCCATCCTGGGAAGCTTTATATCCAGCAGGACCAGATCGGGCAAATGCGTTTTGACGGACTTGAGCGCTTTTTTGCCGTTATCCGCAACAAGGGGCTCGTATCCCTCCAGAGCTACAATGTCGGAAAGGAGGGACTGTATGTTTTTGTCGTCGTCGATTATAAGGATCTTTTCCATATTAAGGACAAAGTAACAATTTATTATAAAAAGACTTTTTAGCCACGAATGAACACGAATTGTCACGAAGAGAAACGGATACAAATTGAAAAAACAGACAAACAGAGAAGAGAGAACAGAGCACAGATGACAGACTGAAAATCAGGTAGTTCTTTATTCCCCTGTCAGGTTTCCGGGTTCTGTGTTCTTTTAATCTGCCTTTTAGTTTATTGGTGTCCAATTTCTTTTTTGTCTTTTCGTGTGCATTCGTGTTTATTCGTGGCTAATTGCCGTTTTTTATTATTAAGAAATCATCATATTAAATCAACTCGTCCTACCAATATGAGGCGAACCTCCTCATCCTTACGTTTTCGATAACGCTGAGCGCGAGAAAATTTGAGAGCAGCGCGGTCCCGCCGTAGCTCATGAGAGGCAGCGGGATGCCCACAACGGGCACCAGCCCGAGCGTCATGCCCACGTTGATCAGGAAGTAGAAAGAAAACATGAACGTCACGCCGAGGGACAGGTAAGCCCCTTCAATGTCACGCGAGCTCCTGGCGGTATCGAAGCCCCGCCAGATTATATAAATATAAAACAGGAACAATACGACGCTGCCGAGAAACCCCCATTCTTCCGCAAAGATCGAAAAGATGAAATCAGTGTGTTTTTCGGGTAAGAACCTGTACGGTCCCTGCGTGCCCTTTGTGTAGCCTTTGCCGAGAAAGCCTCCGGCGCCTATGGAGACCTTTGATTGCGTAATATGATAACCTATGCCTTGCGGGTCGGCCTGCGGGTCTATGAACGCGATGATCCTGTTTTTTTGATAGTCCTTTAATCCGCCCCAGAGAAATTTTCCGGCAAGCGGCGCGGCTATCAGGCCGATGAGCACCGCCGTCACCAGTATCTTCTTTTCGATCCCGGCGGTCAAAAGCATCGCCGTAAAAATGAACAGCAGGATCAGCGCAGTTCCGAGATCAGGCTGTTTAAGTACCAGGATCACAGGGATGACAAGAAATCCGGCGGCCGTCTTCGACAATTGATTTATTCCGAGCTTCACGCCTTGTTCGAGACCCGAAAGATACCGCGCAAGAGCGGCGATAAAAAATATTTTGAAAAATTCCGAAGGCTGGAACGACAGGAAGCCGAGGTCGATCCATCTCTGAGCGCCCAGGCCTTTCCTCCCGGCAAAGAGGACGAGCACGAGAAGGATGAAGCCCGATATAAAAAGCGGGTAAGCGAACCTGACAAGCCACCTGTAGTCGATGCTCAGCATAAGGAAAAAGCAGACGAGGCTGAGGATTATCCAATTGAGCTGCTTCAGGTAAAAAGACTGCTGCTCGGCGTCAAGCAGCGGCCTCGTCGCGCTGTAGATCGTCATCATGCCTATCAGCGACAACATAACCGCGGCGCTCAGAAAGCCCCAGTCAAAATCTTTAAATATCCTTCGGTCTATCATATCAGTTGTTAGTTGTTAGTTGTTAGTTGTTAGACTAAAAACTAACAACTAACAACTAACAACTTTTCTAATCTCCTGCCGCATCCTCATTCTCCGGTGCTGCATTCTCCGGTTCCTGCGGCCCTTCCTGTGTCCCGCCCTCCTGCTTCTCTTTTTCACTTTCGGGTTTCGGAGGGTTGAAATACGCCTCAATGACCCTCTTTGCTATCGGCGCGGCGGTTGAGCCTCCGTGACCGCCGTGCTCTACAAAGACGGCTACGGCTATCTGCGGGTCGTGCTGCGGGGCATATGCTATAAACCATGCATGGTCCTGATGCTCCCCGGAAAGGCGCTTCCCTTTTACCGCCCCGCCGATAACCTGGGCGGTGCCGGTTTTTCCTCCGATGCTTACAATGTTCGAGCGCGCCCTGCCGCCCGTGCCTCCGCCTTCATATACGACTCCTAACAGGGCTTTTTTTATGAATTCGAGATGGTCCGGATCAACGTCGATCGCCCTCTCAAGCTTCGCCGTTTCATCCGCCAACAGATGGGGTTTATATAATTTCCCTCCGTTAGCCAAGCCCGCGATCAGCCTCGCCATCTGTATCGGGGTTACCGTCAGATACCCCTGTCCTATCGCGACACTGAGGGTTTCGCCCTGGTACCATCTCTCTTTTTTTGCCTTAAGCTTCCACTGGGTGGACGGCAGGTTTCCCGGGGCCTCTCCGTCAAGCTCTATCCCTGTCGGCCTGCCGAGGCCGAAGGCCGATGCATACTTCGCGATCGTGTCTATGTTTATCCTTTTCCCGATTTCATAGAAATATACGTCGCATGATTCGACGAGGGCCCTGTGGGTATCAACGCCTCCGTGGCCTCTGTCCTTCCAGCACCTGAACGTCCTTCCGAAAAAAGTAGAGCCGCCGCAAAAGACCGACGTTCCTTCCGACACGGTCCCGCTTTCGAGCGCGGAGAGCGCGGTTATAGGCTTGAAGGTAGAACCTGGCGGATACTGGTTCTGTATAGCCCTGTTCATAAGCGGCTTTCTCGGATCGGTAATAAGCGTCTTCCAGTTCTCGTGATTTATGCCCGCAACAAAAAGATTGGGATCAAAAGACGGGGCGCTGGCCAGGGACAGGACTTCACCGGTATCGGCCTTGAGCGCCACGACTGCGCCCGTCTGCCCCTCAAGACTTTTTTCAGCCTCCATCTGGGCGTTGATGTCGATGGCGAGCCTTATATCTTCGCCCCTCAACGGCCTCTGTATCCTGACGAACTTAATTACGTTTCCGAGGGCGTCGACCTCCATTATCTTTTTGCCTGCAACGCCTCTCAATATGGCGTCATAGGTTTTTTCAATGCCGAACTGTCCTATGAAGGCCTGTCTCGGCACATTTCTGAATTCGGGCCGGCTCAATTGCTTAGGCGTCGGATTGCTCAGATAACCGAGCACGTGACTCGCCGCCTGTCCGTAAAGATACTCCCTCGCACTCGCCACTTCCACCTGCAAGCCGGGGAAGTCGATCTTCCTCGCCTCTATTTGTGCGACTTCTTCAAATGAAACGTTCTTCTTGAGCTTAATGGCCTCAAACGGGTTCTGCGTAGACCTTGCGCGTCTTTTAATATCTTCAGGAGAAAGTCCTATGAGCCTGCCCAACTCGGACAGCGTCATATAATCACCCGGTATATTCTCCTTGATGACCGATATGTCGAAAGACAGGACGTTCCTGACAAGGGGGGTGTTGTTCCTGTCATAGATCACCCCTCTCGGCGCAGGGATATCCACTACCCTCAATCTGTTGCGCTCGTCAAGCTTCTTGTATTCGCTGCCCTTTATTACCTGCAGATACCAGAGTCTCAGGAGAAAGATGCCGAATACGGAGATTACAATATAAAAAGCGACGGTGATCTTTTTGTCCATCGAATAAAAGCAAGATTAAATCTCAAAACTCAACTCCGTCTTAATAATAACACAATAGTGAAGATACAGGCGATAAGGCCTTAGGGCGGACTGATTGTTTGTGCCTCACCGGAGGTCTATAAAAAATCACTGTACCTTCTGCTCCTCTTTGACT
>JACRHB010000121.1 GCA_016217725.1 Nitrospirota bacterium | reverse complement strand
GAACGGGGAAGAGTACAAGAGCCTTCAGGAATTATTGAATGCGGTAGACAGCTACGTGCCGACGCCTGAGAGAGACATAGACAAGCCGTTTCTGATGCCCGTGGAGGACGTATTCAGCATCTCGGGACGGGGGACGGTAGTAACGGGGAGAGTAGAGAGAGGGATAGTAAAAGTAGGAGAAGAAGTAGAGATAGTGGGATTGGGCGAGACGAAGAAGACGGTGGCTACGGGAGTGGAGATGTTCCGGAAGCTGTTGGACGAAGGAAGGGCGGGAGACAACATCGGAGTATTGCTGAGGGGGACGGCGAAAGAAGAAGTGGAGAGGGGGATGGTGCTGGCGAAGCCGGGCAGCATAACGCCTCACAAGAAGTTCAAGGGAGAGGTATACATACTTACGAAAGAAGAAGGCGGAAGGCACACGCCGTTTTTCAACGGGTACAGGCCGCAGTTTTATTTCAGGACGACGGACGTAACCGGGGTGGCGAAGCTGCCTGAGGGAGTGGAGATGGTGATGCCTGGAGACAACGTGACGATGGAAGTGGAGTTGATAACGCCGATAGCGATGGAGAAGGAGCTTAGGTTTGCAGTGAGAGAGGGAGGCCGGACGGTAGGGGCCGGGGTAGTGACGCAGGTAGTTGAATAAAAAGGACGTGAAGCGTGTCCGTAACGGAGGAATGATCAATGAACAATGAGCAATTAACAATTAAAAAACCGCTTCCGCAATTGATCATTGGTAATCGTTCATTGATAATTATTTTTACGGACACGGACAACGCTCACGGATGACGGACACGGAGGACGAAACGATGCAGGATATAATACTTTTACAATGTACAAGCTGTAAAGGCAAAAATTATTCGACAACAAAGAATAAAAAGAATACGACCGAAAAACTTAACCTTAAGAAATATTGCAAACACTGCCGGAAGCATGTTGAGCATAAAGAAACCAAGGCGTAGGCCAGTAGCTCTAACGGCTAGAGCGTCGGACTCCAAATCCGAGGGTTGGGGGTTCGAATCCCTCCTGGCCTGCCACTTTGGCAAAAGGACGTGAGGCGTGTCCGGTTGACGTGTCCGTGAAAGACAAACGGACACGAACAACGGTCACGGAAGATGGTTTAATCTCTCACGGGAATTATTGTTAAAAGCATTCTAAGGACGGAGTTTGGAAAGATAAAAAGGAAACAGATATGCTCGAGAGAATAAAAGAATTTTTCAAGGAAGTAAAAATCGAATTAAAAAAGGTGGTATTCCCTTCGAGAGAAGAAGTGATCGGCTCTACCCAGATAGTGATTGTGATGGTAATAATCATAGCCGTATTTTTAGGGTTGATTGATTTACTTCTTTCCAAGCTGATCGGGATAGCGGTAAGGTAGGAAAATTATGACCAAACAGTGGTACGTAGTGCATACTTATTCAGGTTTTGAAGAAAAAGTTAAAACAACCATCAAGGATAACGCACAGAGAAGAGGACTGAGCGACAAGATCGCGGAGATATTGATCCCTACGGAAAAAGTCGTGGAGCTCAAGGCCGGGAAGAAGCGGGAAACTACAAAAAAGTTTTATCCCGGTTATGTTTTAATTAATATGGATATGGATGACGAAACCTGGCATCTCGTGAGCAGCACTCCCCGTGTTACCGGTTTTGTCGGCGGCGAAAAACCGACGCCGTTAATGTCGGAGGAGATAGACGTCGTTGTTCAGCAGATAGAAAAAGGTCCGTCAACTCAGGTAAAAACGCAGTTTGACAGAGGCGATTCCGTGAGAATAATAGACGGCGCTTTTGCAAATTTCAACGGGTTTGTCGAAGACATCGACAACGTGCACAACAAGCTTAAGGTCATGGTGACGATATTCGGCAGACAAACCCCGGTTGAATTGAATTTTATGCAGGTGGAGAAGACGTAAATAAATTAAGTAAGAAGTGAGAAGTAAGAAGTGAGAAGTTTTACTTCCCACCTCCTATTTCCAACTTCCCACTTTTCATTGGAGGTTTATATGGCAAAGAAGGAAGTAACGGCGATGGTGAAGCTTCAGGTCCCGGCCGGGAAGGCAAATCCTGCCCCGCCCATAGGACCGGCGCTCGGCCCTCACGGGATC
Source organism: Nitrospirota bacterium (assembly GCA_016217725.1). GTDB lineage: Bacteria > Nitrospirota > Thermodesulfovibrionia > UBA6902 > UBA6902 > SURF-23. Next base: position 10,859 of record JACRHB010000121.1, on the reverse strand, counting down.
AATATAATGGATTTCTGCAAGGCCTTTAATGCGCAGACACAGGCGCTGGGCGATACCATTATCCCCGTTGTGCTCACTATATATAAAGACCGGTCTTTTACATTTATTTTAAAAACCCCTCCGGCGTCCGAATTAATAAAAAAAGCGGCGGGTATCATTAAGGGCTCAAGCACCCCCAATAAAGATAAAGTGGGGAAGCTTACGACGGATCAAGTGAGAGAGATCGCAAAGACAAAACTGCCGGACCTTAACGCCTTTAACGTTGAGAAAGCGATCAATACCATCAAAGGCACGGCCAGAAGCATGGGAGTAGAGATAGTAGAATAAGATTACAGTGCTGAATCTTGCATATTTTTGTCACCCTGAACTTGTTTCAGGGTCTCAGAATTTATTAGATGCTGAAACAAGTTCAGCATGACAGTTTACCGATTTGGAGGCATAATGAGTAAAAAACATAATAGTGCAAAAGAGAAAATAGACGGGACCAAGCAGTATGACCTGAAGGAGGCGGTCGGCCTTGCCAAACAGCTTGCTCATACTAAATTCGACGAAACGGTTGATCTGGCGCTGAACCTCGGAGTCGATCCCAAAAAGACGGACCAGATGGTAAGAGGGAGCGTGGTTTTGCCTCACGGGCTTGGTAAAAAAATAAGGGTGGTTGTTTTTGCAAAGGGCGAGAAAGCCACAGAAGCAAGAAACGCCGGCGCCGAATATGTCGGAGCCGAGGACCTTGTAGAGAAGATCAACGGCGGCTGGCTTGACTTCGATAAAGTCGTAGCCACGCCTGATATCATGGGGATGGTAGGCAAACTCGGGAAGGTTCTCGGACCGAGAGGACTTATGCCGAATCCCAAGTCGGGGACGGTAACGTTTGACGTGAGCAAGGCCGTAAGAGATATAACGGCCGGCAAGGCGGATTACAAGACGGAGAAAGCGGGTGTAGTTCACGTATCGATAGGCAAGGTTTCCTTTGAAAACGAGAAGCTTATTGAAAATGCCAAAACCGTCATCAGGGCCATTGAAAAGGCAAAGCCGGCGTCAAGCAAGGGAAAATACCTGAAGAAGATATCCCTTTCCTCTACCATGGGCGTCGGCATCCCTGTAGACGTTTCAAGTGTAGCGACGGTATAAAGTTGTTAGATATTAGTTGTTAGTTGTTAGACTAAAAACTAACAACTAACGACTAAAAACTTTTTAAAATAGGTCGGAGACCGCAGGTGCAATCCCGTTCGTGGGATGGTTTAATTGAGAAAAAGCTCTCAGCCTGCATAGACCGAAAAAGAAAGTTGAAAGTGCAAAGTTAAAAGTGTAAAGTTGAAAGGCAACAACAGCTTTCTTGACTTTTAACTCCTAACTCTTAACTCTTAACTTTTTTCAACTCTGGGTCTCTGATGTAAAAAAGGGGGTGAACAAGCTGAAGAAAGAAGAGAAAGTCCAGGCAGTTTCAGAGCTCCAGGATAAATTCCGGAAGGCAAAGGGGATCGTTTTTACGGATTACCGCGGACTTAACGTTGAGGAGATCACAGGTTTGAGAACCAGCCTGAGGTCCGCCGCGCTTGAATTTAAGGTCGTTAAGAACACCCTTGCCAAAAGAGCCGCAGCAGGCACGCCTGTAGAAGCCGCGAAGGATAGTTTTTCAGGACCTGTCGGAATCGCCATCGGTTATGACGATCCCGTGCTTCTGGTCAAGAAGGTGCTTGAATACAACAAGACGAATGAAAAACTGCAGATTAAAGGCGGCATCATTGAGGGCGGAGTATGCAGCCTTGATGCATTGAAGACTATTTCAGAGCTGCCGCCGAGGGAGGTCCTGTTGTCCATGCTTGCAGGGACGCTGCAGGCGCCGATGAGCAAATTGGCAAGGCTGCTGAACGCAACGCTTGCGCAGTTTGTCTATGCGATGGAAGCGTTAAAAAACAAAAAAAGTTAAAAGTTGAAAGTTAAAAGTTAACAACAATTATTAACTTATAGCTTTTTACTCTTCACGATAAAAATCTAAGGAGGAAAACATAAAATGTCCGCAACAAAAGAGCAGGTTTTTGAATTTATCGATAAAATGACGATCCTTGAGATGTCGGAGTTCATTAAGGAATTTGAAACACGCTACGGAGTAACGGCAGCCGCGCCGGTTGCGGTTGCAGCCGCTGCAGGCGCTCCGGCAGCAGCCGCAGCCGCAGTAGAGGAGAAGACGAGCTTTGACGTGATCCTCTCCGCTGCCGGCGATAAAAAGATCCAGGTCATCAAGGTAGTGAGAGAGCTTACAAGCCTCGGCCTTAAAGAGGCCAAAGAGCTTGTTGACGGCGCGCCGAAACCGGTAAAGACCGGCCTATCCAAGGAAGAGGCCGAAGCAATTAAGGCAAAGCTCGAGGAGCAGGGCGCAGTGGTAGAATTAAAATAATAACAAGTGAAAAGTAGGAAATAGGAAGTGGGAAGTTAACTTTGTTTGCTTCATACTTCTCACTTCTCACTTTTAACTTTTCAAAAAGGAGAAACATGGCAGAGGCTTTAAGGGTAAGAAAAAACTTCGGGAAGATACCCGAGATACTTGCAATCCCGAATCTCATCGAGATACAGAAGCGTTCCTTTGAACGGTTTTTGCAGGAAAACGTACCGTCTGAAAAAAGGGACGATTACGGATTACAGGCGGCCTTCAGCAGCGTATTCCCCATCGTGGACTACAACGAAACCGCATCCATAGAATTCATGGAATACATAATCGGCAAGCCCAAATACGATATCAGGGAGTCCCTCGACAAGGGCATTAATTATGCCGCCCCCCTTAAGATAAAAGTCAAACTGAATCTCTGGGAGAAAGGAGATTCGGGACAGAAGCGAATAAAGGAGTCCAGGGAGCAGGAGGTTTATCTCGGCGAGCTTCCTTTGATGACGGACACCGGCACGTTTGTCATCAACGGCGTTGAGCGGGTTGTAGTGAGCCAGCTGCATCGCTCCCCCGGCATATTCTTCAGCCACGACAAGGGCAAATCGCCGATAGGCAAGGTGCTCTTTTCAGCAAGGATAATACCTGCAAGGGGGTCCTGGTTTGATTTTGAATTCGACACCAAGGATACGCTGTACGTCCGGATAGACCGTAGAAAAAAGCTGCATGCCACTATTATTCTCAAGGCGCTCGGTTATACGGAAGAGCAGATACTGAAGATTTATTACCCGATAGAAGAGATAATGATAAAAAACGGCACGGCAACGCGCAAAGTGAGCGGCGTGCTTGCCGGGCTGAAGGCCTTTAAGAACATAACGGACCCCAAAACACATGAAGTGATCGTCAAAGAAGGCGGCAGGATAACGAGGTCCGCAATCAAAAAGATGGAGGCGGCTAACATAAAGGAGATATCCATCCTGAAAGAAGAGCTCGTCGGCAGGGTGACGTTGACTGATATAATCGACCCGGATACCGGCGAGGTGATATTGGAGAGCAATGAGGAGATCAAGGAGCTTACCATCGATAAAATAATGTCTCTGAAGATCCCCTCTCTCAACCTGCTTTACATCGACGGCATACGCTATCTCCCTTCCCTGAGAGACACCCTGCTGCTGGATAAAGTCGGCGGCACCGACGAATCGCTCATAGAGATTTACAAAAAGCTCAGACCCGGCGAGCCGCCGTCGACCGCCGATGCAAAGGCGCTTTTCGAGGGACTGTTTTTTGATCCGAAAAGGTATGACCTTTCCGAGGTGGGCAGACTCAAGCTCAACAAGCGGCTCGGACTCGATGTCCCCCTGGAGACGAGGGTTTTGACGGATAAGGACATTATAGAGATCCTCCGCTACCTTTTCGACCTCAGGGCGGGAAAAGGCGAGGTCGACGACATTGATCACCTCGGCAACAGGAGAGTGAGGGCTATAGGAGAGCTGCTTGAAAACCAGTTCAGGATCGGGCTTGTGAGGATGGAGCGCGCGATCAAGGAAAAGATGACCCTCACCGAGCTTGAAACGGCGATGCCGCATGACATCATCAATGCAAAACCGGTCATTGCGGTCATCAAGGAATTCTTCGGCTCCAGCCAGCTCAGCCAGTTTATGGACCAGACCAATCCGCTGTCCGAGATAACGCACAAGAGAAGGCTGAGCGCGCTCGGCCCCGGAGGCTTGACGAGAGAAAGGGCGGGCTTTGAAGTCAGGGACGTGCACCCTACGCACTACGGCCGTATTTGTCCGGTAGAAACACCGGAAGGCCCGAACATCGGATTAATAACTTCACTTGCCACATATGCAAGAGTAAATGACTACGGTTTTATAGAATCGGCTTACAGGAAGGTAAAACACGGCAGGGTCACAAATGAAGTCGAGTACCTTTCCGCGATCGACGGCGAGAAACACGTCATTGCCCAGGCCACTTCGCCTATTGACGAAAAAGGCAACCTCGTCGGCGAGACGGTATCCGCAAGGGTGGGCGGTGATTTCAAACTGGTAAGCACAAGCGAGGTCGAATACATGGACGTCTCGCCGAAGCAGATAGTAAGCGTCTCTGCCTCGCTTATACCATTTCTCGAAAACGACGACGCCAACAGGGCCCTGATGGGCTCCAACATGCAGCGGCAGGCCGTGCCCCTTCTCCAGACGGACGCCCCTCGCGTGGGCACCGGCGTAGAGGGAGTGGCGGCGCGCGACTCAGGAGTTATCATTGCGGCGAAGAGACCCGGCACGGTGGAATCGGTCGACGCCTCAAGGATTATCGTAAGATGCGATGACGGCGGCGTGGACGTGTACAACTTGATTAAATTTTACAGATCAAACCAGGCTACGTGCCTGAACCAGAAGCCCATTGTCAATGCAGGAGACAGGGTCAGGAAAAACCATGTGATCGCAGACGGCCCCGCGACCGAAAGGGGAGAGCTTGCGCTCGGCAAGAACGTCCTTGTCGCCTTTATGCCCTGGGGCGGGTACAACTTTGAAGACGCCATTATCATCAGCGAGCGTCTTGTAAAGGACGACACCTTCACTTCAATACATATCGAGGAATTCCTGATAGAGGCGAGGGAAACCAAGCTCGGCCCGGAGGAGATAACGAGAGACATCCCCAATATAGGGGAAGAGTCCCTGAAAGACCTGGATGAAAGCGGGATCATAAGGACCGGGGCGCAGGTAAAACCGGGTGATATCCTCGTCGGGAAGGTCACGCCCAAGAGCGAGACCCAGCTTACCCCCGAGGAAAAGCTTCTCAGGGCGATCTTCGGAGAAAAGGCTGAAGAGGTGAGGGAGAATTGTCTTTATGTCCCCCCCGGGATCGAAGGCACGGTACTGGACGTAAAGGTGTTTACGAGAAAGGGCGCTTCAAAAGACAAACGCACCAAGAGCATAGAAGAAGAAAAAATGTCCCATCTGCAGAGGATCCTGGAGGACGAGGTAAGGATCCTCAAAGAAAACAGCTACAAGAAAATGAGGATGCTGCTGCTTAATGAAAAAATTGCGGAAGCCATAAGAGTCTCCGGCGTCAAGGACGTCTTATGCGAAAGCGGGAAAAAGATAACCGAGAAGATACTCGACGGCATCCCGGATAAGACGCTTCGCAAAGTCAAACTGTCGTACCCGGAGAAAAGAGACCAGCTCAAACACATTGAGGACGAAGCTGCAAGACAGATAAAAGAGCTTGAGAGCGAATATGAAAGGAAGCTCGACCAGTTTAAAAAAGGAGACGAGCTCCCGCCGGGCGTGCTTAAGATCGTAAAAGTGTACATTGCGATGAAAAGGAAGATACAGGTCGGAGACAAGATGGCGGGGAGGCACGGGAACAAGGGCGTCATCTCCATCGTAGTCCCTGAAGAGGACATGCCGTATCTCCCGGACGGCAGCCCCGTCGATGTAATACTCAACCCCCTCGGCGTTCCCTCGAGAATGAACGTCGGGCAGGTGCTTGAGACCCATCTCGGATGGGCTGCAAAGACCCTGAACACATACGTTGCGACCCCTGTATTTGAAGGCGCAAGCGAGCGCGAGATCAAAGAGCTCCTGAAAAAGGCGGGCCTGCCGGAGAGCGGACAGGTCACCTTGTATGACGGCAAGACGGGACAGCCTTTCCAGAAGCCAATTACCGTCGGCTACATGTACATCATGAAGCTCCACCACCTTGTGGAGGATAAAATACACGCCCGCTCCATCGGACCTTACTCGCTCGTCACCCAGCAGCCGCTTGGCGGAAAGGCGCAGTTCGGCGGACAAAGGCTGGGCGAGATGGAAGTCTGGGCGCTTGAGGCTTACGGCGCCGCGTACACGCTCCAGGAATTCCTCACGGTCAAGAGCGACGACGTTGCCGGCAGGGCCAGGGTATATGAGGCTATCGTCAAAGGAGACGTCAACCTCGAGCCCGGGGTGCCGGAATCGTTCCACGTCTTGATCAAGGAGCTCCAGAGCCTCGGCCTTGATATCGACCTCTCAGAGGAAAAGATACCTGAAAAGTTCAAGGCCGGCGGCGTAGAGAAGCCTGAAAAGCGCAAGGCGATCGCGGGGAAGAAGAAGTAATAATGAACTGTCATGCTGAACTTGTTTCAGCATCTAATAAAACCAACACCGAGACCCTGAATCAAGTTCAGGGTGACAAATAAGGGGGAAGTAACTTGGAAGACATATATTCGATATTTGAAAAGCCCAAGAATCCGACGGAATTTGAGGCGATAAGGATAAAGCTCGCCTCTCCCGAAAAGATAAGGGCCTGGTCTTACGGCGAAGTGAAAAAGCCGGAGACCATAAACTACCGCACCTTCAGGCCGGAGAGAGACGGCCTCTTCTGCGCAAAGATCTTCGGACCGGTCAAAGACTGGGAATGCATATGCGGCAAGTACAAGAGAATGAAGCACAGGGGCGTAGTCTGCGACAAGTGCGGGGTCGAGGTCATACAGGCCAAGGCGAGACGCGAAAGGCTCGGACACATAGAGCTTGCAACACCCGTTGCGCATATATGGTTCTTAAAAGGCATTCCGTCAAGGATCGGCACGCTCCTCGACATGACCATGCGCCAGCTCGAAAAGGTGCTCTACTTCGAGAGCTACGTCGTAGTGGATCCGGGCGACACGAAATTAAAAGAAAAAGACCTGCTCACCGATGAAGAATACAGGAAGAACGTGCAGGAGCACGGCGACAAGATCAAGGCGGGCATCGGCGCAGAGGCGGTAAAAGAGCTGCTCAGGAATATAAACCTCGAGGAGCTCGCAAAGGAGTTAAGGGCGAAAATTTACGCAACGACGTCCCTCGGCATCAAGAGGAAGCTGACAAAGCGTTTGAGGGTTGTCGAGGCGTTCAGGAAATCAGGGAACAGGCCGGAATGGATGATAATGGACGTCATCCCCGTGCTTCCCCCCGACCTCCGCCCGCTCGTGCCTCTTGAAGGCGGCAGGTTCGCCACATCCGACCTCAACGACCTTTACAGGAGGGTTATAAACAGGAATAACAGATTAAAGAGACTGATGGAGCTTAATGCGCCGAGCGTCATTATCCGCAACGAAAAGAGGATGCTCCAGGAAGCGGTTGACGCCCTCTTCGACAACGGCAGGAGGAGCAGGGTGCTTAAGGCCACGACAAAGAGGCCGCTAAAGTCTTTGAGCGACATGATAAAGGGCAAACAGGGACGCTTCAGACAGAACCTCCTCGGTAAAAGGGTTGACTATTCAGGCCGTTCCGTCGTAGTCGTAGGCCCGGAGCTTAAGCTGCATCAATGCGGGCTTCCCAAGACAATGGCGCTTGAGCTTTTCAAGCCTTATATATTCAGCAAGCTCGAAGAAAAGGGCGTGGTCACCACGATCAAGGCCGCAAAAAAACTGGTTGAAAGAGGCGAGGACATAATCTGGGATTGTCTTGACGAAGTCATCGCGGAGCATCCCGTGCTGCTGAACAGGGCGCCGACCCTGCACCGCCTCGGCATGCAGGCCTTTGACCCGGTGCTTGTCGAAGGAAAGGCCATAAGGCTCCACCCGCTCGTCTGCACGGCATTCAACGCGGACTTCGACGGCGACCAGATGGCGGTGCACGTGCCGCTTTCAATAGAGGCCCAGATAGAGGCGAGGGTTCTGATGATGTCCGTAAACAACATCCTCAGTCCCGCCAACGGCAAACCCATTGCAACTCCCACTCAGGATATGGTCCTCGGCATTTATTACCTGACGAAAGAGAAAAAGGGCGCAAAGGGAGAAGGAAAGGTATTTTCCGGTCCCGAGGAAGTGAGGATTGCATACGACGCAAACGTAGTTGACGTCCATGCAAAACTGAAGGTAAGGATGGACGGCTCTTTTGTTGAAACGACTGCGGGCCGCGTTATCCTGAGCGAAATACTTCCGGCCGGGGTCCCTTTTTCCATGATCAACAAGGAAATGACCAAGAAGGAAGTAGGAAAGCTCGTAGAGCATTGCTATAAAAGAGTCGGAAAGAAGCCGACGGTCATCTTCTTGGACAGCATTGAAAAACTCGGGTTCCGGTACGCATCCGCCTCAGGCAGCTCGATCTGTATAGACGACATGCACATCCCCAGCAAAAAACCCGAATTCATAAAAAACGCCGAGCAGGAAGTGATGGACGTCCAGAGACAGTATGCCGATGGTCTCATCACCAACGGCGAGCGTTACAACAAGGTAATCGACATATGGGCCGAGGTTACGGAGAAGATCGCCGATGAAATGATGAAAGAGCTCGGCGCTGAAGGCGTTACGGATATAAGCAAATTATCAGAGGAAGATCTCCGTGAGAGGAGGTCCTTCAACAGTATCTTCATGATGGCGGATTCGGGCGCCAGAGGCTCGGCTGCGCAGTTGAGACAGCTTGCCGGCATGAGAGGTCTTATGGCAAAGCCGTCGGGAGAGATCATAGAGACCCCGATCACTGCGAACTTCAGAGAAGGTCTCACGCCCCTTCAATACTTCATTTCAACTCACGGCGCAAGAAAGGGTCTGGCCGACACCGCGTTAAAGACCGCAAATTCAGGATACCTGACCAGGAGACTCGTAGACGTAACGCAGGACGTGATAATAATGTCGGACGACTGCGGCACGCATAACGGCATCTTTCTGTCGAGCCTGGTGGAAGGCGGAGAGATAATAGAGCAGCTTGATGAGAGGATATACGGCAGGACCGTTGCCGAGGACCTGAAGGACCCGATCACAAAAGAGAAGATCGTGGCTTACAACCAGGAGATTGACGACGAATTGGCGCAGAAGATTATCGGCGCAGGCATCGACCGGGTGATGATCCGTTCGGTCTTGACCTGTGAAGCCCGCTTCGGCGTTTGTAAAAAGTGTTACGGCAGAGACCTCGGAAGGGGCGAACCCGTAGAGACCGGCGAGGCCGTAGGCATCATCGCCGCCCAGTCCATCGGAGAGCCTGGAACGCAGCTTACAATGAGAACGTTCCATATCGGCGGCACCGCCACAAGGCTGGTTGAACAGACCGTCCTTGAGGCGAAAAACAGCGGTACGGTTAAATTCATCGACCTTGCGACAGTCAAGAACAGGGAAGGCGCCCTCGTAGTCATGAACCGCAACGGCAGCATAGCGATTATTGACGCTAAAGGCCGTGAGAGGGAAAAATATTCCGTTGTTTACGGCGCCAGGCTGAAAGTTAAAAACGGTCAAAAGGTTGAAGCGGGACAACTGCTCGTTGAATGGGACCCGTACTCGATCCCGATCATAACCGAAGTCGGAGGCAAGATCGCTCTCGGCGATATTGTCGAAGGCGTTTCGGTCAAGGAAGAAGTCGACGAGGTCACCGGACTTCACCATAAAGTGATTATAGAATATCCCGCTCATATGAGACCGAGGATATCCTTAAAGGATGAACAGGGGAAAACCACCCTGAAAATTCCCGGGACCAACAACATAGCGCGTTACCTGCTGCCGTCGGGCGCACATGTCCTTGTAGACAAAGGAGCCATTGTCCATCCGGGCGACGTTATTGCAAAGATCCCGAGGGAAACCACAAAGACAAAGGACATCACCGGAGGTCTGCCGAGGGTTGCGGAGCTGTTCGAGGCGAGAAAGCCCAAAGAGCAGGCGATCGTCAGCGAGATAGACGGCGTCATCGAGTTCAAAGGCTTCCACAAAGGCATGAGGATAGTCGTCGTAAAAGGCGGAACCGATGCGAGAGAATATTTTATTCCAAAGGGCAAACACCTGAGCGTACACGAGGGCGACTGGGTAAAGGCCGGAGAGCCGCTGATGGACGGATCAATAAACCCGCACAACATACTCGAGATATTAGGCCCCAACGAGCTCCAGAGATACCTTGTGGACGAGGTGCAGAAGGTTTACAGGCTCCAGGGTGTTTCCATCAATGACAAGCATATCGAGGTTGTCGTAAGGCAGATGATGAAAAAGGTAAGGATTGAGGAGGCGGGCGATACGGACTTCCTTGTAGGCGAGCAGGTTGACAAGATGATCTTCGAGGAAGAAAACAAGAGGGTCCTGAAAGAAAAAGGCAAGCCGGCCCAGGCAAAACCCATACTCCTCGGCATCACCAAGGCGTCTCTGTCTACGGACAGCTTCATCTCCGCCGCTTCGTTCCAGGAAACCACAAGGGTGCTCACCGAGGCCGCCATCAACGGAATGCAGGACGACCTGAGAGGTCTCAAGGAAAACATCATCATGGGAAGACTTATCCCCGCGGGCACCGGCACCGACATGTATGCGGCGACGTTTGTAGAAGTTACGGAAGAGTAGAAGAAAGTTAAAAGTTAAAAGTTAAAAAATAAGGAAGGGTGAAGGCCCTTCCTTATTTTTTTTCTGATGCGGCTTAAAAGACCCCTGAAATAAAAAAATCCCCTACCTGTCATTTCTGACAGGTGTTTTTTCCCGACTTCATATATGAATTTGACAAACTCCTTAAGATATAAGGATTTTAATTTTCTTGTGGGCACTACATTT
>JACRHB010000123.1 GCA_016217725.1 Nitrospirota bacterium | reverse complement strand
TGCTCAGACATACATTGTTTCTTTTCATGATATAAGACCTCCCGGTTATTTATTTTGTGAGCTCAATATTTCTTATCCAAAAAAGACCGCCTCTTTCGTCGCCGATAAGCGCTGCTGTCGCCTTTATTTTCTTCCCGAACAGCTCCGGTGAAAGTTTTTCTTTTGAATGAAACTGCACGTCCTGCCCCTTCTTGCCGCCGAGAAGGTTAGGCTTATCTTGTATATTCTCCGCAGCTTTGACGGTTATGGTTAACCTATAGATTACCTGCTCCGGTTTGATGCCGATTATGCGAGAGGAGACAATTGCATATTCAGATACCATTCCGCTGATCATGGACTCATTGGGAATTACAGGGACGGAGAAACTCTTTTTTTCAACGGCCAAAAGGATAAATAATGCTGCAAGAAATATAATTGCGTTATCAAATCTGTTTCTTATCATTCTTTATTTCCGGAAAATAAGAGCTTTTGTTGCTTGATAAGTAAAACACCTACGATTTTTTTGAAATCCTTTTTAAAGATATCACGATATGGCTCGAAACCAATATTTACTTTGAATAGGAATGGGTGAGCCGTTATACAAATATTAAAACATGACGACAGCATGATTTGCAAGAAAATTATTATGAAATGTGTAACCCCTCAGTTATGGGTGGCAATAGTGTCTGACATTGTCATTCTGAGCGAAGCGAAGAATCTCAACGCGTTAATAAAGCAGGAGATCCTTCGTCGCTTCGCTCCTCAGAATGACAGGTGACATCCCGTAACTGAAGGGTTACACATCTTCATGAATTAAATCGTGTCGGGAGTTTTTACAATCTGATCCTGAAGAAGTTATGAAGTGTCGGTAACTTTTACTTTTATCATAAACGTCATTTGCATTCTGATTATTTAAATATTAATAAGTTACAATCAAAATATCACTCCAGAGAATTTTACTGTAAAATTGCTTTACGTAAAGCTTTACAATATTTAATAGCCTGTTTATTTTAGGATTTCAATTAAATCAAGAAGTTGCAATGCTGGCAGAATATTTGCTCTATTATGTAATAGGTTATTAGGTTTTTAGTTTTAAAAGGAAACAATTCAGTACCTTTCTCATCGCCCTTATCTTAACAGGGCGCTGAAAAGCAGAATGATCGTCATTGTGAGCAAGATAACTTAGTCAAATTATAAAAAAATCAAATCGGGAGGGTAAGATGAAATTCGGTAAAATGCAAGTTGTATTTAAAGGCGCTTTTTTTCTTTTCTGCTTGATAAGTCTATTAATTGCTCCGTTAAGCATTCAAGCTGCAACAAGTCCTCTTGTCTGGAGTCCTGACAAGATAGAGCTTACCAAGGAACCCGGGGAGGTAATAACTTTAAAAGCTACCTTTGTCAGCCGGGTCAATTTAAAAAATATCATGTTTTATATCCCGCAGGAATTAAAGTTGAATCTGGCGATGTGGCCCATCTTTTTTCCGAATATAAGAGCGGGTGTTTCTTATGAAGTGAATTTGCTTTTCTTGCCTTCTGAGGATACGGGCTTTTATCAGGGAAGCATAGATTACGGGGTGCGGAAGAAGAAAATGGTGCATGAAGGATTACAGATAGAGCTTAATGTCTCCACCTCGGGGAACAGGCCTCCTGCGGCTGACGCGGGACAGGACCAGACTGTATTTGTAGGAAGCGCGGTTCAACTTGACGGAAGCGGCTCCACCGATCCGGAAGGCGATCCGCTTACGTATGCCTGGTCCTTTGTCTCAAGACCAGCGGGCAGCGCGGCAACGCTTTCCGACCCGACCGTTGTCAATCCCGTATTCACGGCGGACAGGCCTGGCAGCTATGAAATTCGACTTATAGTTAATGACGGCTTCGGTGACAGCGCGCCGGATACCGTTATAATAAGCACCATGAACTCCGCCCCTGTCGCTAACGCAGGGCCGGATCAAACGGCTTATGTCGGCAATACGGTCAATCTGAACGGGAGCGGTTCTACGGACGTGGACGGCGATATGCTGACATATAAATGGTCGTTTATTTCCAAGCCTGCCGGAAGTGCGGCGATTCTTTCAAATCCTGATGCTTTGAATCCGTCCTTTGTTGTAGATAAAGAGGGCAATTATGAAATTCAATTAATAGTGAATGACGGTATCGTGGACAGCGCACCCGATACAGTAATTATAAACACCCTGAACACGGCTCCCGTAGCCGATGCCGGGCCGGATCAGACGGTCCACGCAGGCGATCCCGTATCTCTTGACGGCAGCGGATCATATGATGTTGACGGCGATCCCATGACGTACTGGTGGTCCTTAACGGCAGCTCCTGCCGGAAGTGCGGCAGCTCTTTCAGACCCGACTGCAGTCAACCCGGGATTTAATACGGATATGTTAGGCGCTTATGTGATACAGCTTATAGCCAATGACGGCACTGTAGACAGTGTGCCCGATACCGTAGTTGTGAGCACAACAAACTCAGCGCCGGTAGCGAATGCAGGACCGGACCAGACGGTGATGGTCGGCAGCGCCGTCGATCTTGACGGCAGCGGCTCGAGTGATGCGGACGGCGACGCCCTGACTTATTCATGGTCGTTTACGACCGTTCCTTCGGGAAGCTCGGCGGTAATTACCGATCCGGGCGCAGTGAACCCTTCCTTTACTGCGGACGTCGCGGGAATTTATGTTGCCCAGCTTATCGTCAACGACGGATTTGTCAACGGCGCTCCCGATACCGTGACTATCTCCGTAAGCAGTCCGGGGAACAACCCTCCTTTTGCCATTGATGACAATTACACTACCGATGAAGACACCGCTTTGACAGTAAGCGCACCGGGCGTGCTCGGCAACGATTTCGATATCGAAGGCTCACCGCTTACCGCGATTCTCGTAAGCGGGCCGCTTAAAGGCAGTCTCACACTTAACGGCAACGGCTCTTTCATATATACGCCGGATGAGAACTTTAACGGCGCGGACTCATTTACTTACAAAGCCAACGACGGCAGCGCGGACAGCAACACGGCGACCGTTACGATTACAGTCAATTCAATAAACGATGCGCCCGTTGCCGTTGATGACGGTTATACAACCGACGAGGACGCCGCTCTTACGATAGCGGCGTTAGGGACGCTCGACAACGATACCGACATTGAGAACGACCCCTTGTCGGCGATACTCGTGAGCGGAACGTCAAACGGCGCATTGACGCTGAATGCGGACGGCTCTTTCACATATACGCCGGATGAGAACTTTAACGGCACGGACTCATTCACTTACAAAGCCAACGACGGCAGCGCGGACAGCAACACGGCGACCGTTACGATCACGATCAATTCAATTAACGATGCGCCCACCGCTGATGCCGGGGCAGATCAGAATGCATATATAAACAATACAGTGCAGCTTAACGGCAGCGGTTCAAATGATGTTGAAGGCGACAGCCTGACATACAACTGGTCGTTTGTTTCAAAACCTGCAGGCAGTGTGGCGGCGCTTTCAGATCCGAATGCAGTGAACCCGACGTTCACAGTAGATAAGAAAGGCGATTATGTGGTGCAGCTTATAGTCAATGACGGTGATCTGGACAGCGCGCCTGACACGGTTACTATCACTATCCTTAATACAGCTCCTGCTGCAAATGCAGGCCCCGACCAGACTGCTTATGTGACTAATACGGTTACCTTGAACGGCGCAGGCTCGACCGACATTGACGGCGATTTGCTTACTTACAGTTGGTCGTTCGTCTCAAGACCGGCCGGAAGCGCGGCGGTTCTCTCAGACGGCAGCGCCGTGAATCCGACGTTCGCAATTGATAAATTCGGCGTCTATACCGTTCAGCTTATCGTCAATGACGGCACAGAGGACAGCGCGCCCGATACAGTCGTCATAAACACCCTGAATTCAGCGCCTGTGGCAAATGCGGGGCCTGACCAGACCATGCATGCCGGAAGCGCAGTCAATCTTGACGGCAGCGGCTCATCAGACGTAGACGGCGATCCCTTAACATACAACTGGTCGTTTGTATCAAGACCGGCTGGAAGCGCGGCGCTCCTCCTGGGCGCAGATGCCTATAATCCTTCTTTTACGGCAGATACGCCGGGCGATTACGTCATACAGCTTATAGTCAATGACGGCACAGTAGACAGCGCGTCTGACACAGTCGTTATAAGCACGACAAACTCCGCCCCTGTTGCAAATGCAGGCCCGGACCAAACGGTTTTTGAGGGTAATACCGTGGATCTTGACGGCAGCGGGTCTTCTGATTTTGATGGGGATCCCCTGACATACTTATGGTCCTTTACCACGGTCCCTGCGGGAAGCACGGCTGCGCTTTCCGATACAGCGGCGATAAATCCGGGCTTCATTGCAGACATCGCAGGCACATATGTTGTCCAGTTAATAGTGAATGACGGATTTGTGAACGGCGCTCCCGACACGGTCGAGATATTTGTGCAGTCTGCGCCGCCTTCAAAGGTAACGCTCAGTCCGAAACCCGCGCAGATGATCACAAGGGGCAGTCTTACCATGACTGCGACGCTTGATAATTCGGCAGGCGCAGGCGGACAGCTTGTTGAGCTTTCGGCAAGCGATTCCAAGATCACGACGCCTTTGAGCGTAACAGTTCCGCAGGGCGCTCTGAGCGCGGATTTTGTCATACAGTCAGGTACGGAAACAGGATTTGCCGATGTAACGGCGTCATCAACGGGACTTACAGGCGACACAAGCACAGTTGAAGTAATAGCGCGCAGCTTTACATTATCAAGCCCGCTCGTCGGGATCAACCGCACAGTAACGGCATATATAAGTCTTGCGCAGCCTGCGCCTGCAGGAGGAGCGACGTTCAATATGTCGGTCGGAAACACAAGCATTGTCACAGTCTCTCCTGCAACAGTGACAATACCCGCTGGAAGCTCCCTGGGCAGTTATGAGCTTACAGGCGGTTCGACAGTAGCGTTTACAACAGTCACTGCTAATGGAACAGCAAGCGGATACGGCTCTAAGATACTGGATATCTCCGTGACCGACCGTCTCATAGATGTCCCGGGCGCACAGGAGCTGACACTTAACCAGACCTATACGTTCCCCGTTCTCATTGCCCCAGATGCGGCGCCCGCAGGCGGTGTAGAGCTTACAATAACCAGCAGCAACCCGTCGCTTGTTGAGGTATTGACGCCGACAGTAACGGTGCCGGAAGGGACCTTCCAGACCACGGCGACAATACGCTCTGCAGCAGGCGCAAAAGGGAGTGTGACGATAACGGCGTCCAATCCGAACTTTGCACCCGACAAAATGCAGATAAACATTACAACGGCGCTTAACATTCTTGAGACCTTCTCGAATTTCGGGTCTTCAGATACGGATTCGGTCTATATCCGTCTTGAGAGCGGAGGCAAGCCCTTCAATGCATTGGCGGATGAAACCGTGACGCTGTTATCAAGTGATACAGCCTGCGTTTCGGTTGGTTCTTCCATTACAATTGTAACAGGACAATCACTTGGGACGGCAACGCTTAGCTACGGAGGAAGCGCGGAGCTTCCATGCACGGCAACGGTGACAGCAAGCTCAACTCTCTTCGGCTCTGATACTGTACAGGTGACAGTCGGACAGTCGCCGGACCTTGGAGCTATATCCATTCAGGATCTGTATGGTGTCGGCAGAGTGGGCTCGAGCCTTCAGATTTACTATAGGATAAACCTCCCTACCGGCGATCACGGCGGAGTTAATATCCAGATAGAAAGCCCGGACCCGTCGGTTCTCAGGATTGCGCCCGACGCTGCTACCGCAGGTACGCCTGTAACTGAAATATTTATTCCGAATGGCCAGACCTATAAAGACTTCTACGTGCAGGGTGTTCGAGGCGCAACGGGAGATGTAACAATAACCGCAAAGAGTGTCCGCTTTACCGGCGGCACAGTGGTAGTTAAGATAGTGCAGCCTGTATTAAGGATGTCCGGTCTTGACACAAGCACAACGACATTGTCGGCAGATGCCCCAATATATGTTTACACCGGTATTCTGAACACGTCCGGGACGGCAGTC
>JACRHB010000122.1 GCA_016217725.1 Nitrospirota bacterium | reverse complement strand
GCGCTTGCAAAAGTCTTTATTCGTCATTCCCGAGGTAGTAATCGGGAATCCAGTTTCTTTGAAAAACAAAGACTTCTGGATACCCGTTTTCACGGGTATGACGACACAAGTCATTTTGCAGGGACTTTTGCAAGAGCCTCATATTATAATGTAATAAAATAATAAGAAATGCCTTGAAAGGATATGACAAATGTTCAAATTTACCAAGATAATATTTTCTTTATTCTCCATCCTTTTCATAATAAGCGGGTGCGCGGCTTACCATCCGGAAGGAAAAGGCGGGATAAGGGTGATCGACTCGAAAAAAGAGAGTCTATCCGTCGGACCGGCAGGGTCTTATGAAGAGTGTTTCATTGTGAAGCCGGGGCAGAAGCTGATTTATAAGTTCAGATCTTCGAAGCCGGCGGATTTCAATATCCATTATCATGGAGACTCCGACGTGCACTACCCGGTCTTGCAAAAAGAAGTTTCCGAAGCGGACGGGGTTATAGATCCGGATAAACACAATTACTACATCAAGGCACAGGAATACTATTGCCTGATGTGGGAAAATCCCGACGCGAGACCCTTCAATGTTTCTTATGAATGCACGGTGGTGGAAAAATGAAGGCCGGCCTTCAGCTTCTTTGAGATGGAACTCGGCGTTTTTAAATTGAACTTTATACTATAATACATCCCATGTTATGAAATTTCTCGCGCTCTTGTCATCAATGCCTTTTGAATCGGATACGATTCTTGACTGCTCAAAGCATGTCCGCACAGATATAATCGCAGGGAAACAAGTTTATAAAGCAAAGTTTGCGGGTGTCGAGTTTCTCATATGTAATACCGGCATCGGAAAGGTTAACGCCGCCCATTCCGCCACATTTCTCATCGAAAATTTCCCTATCGGACTCATCATTAATTTCGGGATAGGAGGCGCCTACCCGGGTTCGGGGCTTCAAACAGGCAACCTTGCGATTTCATCAAAAGAAATATACGGCGACGAAGGAGTAATAACCTCGACGGGTTGGGATGGGATGAAGGAAATCGGCATCCCTCTTGTACAAACGGGCGGGAAGAAATATTTTAATGAATATCGCATGGCTCCGGGGCTTGCAGGAAAAACCCGCGCTTCGCTGAAACGCATTACCCATCACGCGGGCCTCATCACAAAAGTAAAACCCGGCAATTTCGTGACGGTCTCAGCCGTATCAGGGTCGCATAAGAGAGCAGTTGAGCTTGAGAAGCGCTTCAACGCCGTATGTGAAAACATGGAAGGCGCAGCCGTTGCGCACGTGTGCACGATCTATAAAATTCCCATGCTCGAGCTCAGGGGGATCAGCAACATCGTGGGAATAAGGGACAAGGCAAAGTGGGATTTAACCCTCGCCTCGGAGAATTGCCAGAGGGCGGCGCTGGAAGTTATAAAGAATGTTATCTGATATTACATCAGGCAATGCAAAGACTGACGGCAAAGAATTCCGCTTCTGGTTTGTAGGGCAAATCGATCAGTGGTGCAAAGAAAATAATATCCCGTTTGATAAAGAACGCTTCGGCCTGCGTCATGCAGAAGGCATCGAGGTCAAATGGGGGATTTACAAAAAAGATGACGTAAGAACGGCGTGGGCTTCATGCTCCGGCAAGACGGCGATGAGCATACTGATAAGGGGCGATTTCATTTTCCATTTCCGGGAACCGGGCCATCCCGATCAAACAAAAGAAGTCAGGCTCAAAAACGAAGGCGATTACGTCATCTGGCGTGAAGACGTCGAGCATACATGGACGATGTTTGAGGCCTCCGAGATTTTGACGTTAAGATGGAAGTCCCTCAACCTCCTTTTCCCAACCGAATCCGATCCTTCCCTTTTTGTCCGCCGGGACAATATTTGACATAATGTTCGCCCCGTGAGTTATAGTAAAAATTCGGAGACGATTCCATGTTGAACAAAATTGTAATTAAAGGCGCAAGGGTGCACAATCTGAAAAATATACACGTGGAGATCCCGCGCGACAGTCTTACGGTCATCACCGGCCCTTCAGGCTCCGGCAAGTCCTCGCTTGCGTTTGATACGTTGTACGCGGAGGGTCAGCGGCGGTACGTGGAAAGCCTTTCAGCGTATGCGAGGCAGTTCCTGGACCAATTGCAAAAGCCTGACGTGGATTCCATCGAGGGTTTGTCGCCCGCCATTGCCATTGAGCAAAAGACGACCGCAAAGAGCCTCCGCTCCACTGTAGGGACCATTACCGAAATCTATGATTATCTCAGGGTGGCATACACGAGGATCGGCAAATTGAGCTGCTATCAGTGCGGGCATCCTATCGCGGCGCAGGGCGCACAGCAGATTATCGAATTAATAACCGCTTTGCCGGAGGGCGCGCGCATCCAGGTGCTTTCGCCGATCGTAATGGGGAGGAAGGGTGAATATAAAAAGGAATTGCATGAGGCCAGAAAAAAGGGCTTCATACGGGCGAGAATAGACGGCGAGATGACGGATATTACAAAAGAGGTAAAGCTGAACAAACATAAAAGGCATAATATCGACATAGTCATAGACCGGTTGCTCATAAGGGCCGGGATCGACAAACATATATCAAAGGCCGTCGCGCTCGCCACCGGTCTGACCGACGTAGTCATAATTAACATACTCGACGAAGGGAAAGACCTTTTCTTCAGCACAAAGCTCGCCTGCTCCGGGTGCGGGATCAACTATCCGGAGATCAGTCCAAGATTTTTTTCCTTCAACAGCCCTTACGGAGCCTGTCCGAAATGCAGGGGACTGGGCTTCAAGAACTTAAGCGAAGAAGAGTATATAAGCGGGCTTGCGGAATGCCCCTCCTGCAATGGATTGAGACTCAGGAAAGAGGCTCTGTCGGTCCGGATCAACAACCTTAATATAGGAGAGTTATCCGCCAAACCCATCAAAGACGTCATCACTTTTATGGATAAATTGAAGCTGACAAAGACCGAGCAGATAATCGCTTCAAAGATATTGAAGGAAACGCGGGAAAGGCTTCATTTCCTCGAAAAGGTGGGGCTCGGCTACCTGACGCTTCATAGGCCCGCGGCAACCCTTTCAAGCGGAGAGGCGCAGCGCATTAAACTCGCAACACAGATCGGCTCTTCTCTCACCGGGGTGCTTTATATCTTTGATGAGCCGAGCATCGGCCTTCATCCGAGAGACCACAGCAGACTTCTCGACAGCCTGCAACGGCTGAAGGAGATGGGGAATACCGTCGTTGTCGTCGAGCATGATGAAGAAACAATGATGACGGCGAATCACATAATCGATATGGGCCCGGGGGCGGGCCTTCACGGCGGCTCGGTGGCGGCGGAAGGAAGCCTCCGGGAGATCATGAGCAATCCCGATTCCGTCACAGGCCGTTTCCTGAGCGGACAATTGACTATTCCGGCGCCGGAGAAACGGAGAAAACCAAAAGATTACGTCACGATAAAAGGGGCGCAGGAATTCAATCTGAAAAAAATAGACGTGGACATACCGCTTGGCGTCTTCACCTGCGTAACCGGCGTTTCGGGTTCGGGCAAGAGCACGCTGATACTCGAAATCCTTTATAAGTCGCTTGCGAAGAAACTGTATTCTTCGGTAGAAAGGCCCGGCAAACATGAAAGCATCCTCGGGATCGAAAAAATCGATAAGGTGATCGACATAGACCAGTCGCCGCTCGGCAGAACGCCGCGCTCCAACCCTGCGACTTATACCGGGATCTTTACATTTGTCAGAGAATTGTTTTCACAGGTCCCTGATGCGCGGGTGAGGGGATACAGACCGGGCCGGTTCAGTTTTAATGTCACGGGCGGAAGGTGTGAGGCATGCAAAGGCGACGGGCTTGTAAAGGTCTCAATGCATTTCCTTCCCGACCTATATGTGCCCTGCGATACATGCAAGGGGGATAGGTATAACAAGGAAACCCTTGAAATACGATACAAAGGGAAAAACATCTCCGACGTCCTTAGTTTGACCGTTTCGCAGGCCCTTGAATTCTTTGAATCCGTACCTCCGCTGAGGAACAAACTGACGACGCTTGAAAGGGTCGGTCTCGGCTACATACAGCTCGGACAGTCGGCGACGACGCTTTCGGGAGGCGAGGCGCAGAGGGTGAAGCTTTCGCGGGAGCTGAGCAAAAAGGCGACGGGCAGGACCCTCTACATTCTTGATGAGCCGACAACGGGGCTTCATTTCGTAGACATTCAAAAACTGCTTGAAGTGCTGAACAGGCTTGTAGCCGCAGGGAACAGCGTCATCGTCATCGAGCATAACCTCGATATTATAAAAAGCGCAGACTATATTATTGATCTGGGCCCCGAGGGCGGAGAGGAAGGCGGCAGGCTGATCGCGGCGGGTACGCCGGAAGAAGTGGCGTCAAATCCGAAGTCGTATACGGGGGCGTTTCTGAAGAAGAAGCTTCTTGCGGAGGCGGCGGCGTGAGAAGAAGTGCAGAAGTGCAAAAGTGCAGAAGTGCAAAAGGGAAAATAAAAAAGTCAGGAGTCAAGAGTCAGGAGTCAAGAGTCAGGAATAAAAGAGCTAACTTCTTAACTCTTCACTTCAAACTCGTTACTCGTTACTCGTTACTCGTTACTCTTTTTTTAACCGCTTGCGCGCGGCAGGACATGATGTTCCAGGAAAGCCGCGTCTTGATGGACACCTTCTGCACGATTACCGTGGTCAGTCCCTCGCGGGAAAAGGCGGAAGAGGCTATCGAGGCGGGCTTTGATGAAATAAAAAAGCTTGAGACCCTTCTGAATTACTTCTCGCCCGACAGCGAGATTACAGCCGTCGGCAGGGCTGCGGGGATCAAGCCGGTCAGGGTGAGCAAAGAGACCCTGGAGATAATGCAGAAGACCGTGCATATTTCAAAAATCACCGACGGCGCCTTTGATCCCACCATTGCTCCGGTTTTAAAGCTCTGGAAATTTTCAGGACGTCCGGCAAACCCTTCCATACCGCAAAGAGATGCGCTTGAAAGCGCCTTGAAGCTTGTCGGCTGCGAGAAAATAAAAATAAACAGCGAAGCGTCGGAAGTATATCTAAATGAAAAAGGCATGGAGCTGGACCTCGGGGGCATCGCAAAAGGCTACGCCGCGGACAAGGCGGTGGGAGTGATAAAGGCAAAAGGAATAAAGGCTGCTCTTGTGGCCATAGCCGGAGACATAAAGGGTTACGGCTTGAGCACAAGCGGTAATGTATGGAAAGTGGGGATCCAGGATCCGAGACCTGAGAATCCCGATTCCGAAAAACCGTGGGAAGACGTCTTCGCAAGCGTTTATTTAAAAGATCGCGCCATATCGACCGCCGGTGACTACCAGAGGTTTTTTATAAAGGACGGAAAACGCTATCATCATATCATCGATCCCAAAACGGGCTACCCCTCGACCTCCGGCCTCATAAGCGTTTCAGTAATCGCCCCTGAAGGATATATATCGGACGGCATTGATACGGCCGTCCTGATTCTCGGACTCGAAAAAGGTACGAAGCTGCTTGAATCAATGGGCCTTGACGGGATGCTGGTGGATTCACAGAAAAGGGTTTTCATTACAAAGAATTTGAAAGGCAAGCCGGAGCTCGTCAAGAAAAAAGAATATAAAACCGTGGAGTAAACGCTCCGAACCGGATTATTCGGGCACAAGTTGCAATTCACCCGCGAATTAATTACACTATTGCATTAAGTTGCAGGATACGGGGCCATAAGTTATGAGCAGCCTATTATTGAACCAGGAAGAATATATCAAGAAGGCGGAGGAGCTTGTCAACAGCATAGGCATCCCTTCCCAGCCCCAGATCGTTCTGGATATCAACAAGGAAATCAACAAGCCGGATGCGGACTTAAGAAAGATTGCCGATATAGTCAGCAGGGACGTCGCCATGTCGGCAAAGCTTCTAAAGATAGCGAACTCTCCTTTTTTCGGTTTGCGCGAGGAAGTAGACTCAATCCAGCGTGCGCTTTCCCTTCTGGGTTTAAAGAACTTCAACAATATCATATTGGCCTCTTCTCTGCGCGAGACCTTAGACGCGCAAAATCCGGTTTTAGAAAAGTTCTGGAACCACTCGATGGCGACGGCTTTAATATCTTTGCATATTGCTAAAAAAGTGATCTACCCGTCTGTCGATCAGGCTTACATAGCGGGGTTGTTTCATGACTGCGGGATCCCGTTTATTTTAAAAAAATTCCCGGGCTATTCCGAGATAGCAGATTATGCGATGAGCATTGTCGGCACGGAAGCGCTATCCGGCAGGACCAAATCGATAATCGGAATTGAAGATGAGCGCTACAATACTCATCATTGCGCCGTAGGCTACCTCGTAGCCAAATCCTGGCGGCTGTCCAATCCCGTTTGTCAGTCGATCTGGTACCATCATTATGTAAACATCGACACACACAATGACGCATCCACCAGGAGACTGACGGCCATCCTGCTGCTGGCGGACTATATCAGCAGCTACCTGGTGTATCTTGCAGGCGGCAAATGCCCCGTCGACACCGAGCAGGAATGGGCTAAGATACACAAGAAAGTCCTCTTCGAGCTGTCGTTAACCGTCGAGAATATAAAAGACCTAAGGGAAGATTTCACGGAAAAATTATACGGATAACCCCGCCGAAAGAAAAAAGTGCAACATGAAATACTTAATCATAGGCAACGGCGTTGCCGGGACCACCGCAGCCGCAGGCATCCGGAAGCTGGACGGCAGCGGGGAGATAACCGTTCTCACCGATGAGGAGACCCCTTTTTACAGCCGCATAAGGCTGATATGCCCATTTGTATTACAGGAGTGTATCTAAGAAGATCAAATGTTCCCAAAACGAGGTCTCTGATCACCACATCATAGGGCTCTTGTGATGTCTTCACTACGAATCTGTCTTCAGTGACCTCCATTCTCATCCAGTTTGTATTTGTACTGAAAATAACTACGGAGGAGTGTATTATTTCAATCTTTGCTTCATCTGCTTCTTGTTGCGGTAAAAGGCCTTGTGCTGCAAACCACGCTGGCTGAAAAATTTTTGGATTAAAGTTCCCAACGAGGACGATACTATGTTCTTTGACCTTAGGTTGATATTTCATCGCTTTAAATCTAACCTAAAATAACTTAATAGACTATTCGGATTCTTAATCCTTACACTTTAACACAACTTAAGTATTCTAACGACGGGATTGCGCTTTATTATTGATATTTCAGACATTAAAATCAAGGCGGGGGTCATCCCATATCACTTTATAATAGATTTTTCGTATTGTTTACATCATGTTTATGAGCTACTTGATGTTTTGTATTAATATTTATGTTGCAAATTAGCTATCATAGACTTCTATGAGACGCGTTGTAATTACAGGCATCGGGGCGGTGACGCCGCTTGGGAATGATATTGAAACCACATGGGAGAATCTAACCGGGAAAATATCAGGTATAGGACGCATTACAAAATTCGACCCATCAGGGCTCTCAAGCCGGATCGCCGGAGAGGTGAAAGATTTCTCCCCGGAGTATTTCATCCCCGGGAAAGACGTTCAGCGGCTTGATCCGTTTATTCATTATGCAGCAGCGGCGGCGATAATGGCCGCGGAAGATGCCGGGTTGGTAAGTGCAGAAGTGCAAAAGCGCAAAAGCGCAAAAGTCGGAAGTCAAATCCCGAAGCCCGCAATAACGGACTTGTCACTCGTCACCCGTCACTCGTCACTCGAGGCCGCAGGCATCGTCATCGGCTCAAGCAGGGGCGGGATAACAAGTATGGAAAAGGCGTTAATCAGAGCACAGAGCACAGAGCACAGAACACAGACTAGCGCCTCACGCCCTGCGCTTCACGCTTTACGGTTTTCTGCTTATCTTATGTCTTCGAGCACCATAAGCATGGCGGCTTCTTACATCTCAATGAGACTCGGCATAAAAGGTCCCGCACTTGGGATATCAACCGCCTGTGCCTCCGGGACAAATGCAATCGGCGAGGCCTTCAGGATGATACGACACGGCGAAATCGACGTTGCACTTGCAGGAGGCGCCGACGCCCCTGTTTGCAAGCTTGCCGTCGGAGGTTATGCCGCTTCAGGTGCTCTTTCAAAAAGGAATAACGAGCCTCAAAAAGCGAGCAGGCCTTTTGATAAGGACCGGGACGGCTTTGTGCTTTCGGAAGGCGCAGGGCTTCTAATACTTGAAGAACTCAAACATGCGCTTAAAAGAGGCGCAAAGATTTATGCCGAGCTGGCGGGATACGGCGCCTCTTCAGACGCATTCCATCAGACACAGCCGGACAGCGCCGGCGAGGCCATTGCAATCAGCAAGGCCTTAACCGATGCAAAAGTCTCTACGGATGATGTTGATTACATTAACGCTCATGCCACTTCCACTCCGCTCGGCGACATCGCGGAAGCACAGGCGATAAACAAAGTCTTCGGTAAGAGAGCAAAGGGCATTTACATCAACTCCTGTAAATCCATGCTGGGACACATGTTAGGCGCCGCAGGCGCGGTAGAGACTGCGATAACGGCGCTGTCGATAAACAAAGGAATGCTCATCCCTACAATAAATCTTGAGACCCCTGCCCCTAAATGCGATCTCAACCATGTGACGTCAACAATTAAAAAAGAGATAAACGTCGCGGTCACAAACTCCTTCGGCTTCGGCGGAGTCAACGCAGTGCTGGTGTTGAAGAAGTTCAAATAAGTGAGAAGTGAATAGGTTTCTGTCTTTCTTTTTATTTTTACTTCTTACTTCCTACTTCTTACTTAAAAAAGTCTGTGAAAGTCTGTGGCTAAATTTTTAGATAAAAGAAAAAACAGGCGCAACGGTTATACTAACGGCAATAAATAACTTGACATAATATGCTATAAAATGGCACCATGTGGGCATGAAAACATTAACCATAACAAACCCACAGTTGACGCGTAAACGTTTGCTGCAAAAAGCCGAAGAAATACCTGGTGCATGG
>JACRHB010000124.1 GCA_016217725.1 Nitrospirota bacterium | reverse complement strand
ATAAATTAAGTCAATATATATTATGCCATTAGGCACTACATCGGGCTTTTCCGCCTTCCCTGTCTTAATCTCTTGTTTTTGCTGCGTTTTCTTTTTTAGCTTGCTGGTTTATATATGAAGTCGGGAATGGAGTCAGAGCGCCGCTGTGCTTACTCCCATCGGTATAAAGAATACGGATAATTTCTTTGAAGAGATAAGCAAATTTACCGGCAGGCCCATACCTCAGGAAATTGAGAACGAACGGGGACGCGCTGTGGATGCGATGGTGGACTCACATCCTTACGTTCACGGAAAGAGATTTGCCCTTACCGGCGATCCCGACACATTGCTTGGGCTGATAAGCTTTTTAATGGAAATGGGCGGATGCCCCGTTCACATTGTCTGCACCAATGGCGACAGGAAGTTTATGGAAGAAGCAAACGCCTTGCTGAGCGAAAGCCCGTTCGGCAGGGAAAGCAAAGTTTATACCGGCAAAGACATGTGGCATCTCAGGTCTTTGACGTTCACAGAGCCGGTAGATTTCCTCATAGGCAATTCATATGCGAAGCTCCTCTGGCGTGACACGGGTACGCCTCTTATCAGGATCGGGTTCCCGCTGTTTGACAGGCATCACCTCCACAGGTATCCGATCATCGGCTACCAGGGAGCGATAAACCTTGTGAACTGGATTGTGAATACGGTGCTTGACGAGATGGACAGAAAGACCATGCATACAACGAGCTTTGATGTGATACGGTGAGGAGGCGGAAAGAAAAGTAGCGTTGGGGTTTATCCCCAACGAAGAAATAATCGCCCTCAATAAATGAGGGCACTACATTCATAATGTTGTATAAACAAACTTGCATTTAATCCGTCATTCCCGCAGTCCTTAAGCGGGAATCCAGGGAACAAAGGAACTGGATGCCCGATTGAAAACTTCTGGCATGACAACTTGAACGAGGTTAAAATGTTAACCACTACGGACAAATTACTGCAGAATGGTTGTGAACGGGAGAAGAAGGACAAGCTCTGCCGCTCTCACGGCGGCGAGTCCTGCGCCTTTGACGGGGCGATGATAGTGCTTCAGCCGATAGCAGATACGGCGCATATCGTTCACGGGCCGATTGCATGCTGCGGCAATTCATGGGAAGGACGAGGCACATTGTCCTCAACCGGCAATTTACACAAAATGGGTTTTACAACCGACATGAACGAGATGGACATTGTCTACGGCTCGGAGGAAAAGCTCTATAGGGCAATCGTTCAGACTTATGAAAGGATAAGACCGAAGGCGATATTTGTCTACGCAACTTGTGTCAGCGGCTTGATTGGAGAGGATCTCGAGTCAGTCTGTAAGAAAGCTGAGACTGAATTGGCAATTCGTGTAATCCCGGTAAATGCCCCCGGCTTTGTCGGCCCGAAAAATTTGGGCAACAGGATTGCCGGAGAGGTGTTGCTTGATTATGTGATAGGGACGGGAGAATTGTCTAATAATCCCCCCGCGCCCCCCTTTGCAAAAGGGGGGGACACACCCCTAACCCCTCTTATTAGAGGGGAACTTTTCCCCCCTTTGAAAAAGGGGAATGAAGGGGGATTTTTAAATTTAATCGGCGAGTACAACATTGCGGGCGACCTCTGGCTTGTGGAGCCTTTGTTAAAAGAGGCGGGCATACGAGTTTTGTCGAGGATCACGGGTGATTCCACATTTGAAGAAATTACATACGCCCACCATGCAAAACTGAATGTCGTGGTATGCAGCCGCGCACTGATAAACGTCGCAAAGGAAATGGAGAGACGATACAGCATTCCATACATCGAGGTTTCGTTTTTCGGTAAGGCGGAGATGAGCAAAGCCTTGATGCTGATAGCGGAGAAACTACAAGAAGGTGGAGAAAAATTTAATTGCAAAATCCCCCTCTATCAAGAGGGGTTAGGTGTGTGTTTCCCCTCTTTGGAAAAGAGGGGTCAGGGGAGATTTTATCAAATAGAACCAATCATCACCAGGGAAGAAAAACGGCTTGCTGAAAGACTTAAATCATTTTCTTACCTCAAAGGCAAGAAAGCCGTGCTCTACACCGGCGGTGTGAAAAGCTGGTCTTTTATATCAGCGCTCCTTGATCTGGGGATTGAGATAGTTGCGGTCGGGACAAAGAAGAGCACATTTGAAGACGAGGAGAAGATGAAAGAGATACTTGGCGAGGACGCGCCGCTTGTTGAGGACGTGACGCCGAAAAATTTGCTGAAATTAATGAAAGGAAGAAATGCCGACATCCTTGTTGCCGGAGGGCGGAATCAGTACCTTGCAATAAAAGAAGGCTTTCCATTTGTTGATGTGAATCAGGAGAGACACATTGCCTATGCCGGATATGATGGACTGGTGAATTTAGCTGAGCAGATAAGCAACAGCATCCGGTTTTATGAAGGGCATAAGTCGTATAAGACCTATATGACATATATGACATATAAAAATGTTGTTATCAATCCGTTGAAGCATTCCCGGTCCATCGGCGCTGCACTTGCTTTTCAGGGGATACATAATGCTATCCCCATTATTCACGGAGCGCAGGGGTGTAACTTCCTTGCAAAGGTTTTACTGACAAAACATTTCAGGGAGCCGATTGCTTTACAAAGCACAAAGCTTTTTACTGAAGACGTTGTGATGGGAAGCGAGGGAAATCTTGTTAAAACGATCGAGGGAATTATTGAGAAGAATAACCCTGATGTCATAGGAGTTCTGACATCGGGACTTTCTGAAGTAAAAGGTGATGATGTCGGAGACACAATAAAAGATTCAAGATTCAAAACTCAAAATTCAAAATCTAACATCATCCATATCTCAACACCTGATTATGCAGGCGGGCTTGAGACAGGGTATGCAAAGGCGGTGGAGGAGGTTATAGATTCTATAGTATCTAAGAGTGAAGCCGCTCAATTTGTCATTCCCGCTTGTCGGGAATCTTCTTTTAAGAATGATCCCGGACAAGCCGGGATGACAGAACAGAAATATTCACATATCCGAATTAATCGTCTTGTCAACGTCCTTGCCGGCTCGCATCTGACCCCTGCGGATTTCACTGAGCTGAGGGAGATGATTGAATCCTTCGGATTGAAACCGATCATTCTGCCTGACCTTTCTGCGCTTGACGGCAGCAGGCAGGGATTCTCCACGCTCGCTGTCGGCGGCACAAAAGTGGACGATATAACGGCGATGTCGCAGTCCGCATTCACCCTTGCAATCGGCGCAAGCATGGAGTCACCGGCAAAACTGTTAAATGAAAAGCTCGGTATTGAATACTCGGTAATTGAAAGCTTATCAGGCTTGAATGATACGGACGTCTTTATGCAGACGCTTTCATTTCTGAGCGGCAATCCGGTTCCCGCCAAATATGAAAGGCAAAGGAGAATACTGCTAGACGGGATGAGGGATGCGCATTTTTATTTCGGAGGCAAAAAAGTTTGTCTCGCACTTGAGCCTGATATGGCGCTTCAAGCTTCAAGATGGATCAATGAAATGGGAGCAGAAGTGAAGCTTACGATTATTCCTCAACATATTGAGGATACAGATAAGATTTGCGCGAAGGATGTAATCGTCGGCGATCTTTTCTGCATAGACGGGGAATTTGATCTGCTTATTTCAAATTCCCACGCTCAAGACACGGCTAAGAGACTCGCTGTTCCGCTGTATCAGTCGGGGTTCCCAGCTTATAAAGTCATCGGGAACACCTCGAAGGTCACCATCGGCTACAGAGGGACTCTTGCGATTATGAATGAAGTTGCAAATCTGCTTTTACATAAAATAAAAAAGGAGTAACGAGATGAGAAAGTTTAAAAAAGGCATGAAACGTTTGACCGTATTTTTATCAGAGGTCGTTATGGAAACAGCAAGATATTGCGAAGACAACAGTATTTTTTAAGGAGAGCGTATGAGAGTAGCATTTGCAACAACCGACGGCGTTAAAGTGGATGAGCATTTCGGCAGGGCGGGGATGTTCGTTGTATACGATTTGATGCAGCATGGTTTTAAATTCCTTGAGACAAGAAAATTCGCAGACGGCAGGGATGCCGAGATAGAAGACACAAAAGGAATGGGGCAGATCCATGACGACAGGGTTCAGATGAAAGTGGATAAGCTTGCGGATTGCAGGATTATTTACATGACCGAAATAGGAGGTCCATCAGCGGCGAGACTTGTTAAAAAGGGCATAATGCCCATGAAAGTGAAAGATACGGTCTTAATTGAGGAGGCTCTTCTTAAACTTCTTGAAACCGTAAAAACATCTCCGCCGCCGTGGCTGAGGAAGGCGGTGAAGAACAGTCAAAAGTGCAATAGTGCAGAAGAGCAGAAGTGAAAAAACTTCCGGGCTTCTGCGCTTTTGCACTTCTGCACTTTGGAATAACTTAATAACTTGACAAGAAGGAGGAAAGAAGGATGAAGATGATCAGGGCTTTTATAAGACCCGAAAAAGAACAGGAAGTGGTTTTGGCGTTGGAGGGAGCAGGGTTTCCTTCGCTTACAAAGATGCCGGTATTCGGCAGGGGAAAACAGAAGGGACTTCAAGTAGGCCCGGTGCATTACGATGAGCTTCCTAAAACCCTCATCATGACAGTTGTTGATACTGAAGACGTGGAAAAGGTAGTCAGGATAATCGAGGACAAGGCAAAGACAGGCTTTATCGGCGACGGGAAGATATTCGTCAGTCCTGTTGACGCTGCATATACTGTCAGAACCGGAGAGGCGGTGCTATGAAAGAGATTACTGCAATCATAAGAAGGGACAGGCTCCCTGAGACGAAGAAGGCGCTTGAAGAGGCTGGATATCCTTCACTGACAATTCAGAGTGTGGACGGCAGGGGCAAGCAGAAAGGCGCAATGTGCACCGAGATGGATTCGGAAATGCCTGAGAGCTTTTGCACAACGGTTAAATTAAAACCGACTCCGTCCACATATGCGCTTGAACATACACTGCCTAAGGTTGCCCTCTATGTGCCCAAGAGGATGCTTACGATAATAGCGCCTGATGATGTTGTGAGCAAGCTTGTGAAATCAATCATCAAGGTCAACCGGACAGGCAAACGCGGAGACGGAAAGATATTTGTATCGCCTGTTGAGGGTGCGGTGAGGGTAAGGACGGGTGAGCTGGATGGAGAAGCGATAGTATAAGTGCGAAAGAGCAGAAGTGCAAAAGTGCAGAAGCCAAGTAGCGTTGGGGTTTATCCCCAACGAAAAAGGCAAATGTGCCAACGAAGAATCGCCCCCAATAAATGAGGGTGCTACAGGAGGAATTATGTCAATTACCGGATACACACGCGGCGGACAGACGTGGACGCCGAAGTTTATAGAATCCATTGATATGGAGAGGTGCATCGGCTGCGGGCACTGTTACAAGGTTTGCAGCAGGGACGTGCTTGAATTGATCGAGAAGTCGTTTGAGGGTGAAGACGAATATGGAGACGACATGGGCAACAAGGTGATGTCCATCGCCAACCCCGACAACTGCATCGGCTGCGAGGCATGCACAAAGGCCTGCACAAAGAAATGCCATGTGCATATGGAGGTGTGAAATGGTCGCGAATCTGAAATACAACAAAAATATTATGGAGCGTCATCCCTGTTTTTCGCTTGAGGCGCATAACAGGTTCGGCAGGTTCCATCTCCCCGTAGCGCCTGCCTGCAACATCCAGTGCAGGTACTGCCTGAAAAAATACGACTGCGCCAATGAATCAAGGCCCGGCATTACGAGCAGGGTTCTGACTCCTCAGGAGGCATTGTACAGGATAAGGGCGCTGGTTGAAAGGAATGAGCGCCTGACCGTCATCGGTATTGCAGGTCCGGGCGATCCCCTTGCAAATGATGCGACCTTCGAGGTTTTCAGGGCCATCAATAAGGAGTATCCCGATCTGACGCTCTGTGTCTCAACAAACGGGCTTCTCCTTCCCGACAGGCTCGATGACCTTCTTGACGCTGGGGTGAGCAGTCTTACGATAACAATAAATGCAGTAATACCCGAAGCGGCGGAAAAAATATATTCCTGGATTTCATACAAAAATAAAATTTACAGGGGTAAAGAAGCCGCTGAATTTCTTTTAGCCAGGCAGTGGGAAGGCCTCGGAGCGGCTGTCGAGGCGGGGTTTATCATTAAGGTCAACACTGTTTTCATCCCCGGCATCAATGACGGAGAGCTTCCGTTTATTGCATGGTTCGCGGCACACAGAGGCGCGGATTTGATGAATATAATGCCCCTGATCCCGAAGGCGGAATTTGAGCATTTGCAGAGACCGTCGCATGAAGATCTGAATGTGATGCGGAATAAATGCGGAAAATATCTCCCACAGATGACCCATTGCAGGCAATGCAGGGCGGATGCCTGCGGCGAACTTGGAGAGGACAAGGACATGGAGCTTGAGGTATTGCATTCGAGGATAGGCGAGGAATACCTCGATATGATCCAGATATAAGGAGAGTGATCCACATGATCCCTGCCGTGCTGTTATTCATTGTTTTTATCGGCATGCTGATGGTCTTGATCCTGAAGAAATACGGGGAAATGGGAAAAACGGAGCTGGCGACCTATGTCGCGCTTATGGCGTGGGGATGCTTGTTCATCGGATTTTGTATGGCGAGGTATTTTTAATGGAAAACCTGCTTACCGCCGGGGGGCTCGAAAGATATAAAAGGCAGTTGATGCTCCACGGCTTCACGGTCGGGCATCAGACAAAACTCCGAAACTCCACCGCCCTCATTGCCGGCATCGGCGGTCTCGGCGGTACCGCTGCGCTCTACCTTGCCGTTGCAGGCATAGGGAAAATGAAACTCGCCCATTACGGAGATCTTACATTGTCCAACATGAACAGACAGGTATTAATGAGGCATGGCTGGGCGTCCTGTCGTGAAAACCTCTTTTATCCAGCCGATAAAATATTTCCTCATGGATGATCTAAACAATATTGTCGGACAATATTGTAGCTAAAATCAACAAAGTTGTATAGCGCTAAAATTGAAAGCCTTGAAAATCAAATGGTTGCATATTGGCACGCTTTTGGCTAACTAAAAGTATCGAGAGGATAAAATGATGAGCTCATTGAAGGATCAGATCAAGGAGATTGAGAAAGAAGAAATAATCAGGGCGTTAAAAGAATGCGACTGGGTAATGGCGAGGGCGGCGAGAAAGCTCGGCATCACCGAGAGAATGATCGGGTACAAGATTAAAAAATACGGGATCGATGTAAAGGCGGAGGTAGGGGCGTATCATGATACGCCCATTATTAAAACAACCGCGGGCTTCAGCCTGCGAAACAAATAAATCAGGAGGTGTATGGTGAAAGGTTTAACGGTAGTGGTTTTAACGGTCTTGACGTTGGTTTTTTCGACCGGCGCATTTGCAGAACAGGCGAAGGGTAAAGAGACCCACGAGGTGGAGGCGCAGAAGGAGGTTTTGCTCGTACACGCTGAGAAGCCGCCCGTCTCGGGCAGTGTCGGGCTCGGCGTGTTCAATAAATACGTATTCAGAGGATATGAATTAAGCGCGGACAGCATGGTGATCCAGCCGTACGCAAGCGTTTCGTATAAATATTTTTCCGCCTCTTTCTGGGGCAACATCGACAGTGTGGAAAATCCGACACAGAGCTTTGTCCCCGACAAGGCGGATGAAAAGAGCTTCAATGAATCCGATTTGACATTGAGCTATACGTTTGTGATCGACAAGCTCAGCATGACGGCGGGTTACATTTACTACGGCACAAAATACGCCCTAGAGACGGAGGAGCTGTTTCTGACCCTAAGCTATGACACATTGCTGAAGCCGACATTGTCGGTCTATCGGGATATTACCGAATACCCCGGCACATACGTGAATCTCTCGGTGGCTCATTCCCTCCCGCTGATTAAAGACATCACCCTTGATCTCGGCGCATCGGCAGGATATTTTCGGGGAGTTGATGATTACTGGAAGACCTTTGAAAGCTCGACAGGCGATTATACGGGCGATAAATACAAGGCGCTTCACGACGGCATGGTCAAAGCAGGTTTGACGATTCCGGTTGCAAAGAATGTCAGTGTTCAGCCCGTTGCGCAATACTGGTTCCCGCTTTCGAGTAAGGCGAAGAAGACGGTTGACGGCTCTTCATTCAATTTCAACGGAAAACTGGATGATACGCTTGTTGCAGGCGTCAATATGACGCTCAGCTTTTAAGTGTCATACTGAACTTGTTTCAGTATCTGATGAACAAAATTTAATAAAGCCCCTGAATCAAGCTCAGGGTGACAAGGAGGCAAGATGAAACGATTATTGAGTATCTTAATGCTGATTGCAGTATTGAGTCTCACAAACTTTGTCTTTGCGGAGGAAGAGGGCACAGCCCCTTCCGCGCCGGTAGCGGTTGAGCAGACCGCTCCTGTGCTGAAGGTGGATACGGGCGACACCTCATGGGTGTTGATCTCCACCGCCCTCGTGATGCTGATGACCCCGGGACTTGCGCTTTTTTACGGCGGGATGGTGAGGCGGAAAAACGTTTTGGGGACCATAATGCAGAGCTTCATTGCGCTTGGGGTCATAACTATCTTATGGGTGCTTTACGGTTACAGCCTCGCCTTCGGCCCGGACGTCGGACACGTTATCGGGAACCTCGACTGGGTCGGTCTGAAAGGCGTGGGGCTTGAGCCGAACCCCGATTATGCGGCGACGATCCCGCATCAGGCCTTCATGATATTTCAGATGATGTTTGCCGTGATTACTCCCGCCCTCATCACGGGCGCATTTGCCGAGAGATTCAAGTTCAGCACGTATCTCGTGTTTCTCGTGCTGTGGGCCACCTTTGTTTACTGCCCTCTCGCGCACTGGGTATGGGGCGTGGGCGGCTGGATAAGAAACCTCGGCGCCCTGGATTTTGCGGGTGGACTCGTAGTGCATATAAGCTCGGGCGTATCGGCCCTTGCCGCCGCCATTATCGTAGGAAAGAGAAAACGCTTCGGCGTGGAGCCGATGCTTCCGCATAATCTGACCATGACGCTCCTCGGCGCCGCATTGTTGTGGTTCGGCTGGTTCGGGTTTAACGGCGGCAGCGCCGTGGCCTCAGGCTCTCTTGCCACTTCCGCTTTTGTCGTCACGCATATCGCCACGGCAGCGGCGGCGTTGTCGTGGATGGTTGCGGAGTGGAAACACAGGGGGAAACCGACGGCGCTCGGCGCGGCCTCGGGAGCAGTTGCAGGGCTTGTTGCCATCACTCCGGCGTCAGGCTTTGTCGGCGCAATCCCTGCGATAATCATCGGCCTTGCGGCAGGCGTTCTTTGTTATTTTGCAGTCAATCTGAAGACCAGGCTCGGCTACGACGACTCGCTTGACGCAGTCGGAGTTCACGGCGCAGGCGGCACCTGGGGCGCAATTGCTACCGGGTTATTTGCATCAAAGGCGATCAACCCGGCGGGAAACGACGGCTTGTTTTTCGGCAACCCATCGCTTTTATCAAGTCAGTTGATAAGCATCGGGGCCGCATGGGTTTATTCCTTTATAATCACACTGATCATTTTAAAAGTCCTTGATGCAACAATAGGACTGAGGGTCGACGACCAGAGCGAGTTCGTGGGGCTGGACAATGCGCAGCACGGAGAAAGCGGGTACGCGCTTTAACAAGCAGCATGTTTTCCCCTCCCTTGACGGGAGGGGATTAAGGGGAGGGTGAAACTACACCCCCACCCTGCCCTCCCCCGTCAAGGGGGCGGAGATAAGGAAGTGGTCATCAACCTACCCAATCCCGCACGGGGGGAGGAGTAAAAAAACTTATTGGCCGT
>JACRHB010000011.1 GCA_016217725.1 Nitrospirota bacterium | reverse complement strand
GACTCACCAATCTGGTCAGCATGGCATAAGTTAAAAGGATTATAATGCCGATGCCCAGTATAGATATTATGATGCTGCGATTCCTGTTGGAGATGATTGTCGAATAGATCCGGTCGGTGCTCATCTTTACTATAATACTTCCGAGGACTTTTCTTGAAGAATCGTGGCAGCGAAAGCATGCAGCTTGATTTAAAACAGGCTGCATAGTTATAAGATATCTCTTCCCCATGACATCTTCTTCAAATGCCTTCTGTGGATCAATGCCTGTCTTTAATGCCTCGTTCAGGGTTTGGACAGCGGCTTTATTGTAAATAGAATCTCTAACATTAGTCTTTATCTTATCCTCATGTGTGGCAAAGATTATCTCCTGATCGGAATCACAGATAAACACTTCAACATCATCCTTCGTCTTCTCCCTTATGCCCAGTAATTGCTTTTTAACACCATCGCTGTCTCCTGTAAACATGGGATATTTTATCCCTGTATATATTGAGGCGGCAAATTCCTTGCCAAACAGAGTTATCATTTCGATTCTGTCTTTGATCTCTCTGGAAACGCGAAGATAATCACCCGCCCCAATAACCAACGCAACGCACACTGCCAGAACAATCAGGATACTTCTGCTTAATCTTTTTCTTATGAATCTTATCATTATTTTTTACCTTAACTTAATTATACTTGTTACCTTACCGCTCAATAATCACGTCTCCTCCAACGGCAGATATATTTTGAAAGTAGTGCCGCGGCCCCGTGTGCTTTCAACTTCAATCCTGCCGTTATGCTCCTCGATGATCCTGCGGGTTACCGCAAGCCCGAGGCCTATGCCGCCGGACTTTGTTGTAAAGAAAGGGTTAAAAATATCTTTGAGATTCTCCTGTGTAATGCCGCAGCCTGTATCTGAAATCTCAATGACCGCTTCATTATTTTCGCTCTTTGTTTTTATGGCGACCGTTCCATGGTCTGTTGCATCATTGGCATTCGTGACAAGATTCAACATTGCCTCTTTTATTTTGTCGCGGTCTATAACCGCTATGATAGGCGCTCCCGGGATGTCCCGGATCAAACGGTTTCCCCTTCCGCACATTTCTATTTCAGGGATAATGAAGTCTATTACGTCGTTTACCACTTCATTGACGTTCACGCTGCTTATTATCAGCTTTGAGCCTTTTGCAAAACCCAGAATCTCTTTCAGGATATTTTCGAGCCTGCCGACTTCATTGACGATGATCTTCGCATATTCGGAAGTATCGCCGGCGAGCTTTTTCTCAAGTCTCCGGGCAAAACCGCCTATGGAGACAAGGGGTTTTCTTATCTCGTGCGCTACCACTGCCGTTAACTCGCCGAGAACGGCCATTTTCTCGGCATGTGTCAGCTTTTCTCTAAGATCGTGAAGCTCCGTTATATCGCGGGAAATATGGACGGTCCCCATAAAATTTCCTGCGGAATCAAAAATCGGAGAGCTTGAAAGGACAAACGTGCCCCCGAGATATGGGTCTTCGATTTCTTCCACAGCGGGTTTTTTCGAGTTCATCGTCTTTAAATGGGGGCATCTTTCCCAGGGTATGTTTTTCCCGTGAAAGACTTCATAACATTTTCTTCCTATGATCTCTTCCTCAGGTCTTCCTATTCTTTCCAATACCGCCCGATTGATCCGTCTTATTGTGTAATCCTTATCGGTAAAGTAGACCATATCGGCAATCGATTCAAATATATTTTTAAGCTCGGACCGCGCGAGGGATACATTCTCAAAGAGTCTTGCATTCTCTATGGCAGGGGCAATGTGGCTTGTGAATTCCATCAGGAACTGCAGGTCTTCGTCTCTGATGGGTTTTCCTGTAAAGAGATTGTCAACCCAGATCAGGCCTATTACCTTGTCTCTTGAAATGAGCGGAACAACACCGAATGCATTTGTCCCCAGGAGTTGAATGACAAGCGGTTTTACACGAGGGTCCGTCCTGGCATCCGTAACATTGAAGGGCCTTTTCTCATTTATACAGTTGCAGCAGATGCAATCTCCGTCAAGTTTTATACTTAAATTCCGGCCTACCTTATCAAGATAAGATTCTCCGCTGAGAGGGCCGGTCTCTATCTCTTCGATAATGGCCTCAAAGCTTTTGTCCTTCAGTGAAGCCCATATATTTTGAGCCTCTTCAAGACTTGACGGGCCTACTCCCATTATCCCTTCAAGGGTATTTTGCGCTTCATCGACCAGAAAAAGGATAGCCCTGTTAAATCCAAGTCCGGCGCCCATTGTAACTTCAGTAAGCACTATTCTTAGAACTCTGTTTAAATCAAGGGCGCTCCTTACCACGGAGTTTATGAAGAAAAATCTTGAGAGCTCACGATTCTTCTTTATTGATTCGTTTTCATGCATTTTCTTCTCGAAAATATTAAAGGTCTTTGCGGACAACGACTCTCTGATAAAACTCGCATTTCCTGCAATCCCCAAGCTTCTGGGCAATAGCCCCGCTTACCCTCTTGCCGCAAAAGGTGCCTGCAACAGCCCAGCATATCCGCCCGTAATGAGGATACGCGGCGCATCTGAATTCCGCTGCTCCCTCCGCCTTTTCCACCCTGCACTTATGAAATTCCCAGCACTTTATCTTCGCAGACTCTTCCTCACACTGATAGGGGAAAAACAACTTGACGGATGTGCCCCTGCCTAATTCGCTTTCCATTTTAATTAATCCGTGATGCTCGTCTATTATCTTTTTACAGAGTGAAAGCCCGAGCCCCGTCCCCCTTCCTATCTCTTTTGTGGTGAAGAAGGGTTCAAATATCATATCCAATTTATCTTTGGGAATGCCGACGCCCGTGTCGGAAATCTCCACCACGATAAAATTGACGCTGTACATCTCCTCCATAAAGGTATCTAGCTTCAAGGCGCCGCCCTTCGGCATTGCATCTACGGCATTGGATATAAGATTGGTTATCGCCTGTTTCAACTGATCCTTATCGATCAGGCCGGAAGGCATGGATGTGTCTAAATTTTCTTCAACCTTTATGGCTTGCTCATTAAATATATCCGTGAATATCCTGAGGGATTCTTTTACGGTTTCGTTTATATCGCGGCTTTCCAGATTTGACCTTACGTCCCTTGAAAATGCAAGGACGTCCTTAAGTATCTTTTCAAGTCTGTCGACCTCCGATATGATAAGCTCCGTGTACTCCTTTTCCTTTGTCAATTCCGCAAGCTTTTTGTTGAGTCTCCTCGCAAAGCCTCCGATGGAAGTCAGGGGGTTCCTTATCTCATGGGCGACATCCGCAGTCAGCCGTCCGATGGCGGAAAGCTTTTCCGCTTGAACAACCCTCCCCTGAAGATCCTTCAGGGCGCTCAGTGATTCCTGCAGGTCCTTATTAATAATTTCCAGTTTGTCATCCTTCTTCTTCAATCTTTCGGAAAGCATGCCGAGAGGCGCCGCTATCAAAAACATAAATGCCGCCCTGATAAAAAAATCCGTCCAGTGCAGAAGCCTGGCAAAATCAAAATTGCCGCCAATAAGAAAAAGCATGATTGATAAACCTGCCACAAAAATTCCCGTGGCGGTCCCGTAATAAAATGAATAAAGCGCCGTCATCAGATAAAATCCGTTGGAAAAGGGGCTCACGAATCCGCCGGTCATATTTACAAGCGCCGTAACAAAAAAAAGGTCAAAGAAAAGCGAAAAAGCATAAATGATCTTTTCTTTTTTCGGGAAACGGAATAATGAGAGAAAAATAATAGCGCTGCCTGCTGCGAAGTAAATAAATAGGCCGATGAGATATCCGATCGTATCTTTAGGTATGTCCGAGAATACAAGCCAGGCGCATCCTCCCGCAAGCACAACAATCCGCAAAACAATAAAAGCAATATCGGCAACCTCTAAGTAGCTCTTAGCTTTCTCCCATAATGTCTTTAGTCTTTCAGGAAGTCCCATTATTAAGTACCTTACAAGATGCCTTCTTTTTTCATTATAACAAACGAGGAGACACTTTAGATTAAGCGTCTTCCCTTCAGGAGAATCAAGCCGCTTATCGTAATTCTCTGCATACTCGTCAAAGGCGTCAATGGTTTTACTTCCCATTTTTTTTAGAATCAACGTCGGACACCTGTAAGCATTCTTTAAACTTCCCTCACCCCTCTTTTAAAGGGTATCTTCAGGAGGGCCTCCGGATGGTAGTGGAGGCTCTATTTAACCTTTTTCAAAGAGGGGCTGAGGAATTTGAGACTATTAATCTTCTTTTTTCTTCGTTGAAATCTTTAACGGCACATAAAGCGGACAGAATCCTATGGCGCTCGTCAGCAGGAAAACTATCGCTATTATGCCGAGTACGGTCGCAGCGGTACCTGTTATCTGTCCGGTAAAACAAAGAATCGCAACTGCGAGAGCAAGTACACTTCTTACAGCACGGTCAAT
>JACRHB010000120.1 GCA_016217725.1 Nitrospirota bacterium | reverse complement strand
TTGAAATCCTTGGTGGGCCGCGTAGGGATCGAACCTACGACCGGTTTTATCGATAGTCAGCAACGCTGCCGTATATATCGATTGCGGCAAAGCGTCCCTGAAATGGCAAAAGTGGCTGCGGATTGCTCCGTAACCACTTGAAATCCTTGGTGGGCCGCGTAGGGATCGAACCTGCGACCCGCTGATTAAGAGTCACTTCGGACTCAAAAACATAACCCCTTGATTTCAGGCTCGGTTTCCCGTTTTGCCTTTGAATTTGCGGAGTTATGGAGCTTATGAGAATCTTGTCCGTTACGGGATTTTATGGCTGTTTTGGATGCTTTTAGCACAAAAAAAGCACAGTGGAAGCGCAGGCCACTGGGGTGAACCACGACAATGACACAACGGCAGTCAATCGTTGCAGATGAAGTATCCCCTTGTCGAGCCATCGGGATCTATGCGCCAGACCTTGTCGCCTTCGCGTTTCAGGGTTCCGCCTGAGTTGTTATGCGCGCCAAGGTTGCGGTGCCTGAACACCTCGACATGCCTAGAAGGTATCTTGGGTGTCATTGGAGAATGAAGGATGCTTTTATGTTTGTCAGGATGCGGTAACGTAACTTCGGTTCCGGGGGTCAACTTCTCAAATCGTCTGATGGCTTCAGTAAACTTTTCAAACTCCTTAGGCGTCAGATTGCTTAGATTCTTGTCACGTGACATGCCGGTCTGTTTGGACACGTATTGAATGTACTTCTCGGTTGGGTTATGCTTTGGGTCGGCATATTTTTTCATTGCACCATCAATGGTTTTACTTTGATAGTCCGAGTTTTTCAAAAGAGAATACTGTGCCTTTCTGCCTGTTTCGGTATCTGGAAAAACCGCAAAACCCTTGTTTTCACCGATCGCGCCACGACGTTTCGCGAAAGGGCCGGATATGATGTTTCCCGGATTATTATTCCTCCATGCAAGCGTCCCATCCTTTTTGATTAGCACGTTGCTGTCGCCTGAGTATACAACCGTCATCCCTTTGTTAACTGATTTCACTTTTTTATACGGCATATGCTTCCTCCTTTTCCGCTTATCTCTTATTTCCGTCTTTCGATAGATTCATACTGATTACCTCCATCAAAACCACGGTGCGGTGGTGTCCGGTATGTGCATGAAAGAGAGTGCCGGTAACTACGACTCTACGTGAAAGAAGATGCATATACCGGCCGTCATCTTCTTGAATGATCAACTGTATTTCTTTAATATCCCGCTCTGTCTCGGTATTTATCTCGTTTTTCGGATCTCCACTGACGCACACAGGCTTTGAAAGCTTGAGTATCCAATGGATTTCGGGCCGGTCTCCTTTTTCTATGCTTTCAAATTCCGGCGGTCCCGGGAAGATCTTCGATTCGATAACTCCATTGAGTGTTATTTTTGCGGGCTCATAAGAAAGACACTCTTCAGACCTTGCCTCAGGAGCGCAGGCCATAAAGCAAAAGATTAAAGAAATCGCTGACGCAATAAGTAAAATAAATTTCCCTTTCATGCAAAGAATCCCTTTTTGGTTATTTTATGATCGTATCCGGAATATTTACGGAAAAGAAAATCTTCTTGCCCATTTGCTCTTTAGTCCCTAACAGGTTGCTGAAAAACTCAAATTCTTGCAGGCCCTTATATGCTATAGTGTTTTCTTTCAACCCCTTAAGATGCAACATCATGATTCTCCACCAAAAAAGCGACAAAAATATTCTACCCCCTTAATCACCAACCACCCGCATGTGAAGACGTGGAGGCATCCGGCGGCTTCGCCGCGGGTGGTTCGGACACCGACGATTTTTTAGCGTGAGGGCGTTTTTTTAAGTTTCAGGTTTCCACTTAGGTTTCCAGACGGACAATCAGGAACCGCCTGCTGTCTCATACCCCCTCGCGGTTCTGTCAATACTTTTCTGTAAATTCGATAAAAGGCTTTATCCACAAGGGTTTTCAAGGGGTTCTGTTATGCCGCCAGCAGCGCCTTTTCGCTGCGTAGCCGGTTGAGTATCGCCATAGCCTCCTTCATCATCCTCACCCCGTACCACCTCTCCTGGGCCTCTTTCAT
Source organism: Nitrospirota bacterium (assembly GCA_016217725.1). Lineage (GTDB taxonomy): Bacteria > Nitrospirota > Thermodesulfovibrionia > UBA6902 > UBA6902 > SURF-23. The sequence goes on along the minus strand of JACRHB010000120.1, from coordinate 135 downwards.
GAGCCACCACACCATTGCAAGCGCCCTCTGCTCGTCCTTGAACCTACCTATGGATCTTACCCTCTGTCTCACCTCCCTGAAGCACCTCTCTATGGCGTTGGTAGTCCTTATGCGCTTCCAGTGTGAAGAGGGGAA
>JACRHB010000119.1 GCA_016217725.1 Nitrospirota bacterium | reverse complement strand
AGCACCGTGACCGTAACTTTCTGATGCACCTTCACCACGTCAGCCGGGTTTTTTACGAACTTGTCGGAGAGCTCGCTGATGTGCGCGAGGCCGTCCTGGTGGACGCCTATGTCCACGAAGGCGCCGAAGGCGGTGATGTTTGTGACGATGCCGGGCAGCTTCATGCCGGGCTTCACGTCTTCAATCTTTGCAACGCCTTCCGCAAAGCCGAAGGTCTCAAATTTCTCCCTGGGGTCGCGGCCCGGTTTTGCGAGCTCATTCATGATGTCATTCAACGTCGGCATGCCCACCGTATCCGTCACATAGCGGGAAAGGTCGATCTTTTTTCTGAAAGAATCATCTTTCATAAGGTCGGCTAACGGGCATCCGATATCTTTAGCCATCTCATCTACGATGTGATAGCTTTCAGGGTGGACCGCGCTTCGGTCGAGAGGGTTTTCACCATCGCGTATGCGGAGGAAACCTGCCGCCTGCTCAAAGGCTTTAGGTCCGAGGCGGGGGACTTTTCTCAGCTCTTCGCGCGATTTGAAGGGGCCGTGCTCGTTTCTGAATTCCACAAGGCCCTTTGCAAGCTGCGGCCCGAGTCCGGAGACATAAGTAAGCAGTTGTTTGCTCGCGGTGTTCACCTCGACGCCGACCCCGTTGACGCAGCTTATTACCACGTCGTCGAGGCTTTTCTTTAATGCGGGCTGATCCACGTCGTGCTGGTATTGCCCGACCCCGATGGATTTCGGATCCAGCTTAACCAGCTCGGCAAGAGGGTCCATGAGCCTTCGTCCTATTGATACCGATCCCCTGACGGTCACATCATACTCGGGGAATTCTTCCCGCGCGACCTCGGAAGCGGAATATATTGAAGCGCCGCTTTCATTCACCATCTCGATGGAAATCTCTTTCTGCAGCCCGAGTCCCCTGATGAAAGACTCCGTCTCCCTCCCGGCGGTGCCGTTGCCTATGGCGACAGCCTCAATGCCGAAGCGTTTGCACAAGTCCCTGATCTTTTCGACGGACTCCGCGGCTCCCTTATCGGAGAAGTGAGGATTGACGGTATCGTTGTGGAGCAGCTTCCCCTGCCGGTCGAGGCAGACCACTTTGCATCCCGTCCTGAAACCCGGATCGACGGCGAGGACGTTCTTTCCGCCGAGGGGCGGGGCCAACAGGAGCTGCCTCAGGTTTTCGACAAAAACCCGTATCGCCTCCTCATCCGCCCGCTTCTTCGCGGCAAGGCGCGTCTCGCCTTCCATTGATGCGGAAAGCAGCCGCTTATAGCTGTCGTGGACCGCGGCCTTCACCTGTTCCGAGGCCGGATTGTTTCCTTTAATAAACAGGGATTCGAGCAGGCTGAGCGCCTCCTCTTCGGACGGAGCTACGCGGAGGATAAGGAAACCCTCTTTTTCTCCGCGCCTGATCGCGAGTATCCTGTGTGAGGGCGCTTTTGCAACCGGCTCCTCCCATTCATAATAGTCTTTGTACTTGATCCCCTCTTCTTCTTTGCCGGGGATAATTTTGGAGCGCATAACGCCTTTGATCCAAAAAAGCTCTCGCATCTTTTCACGCGCCCTTTGGTCCTCGCTCACCCATTCGGCAATAATGTCCCGTGCGCCCGCTAACGCTTCTTCAACAGTCGCAATTCCCTTTTCCGCATCTATGAACGCTGCCGCTTCGGCTTCAATATCGATTTCGGCCTGTTCGTAGATTTTCAATGCGAGAGGCTCAAGCCCCTTCTCCTTCGCCGTGGTGGCCCGCGTGCGGCGCTTGGGGCGGAAGGGGAGATAGATGTCTTCAAGCACGGTAAGGGATTCAGCGCCTTCGAGCTTTCCCTTTAACTCGTCGGTCAGCAGTCCACGCTCTTTTAGGGATTTGATAACGGCCTCCCGCCGTTTATCAAGCTCCTTTAATTGTTCGAGCCGGTCTCTTATTGCGGCTACCGCAACTTCGTCAAGGCTGCCTGTCGCCTCCTTCCTGTAGCGCGAGATGAAGGGCACCGTCGCCCCTTCGTCAAGCAGCGCAGCCGCAGACTGCGCCTGTGACGGTTTAATACCGAGCTCTTTTGCGATTATGGAAATATGTAATTCGTTCATCGTCTCTTTTTTAAAGTACAAAAGTACAAAAGAGCAAAAGCAAACGGACAATTAATATTAAGCTTTTTCAATCTCTGCACTTTTTGAATCTTGAATCTTTTTAATTATCCCCGTAGTAGACACCCCTTCCACAAAAGGAATGGTCCTCACCTCTTTCACTATGTCGGCGCCTACAATATCCTTAATATCCCAGTCCGCGCCTTTGACAAGGACGTCGGGCCGGACTTCTTTGATAAGCTCGTACGGAGTATCTTCATCAAACAGGATCACGTAATCCACCATGCACAGCGCCGCCAAAACCTCTGCGCGAGCGTTTTCCGAATTGACGGGACGTCCGGGTTTTATGCCGGAGACCGAACGGTCGGAATTCAAGCCTACGACAAGGACGTCTCCGAGCTTCTTCGCCTCCGTCAGATAGCGGACGTGACCGACGTGGATGATGTCGAAACAGCCGTTGGTGAAGACGATTTTTTTGCCCTGCGTTTTGAGCTGAGCAATAATGCCTCCGATATCCGCTCTGTTAATGACCTTGCTCATGGCAGTCTCAATTTTAAATCTTAAATTTTAAATTTTCAATTTTTAGATGCGCGGCGGTCTTGACCGTCGTTCATCTGATGATAAGATTCTTAAAGGAGGTGATACTATGAAAGCCTCGAATAAAGCCGTAAAGCGTGATGCGTAATGCGTTATGGGTAATCGAAAGCAGGTTTTAACTCATCACGCATTACGGCTTTAGATGTTCGTGTTCATTCGTGACTATTACCGTTTTTCGGATGATCTGAATACCGTTATTTTTTAAACCGGTACACTAAAAACAGTATAGCTCCGCCGATGCCGAATAATATTGAGCTTACCGGCTCGGGAGCAACCGGAGCTCCGGGGGGCGGCTCTATGGGTGGAGCTGTTGCGCTGACCGTGGCTGCCAGAAGTGTCAGCGTTAATGCCGACAGAGCAGAAACAACTTGCAAATAGATCTTTCTCATTTTTTATTACCTCTCCATTTTTTTGAAATCTGAAAAACAACTGTAAAAGAACTATTCAAGTAATAGCAATTATTTTGCCAGTTTGAATTTTATGGAGAGCAAATTTCAAAAACTGTTTGCGGGCGGGATAATGTTTAGTCGATTTATTGTGTAACCAATTGAAATTATAGACTTATTAGGAATTATCAAGCAATTACCAACCGTAATACCTCAACCTGATTTTGTTACATGAGAACACCGCCAAAGTGTAAATCATTGTGACATGTCACATTAATTTTTGTGACAGGTATGTGCAATGACACACTTTATCCTAAAAAAAGCATTTATCCACAGATTAACGCAGATTATCACAGAGTTATTAAAAGCTTAACTGACTTTTGCCTTTCACCTTTTGGGTGAATATACAATATGTGACTATACTCATTTATGTCATTGTCTTTATCTGTGAAATCTGTGGATATAACTACCGTTCTTAGGTTTATTCTACCCGGATGCTTTCAGATCGAGAGTTGCGCAGATGGAATCAATGATGCCCTTGCCGATGGGATTTTCTTTAAGCAGAAACCCTTCAAAGATGGCATTGTCGCAAACGGTGTTGATGAGTCTGGGCACGCCTCCGGTATAGCGATGAACGGCCGTGACGGCTTCCGGCGTGAAAATCTCCTCATCGCAGCCGGCGACTTTGAGCCTGTGTTTGACATATTCCCGCGTTATGTTTTCATCCAGACCCGTTAATTTATATTTAACGGCGACCCTCTGTTTTAAAGGCTCATCCAGCGCAAGGACGTCGTCAAGCTCGGGCAGCCCGAAGAATACAAGGGTAATGAGTTTGCCGTCCGGGCCTTCCATATTCAGCAGGCCCCGGAATTCTTCCATGATCTCCCGCGATCCGAGCATCTGCACTTCGTCCATCAGGACGACCGCTTTGCGTCCTGATTGATAAATATCGATAAATTTTTTATAAAGCTGGCCGAGGATATCCAGTTTGGTTTCTCCGATATTTTCGATCCCGAGCTGCATGGCGATCTTTTTCATCAGCCAGTCCGTTGTAACGGAAGTATGGATCACCACGAGCATGGCGGCCTCGTATTTATCTTCATCCAGCTCGTTCAGCATCCTCCTGGCAAGCGTTGTCTTACCGGTGCCGACGCCTCCGACAACGACCGCAAGCCCTTTCATGGAATCCACCGCGTACTTCAGGCGTATCAGGGCTTGGGCATGTTGGGCGTTGTTGTAGAAATACCTGTTGTCGACCGTGTTTGAAAACGGCTGTTCTTTTAATTTGTAAAATTCCAGATGGTCCATAAAGAGTTGTTAGTTGTTAGTTGTTAGTCTAAAAACTAACAACTAACAACTGCGTTAGATATACGACACCCTGTCCCTCTTCGGTTTATCCCCTGCTCGCTGCGTCTGTGCGCGCAGGGCGTTGATCTTTTGAGCGACGTCCCTGAAGCCCGGGTTCATCGCCTGAATCTCGGAATAAAGCTCAAGCGCTTTGGCATGATCATTATTGTTCGAATATGCGTCTGCCAGCTCATATTTTATGTCGAGATATCTCTCATCCCGGGCCGGCATTTTTTCGAGAAGCTTACCGAACTCGGCAATGGCGAGCGGATAAGCCTTTTTCTCCATATAACACAATGCGATCATCCTTAAACTCAGCAAGGTCTTTTCCGGGTCTCCCGCAGCTATCTGGAATTCCCTGACTGCATCGTCAAAAAGACCTCGCCGCCTGTAATCAACGCCTGATACGTAATGCGACTCGTAATCTTCTTCACTGCCTTTATCAAGCCCGCTGAATATATCCCCTGTCTTTGGAGCGGGGGCAGTTAATCCGGCGGAAAAACTTTCAGTGACCGCTTTCCCGGTCCTTGCCACGGCGGTCTTCAGGGCCTCAAGCTCCTTTGCGGCCGTATCAGCTTCATATGCGGAAACCGCTTCACTTTTCGGACGCGCTTTCGAGCTGAGGATATTTTCAAGCGCGCCCATCTTATTTTTTATCACTGTATCGTGAGGGTCCAATTCCGAAGCCTCTCTATATAATTGAAAGGCCTCGTGATTTGAGCCGGTCTCCTCATAAAGCCCCGCCAGCTCCTTCAGCCAGTCCAATAATGCCTGCTTGTCTCCCTTCGACCTGAAAATGTTGATGACCCGCTCTCTCACGGGTATCGGGTACAGCTTTTTGAAATTACTCAGCAGCCCGACCGCTTCAGCCCAGTCCTGCTCTCTCACGGACTCTTCGATGCAGGGCAGCAATTCCTTCCAGGCCTTCTCCAGCCCGCCTTCTTCGAGATAAAGAATGCCGAGGAGTTTTTTGGACTGCGTATCAGAAGGGTCTTTTTCGATCAATTTTAAAAGCGTATTTTTAGCGTCTTCTTTCCTTCCGGCTTTGACGGCAAGATTCGCATAACTAAGAGACAGGCTCTTATTGTCCGGAGCGAAAGATACGGCTTGAGCCAGGTATTCCAGCGCCTTGTCCGTATTATTGGCCTTCTCGGCTAACTTGCTGAACCCGATAAGGGTGGAGATATTTTGGGGATCGATCTCAATCGCCTTATAGTAATATTCATGAGCCTTGTTTGCATCACCCTTTCCCATAAAGTCCGAAGCGATGGATGTGTAGCCGTTTGCGGCCCTTTCTTTCAGCCCCATCTTCAGATAAAGCTCCGTCGTCTTCAGTCTTATATTGACGTCGAAAGGCGATATGTGCAGCACTTTTTCATACAGGTCCAGCGCCTTTTCCGTGTCGCCGTTTCTGTTGTGTATCTCGGCGGCCCTGATAAAATTCTCGACGGCATTTGCGGTAAGTCCCTTTTCAGCGTTAAGCACGGCCAGGGCGGTCAGGGTATCCGCATCGGCAGGCAGGATGTTGAGGATCTTTTTGTAAAGCGCCATCGCCTTTGGGGAAAAGCCGTCTTCTCTGTAGATCTCGGCAGCCTTTGTGAAAGCTTCCACCGCCTCTTTTTGTGCGCCCTTCTTTAAATACAAGTCACCGACCGTATTATAAATATTCCCGTCTTTACCTTCCGATAAAAGCTTCTCCATCTCGGCGATCGCCTTGTCGATCTGCCCTTTTGCGGCAAATTTCCGGGCGGCTTCTATTATCGCTGCCTTATCTTTCATATTTACAAAATTATCTTAAAAGCTTGACCGTACAATGTCAATCAGCTACAGGCGGCGCTCCCCTCTTTACAGGGAGGGGTTGGGGAGGTTTCTGTTTTTTTAATGCCCCTCCCAACCTCCCCTTGTAAAGGGGAGGCTTTTATACACCCGCTATGAATGGTTACTTTATATGGTATATATTCGGTATTATCACAAAAATACTTCAGCCCGGTTGCTATTTGCTATTTGTCGGAAAATCTGTTAATAAGTATAAATAGCGTCTGTTTATAAATTGCTTAAAGATGTCATTCCTCCCGAAATATCGGGATCGGGAATCCTTCTTGAAGAAAGATTCCGGACAAGCCGGAATGACGACAAGTATGCTTTCAACAGGAAAGCCTGAAGAACCAAACAAACAAAGAATGAAGGCTGATGCTCTAAAACAAGACTGGAAGAGTATCCTTGACGGCATTGCCGACATGATCACGGTGCATGACGGGGACTTCAATATTTCATATGCCAACAAGACGGCTGAGAAAATCCTCGGCCTGCCCTCTTTAAACGGCAAAAAAGTAAAATGCCACAAGTATTATCACGGGAAAAATTCCCCTATTGACGGTTGTCCCGGCTGCAAGTGCATAGAGACAGGAAAGCCCGCTGAATTTAAATTATTTGAGCCTCATTTAAACATGTTCCTCGAGATAAAAACTTCGCCTCAATTCAACGATAAAAACAAATTGACGGGATTAATACATATCGCCAGGGACGTAACCGCTCCCATGCAGACGGAAGAAGAATTGAAAAAACACCGCGTTGAATTAATGAAGCTTGTAGAAGAGCGCACGGCGGAGCTTACCGTCTCAAACGAGCTCCTCGGACAGGAGATTATCGACCGCAGGCAGGCGGAGCAGCTCCTCAGGGCGTCCGAGAAGAAATACCGTGATTTATACGACAACGCCCCGGACATGTATCATTCCCTCGACAAGAATAAAATAATCACGGACTGCAATGAGACCGAGGCCAGGATGCTCGGCTGCAAGAAAGAGGAGATCATCGGCAGGCCTCTTGCCGATTTCTTTGACGAAGAGTCAAAAAAGCTCCTTGAAAAAGACTTCCCAAGATTAAAAAGGGAAAAGACTCTCATAAACGTCGAGAGGACCTTCGTCAGGAGAGACGGCACGACTTTCCCGGCGATCATTAACGTATTCGCCGAATTCAATGACAAAGGCGAGCTGGTCGGCGCCAGGGCGATTGCAAGGGACATTTCCGAGATCAAAAAAGATAGAGACGCCCGCAAGCTCGCTGAGGCCGAGGTGGTCCGGAGCAGCCAGCTTGCGGCGGTCGGAGAGCTTGCAGCCGGCATTGCCCATGAGATCAACAACCCCGTCAACGGCATTCTCAACTACGCGCAGATCCTGGCGAACAAGAGCTGGCCGGGAAGCAAGGAGCAGGATATCACAAAGAGGATTATCAAGGAAAGCGACCGTATCGCCAATATCGTCAAAAACCTCCTTTCATTTACAAGATACACCGACAGTGAAAAAATCAGGGTGCACTTAAGCGACCTTTTGTCCGAGGTCCTGGCCCTGACCCGGACCCAGCTTGGAAAGGAAGGCATTAAGCTCAAGGTGAATATGCCTCAGGGGCTGCCCGTGGTTTCCGTCATCCCCTGGCAGATTGAGCAAGTGTTTTTAAATATCATCAGCAACGCCCGTTATGCGCTGAACCAAAAATACCAGGCCGCGCATGACGAGAAAATATTCGAGATCACCGGAGAGAAAGTTGCGGTGGACCGCTCCCGTTATGTCCGCATAATTTTCCACGACAGGGGCGTAGGCATACCCGCCGGGGTTGTTGATAAGGTGATGAATCCCTTCTTCTCCACAAAACCGGCCAATATCGGGACCGGACTCGGGCTCAGCGTCAGCCATGGGATCATCGGCAATCACGGCGGTAGGATATCCGTTGAAAGCGTCAAGGACGAATTTACCAAAGTCATTCTCGAGCTGCCCGTGGAGAAGTGAAGGAGTAGCGTTGGGGTTTATCCCCAACGAAAAAGTCGCCCTCAATAAATGAGGGCGCTACCTACTCTGCTGGTACAATCTTGCAGATTGAACCAAACATTTACAGGCATTAATATATGGTTCAGGCTGCAAGCCTGAACCAGCGAATATTGAACGTTGAACGTTCAAGGTTTGATATAATTAAATTAACCCTGCTCTTGCAGGGATGACGTAAAGGCTTTACCGGAGTTTGTTATGAATAAGAATGTACTTGTGATCGATGATGAAGAAAGCATACGGTTCACTTTCGAGAGCTTCTTGTCGGAAGAAGGGTATGCGGTAACTACCGCAGGTGATTATGATGAAGCGCTGGCGAAGATAGACGGAAAGAACTTTGATATCATATTTGCGGACATTATATTGGGAGATAAATCAGGGATCGACATACTCAGGCTGATAAGGAATAAAAAAATCAACTCTCCCGTGATCATGATTACGGGCTACCCCAACGTCGAGACCGCGTCCGAGGCCGTCAGGATCGGAGCCTTCGACTATATATCCAAGCCCGTCCGGCAGGCGACGCTTCTTCACGTCGCAAATAAGGCCCTGCGGCACAAGACCCTGCAGGAGGAGAACGAAAAATACCGCTCAAACCTTGAGGCGATCTTCGGGAGCGTCAAGGACGCGATCATTACCGTGGACAAGGACCTCATAGTGCTTGCGGTCAACAAATCCGCGGAAGAGATATGCGGCATCAGCCGCGACTATATCGGCAGGCCTTTCGTTGATTACGCCGACAACTGCAGGGGTAAATGCCTTGACGTCATTAAAAAGACCATCGCCTCAAAACAACCAATGGAATTATCACGCACCGAATGTCAGTGCGGTAACCATGCAAGACGCGTTGTCACGATAAGCGCTTCGCCTCTTTTGAGCCAGAGCGGCGCGTTTGCCGGCGCGGTAATGGTCGTCAGGGATGAAACCTTTCTGAATGACCTTGAACGGAACCTGAGGGAGCGCCGCCAATTTCATAACATAATCGGTCAAAATGAAAAAATGCAGGACATCTACGCGCTCATAGAGGACCTGGCCGACGTCCAGACCACGGTCCTGATTACGGGTGAAAGCGGCACGGGCAAGGAGCTTGTTGCCGACGCAATACATTACACCGGGGTGCGGAGCGGCAAGCCGCTGGTAAAAGTAAACTGCGCCGCCCTGTCTGAAAACCTCCTTGAGAGCGAGCTGTTCGGACACGTCAAGGGGGCGTTTACAGGCGCCGACAGGGACAAGGTAGGACGTTTCCAAAAGGCGGACGGCGGCACCCTCTTCCTTGACGAGATAGGCGATATTTCTCCGGCGACGCAGGTGCGCCTTCTGCGGGTGCTTCAGGAGAAAGTGCTCGAGCGCGTCGGTGATTCGAATTCGATAAAGGTAGACGTCCGCGTCATTACGGCCACCAATCAGGACCTCCAGAAAAAAGTCAGGCTCGGCAAATTCAGGAAAGACCTCTATTACCGCCTGAAAGTCATGGAGCTGGCCTTGCCCCCTCTCAGGGAGCGAAAGGACGACATCCCGGGGCTGTTGAATTATTTTCTCCGGAAGCTGAGCGGTCAGATCAACAAGAAAGTCGAGGCCGTATCCGAAGACGTACAGAAGCTCTTCCTGGATTATCCCTGGCCCGGCAATATAAGGGAGCTGGAAAACGCGCTTGAGCACGCCATTGTCGTCTGCAAGCAGGACACCGTCACGGTTGAAGACCTGCCGCAAGGCTTTAAAGACTTTATTAAGAAAAAAGACTATCCTGCAGGAGATGAAGCCGGACCGGAGCCGAAGGTCCTTATGGAGGCGCTGGTAAAGTCGGGCTGGAACAAATCAAAGGCGGCGAGGCTTCTCGGCGTAACCGTCAGGACGATCTACCGTAAGATGGAAAAATACAATATAACGTCCGAAAAGACTTACTAATGCGCTTAACCGTATGAAAATATAAGCGTCATTCCCGATAAAATAAGAAAGAGGGTCTCCTTTAATGCAAGGCATTATTCGTGTTAGGTTATTTTAATTAGCAGTTAAATAAAAACCTAACACAAAAAAGGAGACCCTAATGAAAGATAGCATCTATGAGCACTACATAGCAGCAATTCACGGTGAAAAACAGGATGTTGTTTTCATAAGCTTATTGGGTTAAGGAGAATATATTTTTCGCAACGTGTTATCCTAATAAAGACATCCACGGATTATTCCCGAATTTTTCCAATAATTATATAACCCATT
>JACRHB010000013.1 GCA_016217725.1 Nitrospirota bacterium | reverse complement strand
GCGGGAAGCCGGTCTGCCGTCTTCCCTTATCAACCGGCTGGCAAAAGGGGAGATAAAAACAAGGAGAGCCTATGATACAGCGTTATACAAGACCTGAAATGGCGAAAATCTGGGAGCCGGAGAACAAGCTCCGGAAATGGCTTGACGTTGAGATTGCCGCATGCGAGGCCCGGGCGAAGCTCGGAGAGATCCCGAATAAGAGTTTGGCTGTAATAAAGAAAAAGGCGGCGTTCAACATCCGGCGCATAGACAAAATAGAGCAGAAGGTTAAGCACGACGTCATCGCATTTTTAACTTCAGTCGCCGAGCACGTCGGCCCCGATTCCCGCTTCATTCACAAAGGGCTTACTTCTTCCGACATTCTTGACACGGCCCTTGCCCTTCAGATGAGAGAGGCGTCGGACATCATCAGCGGCGATTTAAAAGAGCTTTTGAAGGTACTGAAACCCAACGCCTTCAAATACAAAAACACCCTGCGCATGGGCAGGAGCCACGGCATCCATGCAGAGCCGACAACCTTCGGCCTCATGTTTGCCCTCTGGTATGAGGAGATGAAGCGCAACCTTGCGCGAATAGAAGCGGCAAGGGAAATCATAAGTTACGGGAAGCTTTCGGGACCCGTCGGCACCTTCTCAAACATTCCTCCGTTCATCGAAACATTTGTCTGTAAGAAACTTGGCTTGAAGCCCGCTCCCGTCTCTACTCAAATCATTCAAAGAGACAGGCATGCGGAATACATGAACGCCCTTGCCGTAACTGCGGCGACAATCGAAAAGATAGCGGTCGAGATCCGCCATTTGCAAAGAACGGAAGTGCTTGAAGCTGAGGAGCCGTTTGAGAAGGGTCAGAAAGGCTCATCCGCAATGCCGCATAAACGTAATCCCGTCGGCTCTGAAAACCTGAGCGGCCTTGCGCGTGTTGTGCGCTCAAATGCATTGGCTGCGATGGAAAACATCGCATTATGGCATGAACGCGACATAAGCCATTCTTCCGTTGAGAGAATAATAATACCTGACAGCACTATCCTTGTCGACTACATGCTGGCGAGACTGACCGGGATTCTCAAGGGACTTAATGTCTACCCGGATAGAATGCTTGAGAACATAAATAAAAGCTACGGACTTTATAATTCCCAGAGAGTACTGCTTTCTCTCATTGAAAAAGGGATGAGCCGCGAGAAGGCCTATCAGTTTGTGCAGAGGGCGGCTATGGAAAGCTGGAGCGGTAAAAAAGACTTTAAAGACACTCTTAAAGAAGATCCGGAAATTAAAGACTATCTCTCGTCTAAAGAGATCGAGATGCTTTTTGATCTGAAATATTACACGAAAAACGTAGATTATATTTTCAAGAGGGTGTTCAAGTCCTGAACTATGATTACACTGATTTATTGATTAACTATGATTTTTTGGGCTCTTTCTCATACTGAGTGGGTAAATATAAGCTTGTCTTTTTAAAAAGAGGATGGGCGGGTTAAGAATTCCCCTCTATCAAGAGGGGAAAAAAGACAGTCAGTCCAAATCGGAGAATTTACCCGCTTGAGATGAGAAAGAACCATTTTTCAATCAAGCCAATCGGTTAATCAGACGAATCCCGGTTCAGGACAGTCTTCCCGTCTTTCATCAGTACCTTCTTACTTCCGCTTTTGGAAATCAGCGTCAAGGTGGGTTTAAAGAACACAAAATCCTGGTGGAAGGAGGCCCTTGTCTTTCCACCAAAGGTGCTGTTGTCTCCGAAAGCGATGTGGATGGTGCCGAATATCTTTTCCGATTCGAGTATATTATCCGGCCTTGAAGCCCTGTCGTTTGTCCCTATGCCGAGCTCCGCGATATTCCGGTTATTTCGGTTTTCTGAAAACTTTTGTTTTAAATAATCAACATACTTCTCTTTGCCTTCTACTGACGTAACAAACCCTTTTTCAACGTGAAGGATAACCGGCCTTTTCAGCTTCCTTGTCGGCGCCCATTCAAGAACGAGTTTCCCTTCAGCCGTTCCCTCAAGTGGGGCAAGAAAGACCTCGCCTGCCGGAAGGTTGCTGAATGTTCCGGGTTTTGTAATAAGGCCTGTATCCGCTATTGCCTTACGGTTCTTTTTTAAAAATGAGATGGATGTGCCATTAGGGGTTTTTATCTCTATGCTTTCGCTTTTATTCACTATCTTTGCTATGTTAACGGTTCTCTTGAACATCTTTTCATAATCAACCTTCATCGCCCCCTTAAGCATTTGCTCATCAAAAAGAGGCATGCTCGCATATCTTGTTCCGCATATCCTGTTTAGTAAATCCCTGAATTTCGTGTGACTTGTGGAGTAATATGAAAGCGCTATGACCGCATTTATCGCCTCTTTTTTATGCGCCTTAATGATCCGCTCTATCTCTCTGTTCTGTTTTTCATCTGTTTTTTTGGCGAGGATGGGTTTGAAAAGCCTTCTTTCTTTCAGCTTGTCGTAAACGTTGTTTCCGAACGCCTCTTTCCAGATTTCCTCCGGGGGCTCAACGCCGTGTTCTCCCGTAGGTTTAAACTCGAGGTATCTGATGTCTTCTATAAATTTATTTCCTTCTTCAGCTATACGTCTTGTGATTTTTATGATTTTATTGTCATATTCGTCTGTAAAAACAAGAACCCTTTCCCTTTTCTTTACTCCGAGATTGATTTTAAATATATTGAGCCTCTTGCAAAAGTCTTAAATTTTTTCACAAGCCCCATTAGGTCCAGGTCTTTTTAAGTGTCTTTTAAGAGGCACTCTTACTAAAACGCTCTATATCCGCCAAAGGCAGACTATTTTGTAATAAATAGACGCCTTTTTGAAAACACCTCTCCCTCAACACCATCAAAACCCGACTTTTTCGGTCTT
>JACRHB010000116.1 GCA_016217725.1 Nitrospirota bacterium | reverse complement strand
GGTGGAGAAAAACATCTCTACAGGGCGCTTGCAGATACTTCAGAGGGTTACGGGTTATGGGATAATTTCCAGCATAAGCAGGCGTGGGAGAAACTAAAGCCCTCCCAGCGGTCACTCGAAATGGCAACAGTCTTTGGCGGTCCGCCGGGTCTTAAATCATATGCGGCAACCCTTAAAGAGAACCTTGCCTTCCTTGAAAAACTGATTGTAGGGGTTCCTGCTGTTAAACAGGAGCATTTCTTAGACCTAATAGCGAATGCGAAGCGGCGGGCAGTCATAGAACATAAGTACGATGACGCCATAGCCCGTCTATACCGGGCGGCCGGGGCATACGCCCAAATACGGTTGGCCGGCCGTGGGATAAATACGACAGATGTGCAGGAAAATCAACTTCCGGAGGAGATACGCACGGAATTTACAAATAAGTATAGAGATGAGGTGGATAACAGGTTAAAGCTTCCCCTTTATGGGGCATACAAGCTTCTGAGATTATTGGGAGACCCTGCCGGCGCACTCTTTTCTGAACAGTGGCCGCAGATGAAGCTCCTGCTGGACAGCAGGAATAAATCCATCCTTGCCCACGGGTTTGAGCCTGTTAAAAGGGAACGTTATGAGGAGATGTTCAAGCTTGTATGTAAAATAGGCGGCGTCAATGAGCAGTCGCTTCCCCGGTTTCCTGACTTAACCCTGTAACTTTAAAATAGTAACTTTCAAATTTTACCACAAGCGAAACTTCCATTGACAGCAAAATCTCATCCTGCTATTCTGATCTTGAAAAAGCAAATTCCTATCGTGTCCTATCGTGTATCGTGGATTCCGGCCACGCCGTGCGCATGGCGGAATGAGCCCTGCCCAAACAGATAAATTGTTTCATCGAAAGAATGAGGCTTGACAGCATGTTTCATTTATGATACACTTTTGTCATAATTATGAAAAGCAAGAAGAACCTGTTAGAACAGTTAAAATCTTTGCCCCACTTCAGCAAAGACAGTCTGTATCAGCTTGGTAAACAGCTGGGGCTTGCCGATGCCACGGTTGATACATATATTAGCCGCTTTCTAAAGCATAAGGAAATCCTTCAGCTCAAAAAGGGGCTATACATATCCGCCGATTTTTTCAGCAAGAGCAGAGGCGATGTTTCCTATTCTTTTTACCTCGCGAATATTATCCGCACGCCTTCATACGTCAGCTCATGGTCCGCTCTTCAATTTTACAATCTGACCACTGAGGCCATACACGGCATTACCTGCGTCACGCCAAAAGTGACCAGAAATTACAAGACAAAAGCCGGCAATTTCGCCTACCAGTCTATCAAGGCAGACCTGTTTTCAAGTTTTTCTTTGGTGCATGGGGCAGGGAAGTTCGACTTTTTTATCGCTTCCCCCGCCAAGGCTTTGTTTGATCTGATCTATTTCAAGACCCGCCAGTTCCGGGGCGTTCGGTCCAAAGACATAAAAACACTTGTTGAAGAATTACGGATAGATATTGACGAAATGGATAAAAAAGAACGGACCAAATTTTACACAATGACAAAAAAACGGGTTAATGATGAGTGAACAAATTCTTGCCGTTTTAAAAAGGAAACTTGATGATCTCGCCCCGCATGGCCGGATGGATGCCGAAACGCTCCGCAATGCCCTTAAGGAAGAGTTTCAGTTCTATGTCCTTAATTTTATTTATCACCATCCCGAATATAATAAATGGGTCATGTACGGGGGTTCCGCGCTTCGTATCATTCACGGACTTGATCGCATGTCGGTTGATCTGGATTTTGAGGTCTCCGAAGAAATAACAAAAAATTTTCTGGATGAATTTAAGAAAGAGATCGAAGAACATTTTTCCCGCACCTACAGCACTCACCCGGGTTTCTTGAATGCCAAAATTGTCTCGGGAAGGGGGCTGCTTCTTAAATTTAATGCCGGCGAGACATTAAGCCTCGGCCATCCATCAAATCAGGTGCATGTCAAAATGGATCTCAATCATTTTACCGCTCCCAAAACGGTGACCGAACGCCGGCCTATCAATCGCGACCAGCTTTCCTTTGTGATCGTAACTTATAATATGTCGACGCTTATGGCGAGTAAAGTGGCCGCGATCTTCCTGCGCGGGACGCGGGGCGTGGGCAGGGCTTTTTATGAAGAAAAAGGCCGTGATATCTATGACCTTCTGTGGTACATGAACAACAAGATAGTGCCTGACCTTGATTATTTATCGGCTAAAAATGTGAAAGAGGCCAAAGATTTGCGCACCCTTTTCGATAAACTTACGCTCAAGATGAACGCTGTCAGTGACGCAAATCTTAAACAGGATCTTTTGCCGCTTTTTGTGAGTCGCTCCTATATTGAAAACTGGCTCGCAAACTGGAGGGAAAGCTATTTACGGCTTCTCGAGACGTATAAAATTTGCACCGTCACAGCATTGGAAGAGGTGAAGGT
>JACRHB010000118.1 GCA_016217725.1 Nitrospirota bacterium | reverse complement strand
ACGCAGATTATCACAGAGTTAATAAAAGCTTAACTAACTTTTGCCTTTCACCTTTTGGGTGAATATACAATATGTGACTATCTCATTTATGTCATTGTCTTTATCTGTGAAATCTGTGGATATAACTGCCGTTCTTAGGATGAAAACATCAATACGTTGAGTTGAACTGCGCTTCAATTGGTGCTATATTTCTTACAAATGATGAGTTGGGAGGAAAAAATGAACTTGTATGAGGAAATAGCAAGGACAGCTTATGAACTTTATGAAAAAAGCGGGTACATTGGAGGCCGGGATTTTGAAAATTGGCTTGATGCGGAAAGGATAGTGCTTACAAGACATGCCAGCCAGGACATAGAGGAGCCCGAAGGAGAAGAACCGATTATTGCGGAAGAGGGAATTATTGAAGAGGTTGAAGGAACAACGCCAATGTATGCAAAGCAGAAAAAAGAAGAGTACACAACCGTAGTTGAGGAGCTGGAGGTACAGAGCCCGGCAGTTGGCACAAAAGAGGACATTGCCATAAAGACAGAAAAAATCAGACCCGCAAAACCGGCTGTCGCTAAAGGGAAAAAAGTGTCTCCAAAGAAAACGGGACAGAAAAGCAGGGAAAAGTACCTCTAAGTTATCTCTTTTACTGTGCTCGCTGCCTGCATAAATCAAGACTCCCGTTGTCTGTGGATTGTCCTTGAGGGACAGCCAATATCTGAGACCGTCGAAAAAATCGGAGGCGATTGTGCGGGAGGATTTCAATTCGACCGGCATCACTTTTTGACCGACGTCGATTATGAGGTCAACCTCGTGTCCGGTGCGGTCTCTCAATCAGGATGTGTCAAATTGAAAGTCTGATTTTCAATTTGACATAAATGCATTTACGCTAAGCAAACGTCAACTGCAGTCTTTGTATCGAAGTTGAGAGTCCCGTCTTGGGATTGATCTCAACCACGGCGCAGGAAAGCACGGATTCGCCTTTTGCGGTCTCGAAGCGGGTAGGTATCTGGGTGAGAAATTTCTGAATTATCTGTTCTTTAAGCACTCCTATGATTGAGTCGGTCGGGCCGGTCATGCCTACGTCTGATATGAATGCAGTGCCTTTCGGCAGTATTTTCTCGTCGGCGGTCTGAACGTGCGTATGCGTGCCGATAACGGCGCTTACCTCCCCGTCAAGAAACCATCCGATAGCGGATTTTTCGGAAGTCGCTTCCGCATGAAGATCGACGATTATGACCTTGGCCTGCTTCTTAAGCGCCTCGAGCTCTCTCTGCGCGGTCTTGAACGGACAGTCTAACTGTCCCATAAACACCCTGCCGGAAAGATTCAGGACGGCGACCTTGTCGCCTCCGGCTGTATTCATGACAATGTTACCGAAACCCGGAACGCCTTCAGGATAATTAGCCGGTCTCAGCAGCCTGTTTTCTTTTGCTATATATCCGAGGGCCTCTTTCTTGTCCCATATGTGATTCCCCGACGTCAGCACGTGAACGCCGTACGAAAATATCTCTTCGCCTACGGACTGCGTTATCCCGAAGCCGCCTGCGGCATTTTCGGCATTGGCGATCACAAAATCGATCTTTAATTTATTGACAAGGTCGGGCAGCCCTTCCTTTAAGGCCTTCCTCCCGGGCTTCCCGACGATGTCTCCGATGAATAAGATTTTCATTTTTTTAGCTAATAGCCAATAGCTGTCAGCTTTCAGCTTATTTCGCGTACTCCACGTATCTGGATTCCCTTATTACCGTAACCTTTATCTGGCCGGGATACGTGAGCTCGGCTTCGATCTTTTTCGCCAAATCTCTGGAAATCTGTGCACACAACGCATCATTTACTTCCTCCGGTTTTACGATTATTCTTACTTCTCTTCCGGCCTGTATGGCATATGACCTGTTCACGCCTTCCACGGACGTCGCTATCTCCTCGAGTTTTTCGACGCGTTTCAGATAGTCCTTCAAGGTCTCTTTTCTGGCCCCTGGTCTTGCCGCCGATAGGGCGTCGGCAGCGGCCACAAGCGCCGCTTCTACCGTTATCGGGTCGCCTTCGCCGTGGTGCACCTGAATGGCATTGACAACCTTTGAATTTTCCCCGTGCTTTCTGGCTATTTCAGCCCCGATCGCCTGATGAGTGCCTTCCATCTCGTGATCTACGGCCTTCCCGATGTCATGCAGAATGCCCGCTCTTTTTGCAAGCTTGGGATCAACCCTGAGCTCTCCCGCCATCATACTCGCCAGGTATGCGACCTCCCTTGAATGCTGAAGGACGTTCTGCCCGTAAGACGTCCTGTATTTAAGTCTCCCGATAAGTCTGACAAGCTCATGGTGTATGCCGTGAAGCCCGAGGTCGAATATCGCCTTTTCTCCTTCTTCTTTTATCGTCGCATCGATCTCCTTTCTAACCTTTTCGACAATCTCTTCGATCCTCGTGGGATGAATCCTCCCGTCGGCGATAAGACGTTCGAGGGAAATCCTCGCTATCTCCCTCCTTACCGGGTCAAAGCAGGACAGCAAGACCGTTTCAGGCGTGTCGTCTATGATGTATTCGACCCCGGTCGCCGCTTCGAGAGTCCTTATGTTCCTGCCTTCCCTCCCTATTATTCTTCCTTTCATCTCGTCGTTAGGAAGACTTACCGTAGAGATAGTGTTGTCGCTGACGTACTCGCTTGCATAGCGCTGGATGGCGAGGCTTAATATGTCCTTTGATTTTCTGTCCGCCGCTTCGACGGCCTCGTCTTCCATGCGCTTTGCTAGCTTTGCGGCCTCAAATCTCGATTCCTCCTCAACCCTTTTCATGAGCTCTTGTCTGGCCTCTTCAACAGACAGGCCGGAAACCTGCGCCAGCACCTCGTTTTGCTTTTTCAGGAGGGCTTCGTAATTTTGTTCTTTCTCCTGCAAGCCCTTCTCGCGGTTGTTTAATTCCCTTTCCTTCCTGTTGTAAAAGCTCTCCTTCTTGTCAAGCTGCTCTATCTTTCTGTCAAACATCTCTTCCCTCTGCCGCAGTCTCTTGTCAAGCAGGTTAAGCTCCGAGCGCCGTTCTTTTAATTCCTTTTCAGTCTCCGTTTTTAAACGCAGGACCGTGTCGGCGGCTTCAAGCTGCGCCTCTTTTTTTACGTTTCCGGCTTCTTTTTCCGCTTCCTGTAAAAGCTTCTGTGCCTTCTCCTCAAGCTCTCTGGACTTTTTGCCCGTGCTGATTTTGAAATAAAGAAACGACAGAACAGAACCTGCTGCAAGCCCTGCAACAAGATACGGTATGGTCATCATTATCTGCTCCATTATCTGCTCCTCCTTTTGCTTAGCCTTTTCTTGAATATTTTCTCGAATCCCTGATCGGAGGGAAAAAAGAAAATCCTGTTGTGGGTCGTATATTGCTGCTCTACGCAATGTCCTTTGTAATCATGCGGATATTTATACCCGAGGCCTGCGCCGAGACGCGACGCCCCTTTATAATTGGCGCTTTTTAAATGGGCGGGCACGGCCGAAAGCCTTTC
Organism: Nitrospirota bacterium; assembly: GCA_016217725.1. GTDB lineage: Bacteria > Nitrospirota > Thermodesulfovibrionia > UBA6902 > UBA6902 > SURF-23. The sequence goes on along the minus strand of JACRHB010000118.1, from coordinate 9,280 downwards.
TTCCCTGACGCTTGTCAAGGCGTTGTCAATGCCTTTGTATGATGAATTGCTTTTCGGCGCCATCGCTACATAAATAGCGGCTTGTGCGAGGGGAATGCGTCCCTCCGGCATGCCGATGGACTCAACCGCGTGCAAAGCCGCAACGGCTATTTCGAGCGCCCTGGGGTCTGCATTGCCAACGTCTTCCGACGCGCAAATGACGATCCTCCTCGCTATATAGAGAGGGTCTTCTTCCGCCTCTATCATTTTTGCCAGCCAATATAGAACGGCGTCCGGGTCTCCTCCGCGCATGCTTTTTATAAAGGCGGAGATGGTGTCATAGTGCTCATCTTCGCTGTAGTAGAGGGATTTCCTTTGCAGGACCTCTTTTGCAAGCTGAACGTCGTAAACGGCACGGCCCGCGCTCTTCAAGATAAAAGCACCCATTTCAAGGGTGTTCAAGGCCCTTCTCCCGTCGCCTTCAGACTTTGAGGCGATGAAATCAGCAGCGTCAGGCTCCAGCTTAATGTCAAATCCGCCAAGTCCCTTTTCCACGTCCTTCAAGGCCCGTTCAAGCAGTATTTTGATTTCCTCCTCCGTTAAGGGGAAAAATTGGAAGAGCATCGATCTTGAAGACAGCGCCGGTATTATGGCAAAAAAGGGATTCTGGGTTGATGCGCCTATCAAGGTCACAACGCCGTTTTCGACGTCGGGCAGCAGGGCGTCCTGCTGGAGCTTGTTGAACCTGTGGATCTCGTCGATGAACAGGATGGCTCTAGCCGTTCCCCTCGCTTCCTTCAACGCCTCCTTAATGTCGCTTAGGCCTGAGGTGACGGCATTGAGGGTTATGAAATGTGCGCGGGTTCTTCCGGCGATGATATGCGCGAGAGCCGTCTTGCCGGTGCCGGGGGGGCCGAATAATATGAGCGAGACTATGGAATCCCTTTCGATCGCCTCCCTCAGGGGTTTGCCCCGTCCGAGGATATGCGACTGGCCGACGAATTCATCCAAATTTTGAGGCTGCATCCTCCACGCGAGGGGCGCCTTTTTCTCTGTCTTTAATAATTCCATTGTTTGAATAAGTTGTCAGTTGTTAGTTTTAGTTTTTGTCTGACAACTAACAACTAATACTGAAACAGCAGTATGCGGGTAATAGAAGGGCTTTAAGGCAGAAGGGTTTTATGGACGCAGGATTACACTACTGATTCCGGAAATCCATCTGATCAACCTCGTAATTCATGTATGTTACACCTTAACAAATTTAAACACTTCTTTCGAGGTCTGTAGAGTTGATTGTTTTTTTTATAGTTATCCATGCCAGAAAAACCCTAAACCGTCAAAGCTGAATGTCCCGCATCTGCGAGAAAAGGGACCCACCTTGCCGTGGTAAGAAAAAAACTTGGATCCCTGTTTACACAGGTGGGCGCCTTGAAAGCAAGATCAGGCATTTCCCCTGCGGGGCGCACAACACTTGCGCTTCTCCGGCTCCCGAAATCATCTAATTGTCGGAACAAGTTTTTCTCTCCTATCACGAACAAGGCAGGCAATCTCCTTTTTTATTTTTATAACAGAAAAGTCATCCATTTAGCAAGTTGTTTTTGTAAATACAAATATGAATAATTTCGCTGAAGCGCGTGATATAATAAAAACTTCAACTTAGAACTCAGTTAGTCTAATGAAAAGGATAGATAAAAAAATAGCCTTAAGTCTTTATCAAGACGCAGACCTCCTCGGACTCGGCGCAACTGCCGATAACGTAAGGAAAAAGCTGCACCCTAAAGGGACGGTTACTTTCATCATCGACCGCAATATCAATTATACGAACGTATGTATAAACCGCTGCACGTTCTGCGCTTTCTGGAGGGATGAAAAAGACCCGGCAGCTTATGTATTGAGCAGGAGGAAGCTTTTTAGCAAGATAAAAGAAACTATCGCACTCGGGGGGACTCAGATATTGATACAGGGCGGACTCCACCCTGAGCTTGATATCGATTACTATGTTGACCTTTTGAAAACCGTCAAAAAGAAATTCCCGGTCCATGTGCACGGCTTCTCGCCGCCTGAAATCTGTTACGTGGCGGATAAGGCGGGGCTTTCCGTAAAAAAGACCCTGAAGGTTTTAAATGAAGCGGGCCTTGATTCCATCCCCGGCGGCGGCGCCGAGATCCTCTCCGACAGGATAAGGGAAAAGATAAGCCCTAAAAAGATCGGCAAGGACAGATGGCTTGAGGTGATGGAAGAGGCGCACCGCGCCGGCATGAAGACAACGGCGACAATGATGTTCGGAAGCGTTGAGGGCCCCGAAGATATAATTGAACACCTTGAAGCCATACGAAAATTGCAGGACAAAACCCACGGCTTTACGGCGTTTATTCCCTGGAGTTTTCAGCCGGGGAATACGGAGCTTGGAGTTAAGAGTGAAGAGTTAAGAGTTAAGAGTTCAAAAAAGGCTAACCCCCAAAGTCCTTCAATCGCAACTCCAAAATCGCAACTCCAAACTCCAGACTCCAAACTCCACCCCGCTACCGCCGTTGACTACCTCCGTGTTCTTGCGCTGTCGAGGATTTATCTCGACAACGTCCCGAATATTCAGGCCTCGTGGGTGACGCAGGGGATCAAGACGGCGCAGGTGGCCCTGAGGTTCGGCGCCAATGATTTCGGCTCTACGATGATAGAAGAGAACGTCGTTGCAGCCGCGGGAGTGAAGTACAAGGTTTCAATCAGGGATATAATAAACGCCATAAAGGCGGCGGGCTTTAACCCCGCCCAGAGAGACATGTATTACAATATTATTGGTTCTTTCTGAAATGGTATAGATAAGCGCCGTCATTCCCGCAGTCTTTTGAGCGGGAATCCAGTCTTTTAAATAAATTTTGGATGCCCGATTAAAGACTTCGGGCATGACGAAAATAAAAAAATTGCAATTTATAAACAGACACTATGTATAAAATCGGCCGCTTAACCCACTTCTTCCAGTTTCACTTTCAACTTTATGCGGTTGTCGTCGCGGAGTATTCCCAGGGTCACTTCGTCGCCGACGCGATATTTCTCAAGCTCATTCCGCAGGTCGTCATAAGAAGCGACCGGTTTGCGGTTGACCGTTTCAATAATATCTCCGAGAACGATTTCATCGCCGATCCTCCTTGTGCCTCTTAAGCCCACCTTATCCGCTGAAGTGCCCGGTTGTATATTGATAAGCAGAACGCCTTTGATCCCCATACGCTTTGCGATGCTTTCGTTTGCGACGGACACGCCGAGGCCGGGTCTTATCACTTTCCCGTATCTGATAATTTCGGGGACGATGTGGTTGACTATGTCTACGGGAATTGCAAACCCGATGCCTGCGCTTGCACCTGACGGACTGTATATTGACGTATTCACCCCGATAAGTCTTCCTGCGCTGTCAAGAAGCGGCCCGCCTGAATTGCCGGGGTTGATCGCCGCATCGGTCTGGATCACTCCCTGGATGGTCCTTCCCGTTGCGGACTTGATCTCACGGTTAAGAGCGCTTACGATCCCGGTGGTCATGGTCTGGTCGAATCCGAAGGGATTGCCGATGGCGAAGACTTTCTGCCCTACCTTAAGATTGGAGGATTCTCCAATTGAGATAGGCTTCAATTTTTCCGCCGGGGCTGAAATCCGGAGCACGGCGATATCCTTGTCAGGAGCGGTTCCGACTACAATTCCTTTCCACGTTGTATGGTCGGCAAGTGTCACTTCCACACGGCTTGCGTCTTCAATGACGTGATAGTTGGTGACGATCTTTCCTTTCTTATCCCAAATGAAACCCGAACCTGTGCCTTGCGGAATCTCGTAAACATTAAGGTTGAAAAGGCTGCGACGCAATTCAATGCTGGTGATGTAAACTACGGATGCGGAAACCGATTCAAAGAGATCAATGGTGTTTTTCTCATCCGCCGCAAGGTCCCCCCTCGCGGTGACGGAGCGCGGCTGCGCGGTTTTATCATGAGGGCTTTCAGGCCGTGAAAGATACCACCAGACACTGACAAGAACCAGCAGCAGGATGAGCCAGGGAATAAGCGTGCGCCTCTTTTCCTGTTGGTCATGATTGTAGTTGTTCATTTAGTTGTCAGTTGTTAGTTGTCAGTTGTTAGTCTAAAAACCAACAACTAAAAACTAAAAACTTTTTTCATGTTCATTTTACCAGCACAAGCTCTACGATATCCTCAATCCGGTCCGCAAGATGAAGCTCCAGTCCTTTTTTAACGTCCTGCGGAAGATTGTCAAGATCGACCCTATTTTTAAACGGCATTACCACTGATTTCACCCCTGCGCGCCGCGCGGCAAGAAGCTTTTCCTTTGCGCCTCCGACAGGGAGTATCCTCCCGGTTAAAGTCAATTCACCGGATACGGCAACGTCCCTTCTTGCGGGCCTCCCGGTCAAAAGGGATATCAGTGAAATTGCGATGGTGGCCCCGGCGGAAGGTCCGTCCTTGGGGATCGCGCCTGCAGGGACATGGACGTGAATATCCTGCGACTCAAAAAAATTCTCATCAATATTAAAAGCAGCCGCGTTGCTCCTTATGTAGCTCAATGCGGCTTGAGCCGATTCGCGCATCACGTTCCCGAGAGAGCCGGTCAATATAAGCTCTCCTTTCCCTTTCATCTTTGCAGCTTCGACAAAGATGATTGCGCCGCCTACCTCCGTCCATACAAGACCCGTTGCGACGCCTATGCGGTTTTGCTCGTCAGCCACTTCAAAATAATACTTCCCGGCGCCGAGATAAGATTCTACTGCTTCCGGAGTTATCTTTATCTGCCGGGGCGCCGCGGAGGTGTGAACAAAATCGGTGGCTATTTTTCTGCATACGGTTGCGATCTGCCTTTCAAGATTTCTAATGCCCGCCTCGTGGGTGTACTCCTGGATGATTTTTAGGACGGCGTCGGGGGTAAATTCCGGCTGAAAATCCGATAGACCCTTTTCATGAATTTGCTTGGGCACAAGATATTGCAGGGCAATATTTAATTTTTCATCTTCGGTATAACCTGAGAATTCTATGACCTCCATGCGGTCTCTCAGGGCGTCTTGAACGTTATCCGCAATATTTGCGGTTACGATAAACATGACGCTTGAGAGGTCGAAAGGCACGTCGATGTAATGGTCGATGAAATTATGGTTCTGCTCCGGATCAAGAACCTCCAATAAAGCGGAAGCAGGGTCTCCTTTAAAATCCTGTCCTATCTTATCCAGCTCGTCCAGCATGAGCACGGGATTGGAGGATTCGACCCTGTTGATCTCCTCTATGATGCGTCCGGGCATTGCGCCCGCATACGTCCTTCTGTGTCCTCTTATTTCGGCTTCATCTTTTATGCCGCCGAGAGATATCCTTGCAAACTTTCTTCCGAGCGCATCGGCGACCGCCTTGCCGAGAGAGGTCTTTCCCGTTCCCGGCGGTCCCGCAAAGCAGAGGACAGAGCCTTTTGTTGATTTGGTCGAGAATTTCTTCTCAAGCGCCTTCTGCACGGTCTCCCGCACTTCCTCGAGCTTGAACGGTTTAGCAATATAATGGAAAGCGCCCTTCTTTATGGAATCTACGGCGGAATCCACCGATGCGTAGCCGGTAATCATTATAACCTGCGTGTCGGGATACTTGTGCTTTGCCTTTTCAAGCACGTCAAGACCGCTTATCTTTTCCATTTTAAGGTCGGTGATGACGATGTCGAAATCAAATTCCTCAAGCTTTTTAAAAGCCTCTTTCCCGCTGTTTGCGCCGACTACGGCGTATCCCTCCTTTTTCAGCATATGGTCCAGGTTTCGCACGACGATCGGCTCATCATCTACAACGAGTATTCGAGGCTTTTTATGAGTCACAAGTATCTTGACGGCCAGGTGCTCCAGTATCCTTTCCTTGATCTCCTGCAGGCCGTAATGCCTTTCATTCAAAATCTTCTCGGCCCTCTCGAGATCCAGTACGTCTTCCGTCTTTTTGTTCCACGGCAGACCGATAAGATAGTCGATATAGTTAAGTCCTATCGTATATTCCGCTACGGAAGGGCTTATCTTCGACAACATTTCAATTTCATTGTCGGCTACCTGCTGAATGTTGGCGGGCAGTTTTGCGGAAGTGACTTTTTGGCGTATTTCCTCAATGGCCTCAGCCTGAAGTTTTTCTTCTGATCTCTTGAAGAAATTCATAGGAGAAATATAACAATTTATCTTTTGATTAAGCAAATATGTTCTAAATAGAGTCTGTTTATAAAGTGCCTTTTTCGTCATTCCTCCCGAAACATCGGGATCGGGAATCCTGCTTAAAGAAAGATTCCGGACAAGCCGGAATGACGACCTGAAACGTTGCAATATGCAATCTTTAGCCATTGCGGTGTAACAACATCCTTTGCATTTTAATTCATTCCTAATAAAAACTTTATATTTCAACCCGTTAAGGGCATGAAGCCGATATAAACAAACCCGCCTCATTGTGAATGCAATTGCATAATGCAACATGAATCATATTGCCTGCAACATATTGGGGATTCAAATAATGCAATAATTCCAGTGAGTTGTACGGTTCTCAGTTGCTGGCATGATTATTGAATTAAATAGAAATTAAAAACCGGCAAAAGGAGGTGTAAAAATGAAAAAACTGTTGAAGAAATTGGAAGACATTTATGCGGCAGCAGCCTATGCCGAGGCAGGTGAACAGGACGCGGCGGTTGAAATCATGAGAGAAGAAGCGCGAAAAACAGACCGCATACAACCGGCAAAGAGGATCAGGAAAGAATTAAGAGCGCCCGGAAGAAAAAGGTAATAATTGGAAACATGTCTAAGAGAGAAGATTTGAAAAAGCTGATAAAAAAACTTGATGAAGTTTTTTCCGCCGCCGCCTTTGCAGAGTCAGGCGAGTTTGATAAGGCGAGGGAGATTTTGACCGAAAACCATAAAATCCTGCTGGCCCTGACAGGCGGAAAATCAGACATAAATTCTTTCAGGTATGCACTGAATATCTGCAAACGCATCGGCGCAGGACTTGAGATCTTATATTTCTTTGAGCCTGCGGAGGCCTTATTAAATAAATTTAAAAACGAGCTCAAGAAGGAGGGAGTACATTATGCGATAACAAAAGGGAGCGAATGTGTAAAGCAGGAGATCATTGATTACACTGAGAAGAGAAAAGATATCCAGTTTGTAGTGATTGAATCATCGGAGGCCCTCGACATTAAATGCAAGAAGGAAGACGGGAAGCTTTCCGATGCGTGGGGCAAGTTGAAATGCCCCCTGGTTCTGGTTTCAAAAGGCGCAGCGCCTTCAATGGCGTAAGCAGCATTGTCACCCTGAACTTGTTTCAGGGTCTTAAGAGATGCTGAAACAAGTTCAGCATGACAACTTAAGAAATATCATCAGGTTAAGAAATATCATCAGGCAAATAAACATCAAAGAATCAAAAGGAGGAAAATTAAAAATGGGAACTGCAAGACGTGTTTTTGAGTTCTTGAAAATGGCGTCCATACAGCACGCCAAATGGGACTACGAAGTCTCGATGAATATCCTAAGAAGGAGAAAGGCGCTGTGGATACTTGCCGCAATGCTTATCCCGGTGCTTTTAGGCATAGCGGTAGACGCGGCGGACATGCTGGGCAGCAAGACGGCATATGCCCCGGCCTTCTATTCCACAAACATATTCTTGATCTCAATAGCCATCGGCCTCTGCGCAGGACTGATCACGGGCTGTATCGGCGCGGGCGGCGGCTTCATCATCACCCCGGCTTTAATGGCTGCCGGAGTTAAAGGCATTCTCGCGGTAGGAACAGACCTATTTCATATTTTTGCAAAAGCAATAATGGGAACGGCGGTTCATAAAAAACTCGGCAACGTGTCCGTTAAGCTTGCAATAGCATTCCTTGTAGGCTCGGCAGGCGGCACATTCATAGGCGGCGCGATCAACCATGCGCTTTATGATTATGATCCCAACTTAAGCGAAGCGTTTATCAGTCTGGTTTACGCGGTGCTTCTCGGCTTTCTGGGTTTCTATGCGCTTGCCGACTTTCTGAAGTCGAGGAAGTCACATGACACGGGCGACGCCCACGGCGGCAGCGCAGGCATGACAAACCTTTCCGTTAAAGTTCAAAACGTAAATATCCCGCCTGCGATCAGGTTTGACGAAGACTATGTGCCGGGCGGCAGAAAGATCTCCGGAGTTATAGTTGCAATGGGCGGCGTTATCGTAGGACTCATGGCTGCGATCATGGGCGTAGGCGGCGGCTTTATCACCTTCCCGATGTTCGTTTACGTATTCGGCGTATCTTCGATGACGACCGTCGGAACAGACATCCTGCAGATCATCTTCACCGCGGGTCTCGGCGCTATCACACAGTATGCGATTTACGGTTATGTCTTCTACACGCTGGCAATGGGCATGCTGCTCGGTTCGCTCATCGGCATCCAGGTAGGAGCGCTCACCACAAAGGTTGTTAAAGGCATACACATCAGGGGATTCTATGCAATATCAATCCTTGCAGGCTTTATAAACAGGGCGGCAACGCTTCCGAAGAAGCTTGTAGAGCTTGAAGTAATCAACTGGCCTAAGTCTGTTGTTAAAGGCATTGAGACCGGCGGCAACGTAATATTCTGGATAGTTGTCGCGGCGTTCGCAGCATGGGTAATCGGGAAGTTCCTAGCAAACATAAAAATATTAAGAGGAGAAGAAGATAGCGCGGCTCCCGTTCTCGTAAAGGAGGAGGCATAACATGTTAGTGAGAAATAAAAAGACATTCAGCATCGGGGTATTTTTTGCCATAACGTTCCTTGTCGTGCTGGCGTTGATCTTTTCGCCGGTATTTAACGGCAAAAACGGCCTGGTATTTTCGGATGACATGTTCAATAAACTGTCAAAAGGCTCATCATACTTCATACCGAAGGTAGCCAAGTCGGTTGAAAAAGTAAACGGCAAAGCATTATCGGTAAACATCAAGCTCGATAAGGCAGAGGACGTTGAAAACATCGCAAAGCTTTTCACAACCGCAGGCGCAACGGTTGAGACCCGGGACGTTCAATTAAAGATACACGGCGACCTCGGCGTAATCCTTTCAAGCGCATTAAAGGATGCCGACTCAATGTACAACAACGACGGCAAGGCAGTCGTGGACCGTTACGGCTACGATGAAAAAACCGCCATGAAAAACTGGTGGGGCGCGTTAAGCAAGGTAGACAAAGAGCTTAAGAAGGAAAAACTCATTGCCGAGGCGAAGGTCGTCTCAGACGTTGTCAAGAAAGCGCTTGAGCCGGCTTACAACTTCTACCAAATCGACGCCAATAAAGTCGCCGACCACGCAGGCATGATGT
>JACRHB010000115.1 GCA_016217725.1 Nitrospirota bacterium | reverse complement strand
GTCTTTGTCGGACTTGCCTATACCCTTTTGCAGATGCAGCTTTTAGATGAAAACAGGGCTGAGCTCAACCGCATGACCCGCTCAAGTCTTAAAGGTCAACTGCTTCCCTATGGCAATCATGTAGTCGTCTATTACAAACAATATTTTGCCTTCTTCAATCTTCCGGAATACTCCGGCATCATTATGGATGTAGTCGAGCCGGCAAAGAGTAAGCTCCGGAAAAAAATCCGCAAAATAGAGCAAGAGTTCCGGCATAGCTTGAAGAATCCCCGTGCGCCTTAAAAAACATATATTGCGTAGAGCAAAGACCTTTGTTGATTCGTAAAGGAAAGCTGTTCCCATTTACATGTATTGTATACAGCTTTTTCCCTTTCTCCTCTCTTTCTATAAAAAATCATTATCTTTATCTCAATAAGTCCATCAGCCAAGCCTGTCTCTTTGCAGGCTGCCCGGCGATATATTGCAAAATCAACTCCCACTGTCTGAATCGCAGGAGCAAGACCACTTAGGATTACTTTCACCCGATAATTATGGTATTATTTTCCGACGGGGCGTAGCGCAGTCCGGTAGCGCACACGGTTCGGGACCGTGGAGTCGGAGGTTCAAATCCTCTCGCCCCGACCAATTTCCCGCCGCAATTGAAATGTTTTTATGCCCCTATAAACCGGTTGTTTTATCTCCCCGGTTAGATTAGAATTATCTGGGTTGCATTTTGCAATCGTCTGTTTCTGATTTGAACATGTTAAAAGTGAGAAGTAAGAAGTAAGAAGTGAGAAGTAAAAAAAATAAATTAAAGAGCTCCCATCTTTCTTTTTACTTCCTACTTCCCACTTCCTATTTCTTACTTTTTCGTGACAATTCAAGGCTAAAAAGCTTTTTAGGATAATAGGAGGATTTTCAGACAGTGGATTATAAGGGCAGATTACTGATCATTGACGATGAGAAGATCGCCGTCAGAAGCCTGGAGAATGCGATGAAGAAGGAAGGATACGAGGTCGTCGGCGTCAACAGCGGCGTGTCCGCCCTGAAGATTTTAGAAGGACAGGAGTTCGATATAGTGCTTACGGACTTGCGCATGGACAAGGTTGACGGCGTTCAGGTGCTCACAAAATGCAAAGAGCTGTATCCCTTTTCTGAAGTCATAATGATCACCGCGTACGCCTCCCTGCCTTCAGCCATAGACGCTATGAAAAAGGGCGCCTTCTATTATCTTGAAAAGCCGTTTAAGCTGGACGAGGTCAGGAAGGTGGTGAAAGAGGCGTTTGAGAAGGTAATGCTGAAAAAAGAAAACGCCCAGTTGAGGGAGCAGCTTGAAAGCTTCAAAGGCAAGGTCAAGATCATCAGCCAGGAGGCAAAGATGCAGAGGCTCCTTGAGACCGCAAGGCAGATAGCTCCGACGGACTGCAACGTCATCATCAGCGGTGAGAGCGGGACCGGAAAGGAATTGTTCGCCCGCTATATTCATACACACAGCAAGAGGGCGGAAGAGCCGTTTTTTGCCATCAACTGCGGGGCCTTTGACAAGGGGCTTTTGACGAGCGAGCTCTTCGGACACGAGAAGGGCGCATTTACCGGAGCCGCCGGGATGAAAAAGGGGTTGATCGAAATGGCCTCCCGCGGGACGCTTTTCCTTGATGAGATAACGGAGATGGACCCGTCGATGCAGGTAAAGCTGCTCCGGGTCATCCAGGAGAAAGAGCTTTTACGTCTGGGCGCTACGGAGCCGGTAAAAGTCGACGTGCGCTTTATTGCAGCGACAAACCGCGATATCAAGGATTCCATCAGGTCTGGGCAATTCAGGGAGGACCTGTTTTTCAGATTGAACGTCGTCTCATTCTTGATCCCGGCCCTTTCCGAGAGGCGCGACGACATACATCTTTTGAGTTATTACTTCCTGAAGAAATTTTCCGCGCTGATGAAAAAGGACGTAACGGAGATCAGTCCGGAGGTATTATCCGTCCTGTTGAACTACGATTTCCCCGGGAACGTGAGAGAGCTTGAAAATATCATTGAGAGAGGCGTCGCCCTGGCCCACGGCAGCACGATTGAAATCACTCAACTGCCGGAGGACCTCAGGGAGCTGAGCATAAAGACCTTCAGAAAGAAGGAAGGGAAAATACCGTCGCTTGAAGACCAGGAGCTGTCATATATCCAGTGGGTATTAAAAGAAGTCGGCGGCAATAAGACGCTTGCGGCGCAAACGCTCGGAATAGACAGGGTATCGCTCTGGAGGAAATTGAAAAAGTACGGATTGGAGGACGAATAGCGGTGTATGAAATCAATAAGAGTGCATGGGTTCAGGTTAGGGGTGCACACATCGATAGCCGGCGGCATATCGAAATCAGTTGAGCGGGCGGTGGCTTTAAATGCCAATACGTTCCAGATATTTTCACATAATCCCAGACAGTGGCGTGAAAACCGCATAACCGAAGAAGATGCTGAGCGGTTTTCGATCCTCAGGCAAAAATATGACATAAGACCCGCCTTTATCCATGCGTCCTATCTTATCAACCTCGCTTCCCCCTCGGACCTGATCCTGAAAAAATCCATAGAGCTTCTTTCTTATGAATTGACGAATGCGGATACGTTGGGCGCAGAATATGTCGTGCTGCACACGGGGAGCGTCTCAGGAGAAAGCGGCAGGACGGCGAGGAGCCGCGCGGCAAATGCAATTCTGAAGGCGGTCTGTAAAAAACGGCACAGCTCTTCACTCCTCCTCGAAAACACCGCAGGGGAAAAAGGGGATATCACCTCTTCAATTCGGACCTTAGCTGAGATCATGGAGATGTGCAGTTGTGAAAGCATGGCCGGAATATGCATCGACACCTGTCACGCCTTTTCATACGGATATGACCTGACGTCAAGCGAAGGCATCGAAAGACTTCTCTCCGAGATAGACAAATACATCGGCCTCGACAAATTAAGGCTCATGCACCTGAATGATTCCAGGAGACCTTTAGGCTCTCACATTGACAGGCATGAGCATATAGGGAAGGGGTTCATAGGCATCAAGGGGTTTAAAAAAATACTTTCCGACAAAAGGATATTAAGAGTGCCGCTCATCCTGGAGACCCCGAAGGAAACCGAAGACGACGATAAGAGAAATCTCAAAAGGGTCTGCGAGATACTTAATTCAAGAGTTAAGAGTTAAGAGTTAAGAGTTAAGAGTAGCATGATGATTAATAAAATAACTATTTTTACACTGTTAACTTTTCACTTTCAACTTTCAACTTTTTTCAGGATGGTTAAGATTACTTTTTATTATAAGGACGGCTGCTGGCTGTGTGACGCAGCCGAGGAGATGCTGAACGGGGTAAAAGAAAAGTACGACGTCAAGGTCGCCAAAATAGCGATCGATTCCGACGACGAGCTTTATGAATTGTACAGGTTCGACATACCCGTGTTTGAATTCAGGGACGGCTCCGCCCTTTACGGGCACATCAGGAAAAAAGACCTCCTGAAAAAGCTCGAGGAGAACAGGGAAGGAGCATGAATTATCCTAAAAAAAGCATTTATCCACAGATTAGCGCAGATTATCACAGATTTATTAAAAGCTTAACTGACTTTTGCCTTTCACCTTTTGGGTGAATATACGATATGTGCCTATCTCATTTATATCATTGTCTTTATCTGTGAAATCTGCGGATGTAATGCCGTTTTTAGGATTAGTTATCTTTTGCTTTCAGCTCCGTCTCGGCCTTTTTTACGACCTTATGAAGCTCCTCGAACTTGAATGGCTTAATAATAAAATCAAAGGCCCCTTTATTCAGGGCTTCATCGGCTGTCTCCTTTTTGCCGAAGCCGGTAATGATGATCACTTTGATGTCGGGATTTTTGTTTTTGGCAGTCTCCAGCACTTTCATTCCGTCAATGCGCCCCATCATGAGGTCGGTAATAATTATGTCAAAATGTTGTTTCTCCAGCGCCTCAAGCGCAGGCGTCCCGCCGGTAAAGGCTTCAACGTTATAGCCGTCTTTCTCGAGAAGACGCTTAAGCCTCTTGCCCACAATCGGCTCGTCGTCGATTATCATGAGACGGAGTTTGTCAGGCATTTTGTATCCTTACTACTCTTTACTCCCTGCCGGTTCAATCTTGCAGATTGAACCAAACATTTAACAGGCATTAATATATGGTTCAGGCTGCAAGCCTGAACCAGCGAAAATATTCTTCCAACCTTTTAACCTTTCAACCTTTAAACGGTTTCTTCATACAGCGGCAGTTTTATCGTAAAAGTAGTCCCTTCGCCGACCCTGCTCCGGACGTTGATGTCGCCGCTGTGCTTCGTTACAAGGCTGTGGGTGACCGACAATCCGAGACCCGTGCCTTCCCCTACCGGCTTTGTGGTATAAAACGGCTCAAAGATGTTCTTCAGCTCTTTTTCAGGTATCCCGCATCCGGTATCGCTTATTTCAATTAAAATATTTTTGTTACCGTTATCCGGCTTGACGCAGACGGTAAGCGTGCCCGAGTCCTTCATCGCATGAACGGCATTGACTATTATGTTTACGAACACTTCCTCCAATTTGCTCGCGTTTCCATTTACAAAAAAAACCATGTTGGGGATATTCGTTTTCAGATTTATATTATTGACCCTCAATTGGTTAGCTACGAGCTTTATCGACTCTTCCACTACGTTGACGATGTCCAGCTTTTCCATAACTGTGGTTTTGCGCGTGCCTACGAATTCGAGCAGGTCGCCGACGATATGCTTGGCCCGCTCGCTCTGAGAGAGTATGTCCTGGATATAGTCTTTCATCTCCTCCAGCGTCATTTCGTTGAGGTCTTCCTTCATAGTCTCGGCGGTAAGGGAGATGTTGTTTAAAGGGTTGTTTAATTCATGCGTGATCCCCGACACGAGGAAGCCCAATGAAGCGCGTTTTTCAGCCTCTACCTGTTTTTCGTGCAGAAGCTCCAGGCTTCTTTCCAGAGATTGATGGGTCAATTGCAGATGATCGAGCATTGTGTTGAAGGACTGAGCCAGCGAGTAGGTTTCATCATGCTCTTTCAGGGGCGCTCTCAGGTTCAAATCACCTTCGGAGATCTTCTTTGTAATGTCGGCGAGCCTCTTAATGGGCGCGACTATGTACGTGGCGGTCTTATATACCAGCAGCGGGCCCAGCGTGCAGAGCAGAAGAAGGGCTAAAAGCAGAAGGTTGTGCGTACGGCCGAGAAAGGAGTTGATCTTTTGTCTTTCAAGGCTTGCTATCTTATATGTGATGGTCTCAAGACCTTCCCCGTTGACCTGCAAGTCATTTATGAGCAAATCGCTTTGATTATAAGCCTCCGAGAGATCGCGGGCGGCTTCTATGTACGGCATGCATTCAAAACAGAAAGGGATTATATTTTTTATCTGCATGAGCGCGTTGTCCAGCGCATTATAAGACCCTTTGTCCCTGAAGAGCATGTAATTTTTCTCCAGACGCCTGAGGTTCAGGATGAAGTTCATGGAAAGCTCGCCCGGAGACCTTTTAGCCGCTACAAAGTTTTCCAGCTTGCGGCCGTCTTCCCTTACTTTTTCGACTACGTCCGTCTCGTGCTGGTACTGCACGTATAAATCGTTCATGGAGCCTGAATACGTCTGAATGGATTGGCGGAGCCTGGAGAAGTTGTCTTCTCCTATTTCCGTGACGGTTTGAGGAGATATGTTGCTCAGGGAATTTTTGAGGATGGACACCGAGCTCTGAAAGTATTTGTAATATTCTATGTCCTTATGGAGGAGAAAGTTCTTTTCGTTCCGCCTGACTTCAAGGATGTGCTCTTTCATGTCGTCCGCAAGCTGAACAAAGCTCTGCCTGTTCTTTACGTCGTTTATGTATCCATAAGTCAAAAATCCGCCTACAAGGGCGATAAGGGAGGGAATGGTGATGCCGATAATCATCTTATGCCAGATCTTTAATTGCATAGATACCCCGGTCTTTAAGAATACAATATTTTGAGGGTTTGAGGGAAGATGAAAATGAGAATTCAGGATCCGGGAGTCAGAAGTCGGAATGAGTGAATAGTCGTCTGTCATTCCGGCTTGTCCGGAATCTTTTCTCATACTTTAAGAAGGATTCCCGACAAGCGGGAAGGACCGCTTCCGCTGAATTCCGTATTCTGACCCCTGAATTCTTTATAACCTATATCTTCAGCAAATAATATCTCACCCAAACGTATACGGTACAGATGATGACGGACTCTATCATCAAAGGCATGCCGTAGAGCATGAACTTTTTAAACGATATCGGCTTGCCCATCTTCTCAGACATGCCGACTACGATGACGTTTGCGGATGCGCCGATTGCCGTGCCGTTTCCGCCGAGACATGCGCCCAAAGCAAGCGACCACCAGATCGGCATAAGGTCCACATGGTGAAGGAGCTCCACACCGGAAAGATTGGGCCACAACTGTTTTGCCATGTCGATGATCAGCGGGTTCATGGTTGCAACATAGGGGATGTTGTCAATGAAGGCCGAGGCGAATGCCGAGAACCACATCACGATCATGCTGGTGCCGAAGAGATTGCCCTGTGTTATCTCAAGCACCTTTATGGACATCCATTTTATAAGACCGACTTTTACAACGCCGCCGATGATCATGAACAGGCCCATGAAGAAGAAGAGCGTGGCCCATTCAGCCTCGGCAAGTATATGATGAGGCTCTTTGACGCCTGAGACCAGAAGCAGAAGCCCTGCGCCGAACAGCGCAATTGTCGCGGGCTCCAGATGAAGAGCGCCGTGCGCTACAAAACCTATTATGGTAACAGCGAGTACCGCAAGTGATTTCTTCAGGAGCACAGGGTCTTTTATCGCCTCATTTTCATTCATTGCCATGACCCTCTGCCTTAGTTCTTCTTTAACTTTTAATCGCTTGCCGAATATGAATTTTAGAGTAATTACATATACGATCAAACAGATTATTATTACCGGTGAGAGGTTGTAGATAAACGCCATAAAGTCAAGCTGAGCCTTCGATGCAATCATTATATTCGGCGGGTCGCCGATGAGCGTTGCAGTGCCGCCGATGTTGGATGCGAGAGCCTCTGTAATGAGATAAGGCACAACATCAAGCTCGAGCGCCTGACAGATGAGCAGGGTGACAGGAGCGATCAAAAGCACGGTTGTAACATTATCAAGAAAGGCGGATACTACAGCGGTTACAACCGAGAATATCGCCATTATTGCAAACGGCTTGCCCTTTGCCACCTTTGCGCTCTTTATGGCGATATATTCAAATACGCCGGTAGGTTTCATTATGTTAATGATTATCATCATGCTTATAAGAAGGAATATGACGTTCCAGTCTATTCCCAGCTCCATTGAATGAAAGGCGTCTTCCTGAGTAACGATACCGATTACAATCATTAACGCTGCGCCGAATATTGCAACTATTGTCTTGTGGATCTTCTCGGATATTATCAGTGCATACGCCAGAATAAACAGCGCCGTTGCAATCCAAAATTGCGTACCCATAACAACGCCTTCTGTTACTGCTGCTGCTTCGTTTGTCATTTCACACCTCCGTTATTTTCATCGAGCATGGCCTTTGTGATCGCAAAGAACACATCCCTCTCATAAATTATTCCGGATACCTTTCCGTCCTTCCCGATAACCGGAAGCCGTTTGACATCATTTTTGATCATATGGTCGACACACTCCATCAGGTGCGCATCTTCATTTACGGTTATCACGTGAGTCGTCATCATCTCCGAGACTTTTTTATTCCCGGCCTTCTTTGCCATGTCCTCCACCATTCCGTCCCATGTAAAATCTCCCAGGTTCATGAGCGACATATAAGACGGAAACACGGCCTTTAGAATGTCACCGATAGACAGAAAACCGACCATCTTGCCGTTCATATCCAGCACGGGAAGTCCTTTAACTCCCGTCTTGTCTTCATCCCTTCTTGCAGTTCTGAGGATGTTGGCTGCTTCTTTCAGCGTAGTTTCGGGCGTCAGATATTCCTGAAGCGGTATCATCAAATCCTTTGCTTTCATTATTCCTCCGTTTTTAATAATTGTTTTAATTCCTTAAACACTTCCACAATTCTCACCAGACCGACGAACTTCTTCTTGTTTTCCAGCACGGGCAGCAATTCAAGATCGTTTTGGATCATTAGAGATGACGCTTTTGTCACGGGGTCGCCCGGTTCGACAAAGGATTTCGCAGGAGTCATGACCTCGCTTACCGGGCGGTCCAGGGTTTTTTTAGATTCCTTGCCCTGTTCAATTTCTTTCAGTATGTCTTTAAGGCTTACCGTGCCCATGAGATTGTATTTTTCATCAAACACAAGCAGAGCCATCGGCACGGGATATTCCTTAGTGTCGAAAAGAGAAACTTTCGCAATCCTCGCCGCCTTGCTTATCGAAAACCAGTAAGGCACGTGAGGATATTTGGAAATGTTGACCATAATGTCTTTAACAACTTTTTCTTTTGCCATGACGTCTCCTTTTTATTAGTTCGTAGAGTTTAAAGAGTTTAGAGAGTTTGTAGAGTTGAACTCCATAAACTCTCTAAACTCTTTAAACTTTTAACTCTGTCCTTTCCCCGTTCACCACCGCATAACACGACGCAGGCCAGATATAATTGCCGTCGGCTTCGTGTATCTGTATGCCCGTGATTATTGCGTAATCGCTTTTGCCGGTGTCAACAACTTTCATGATCGTGTTCTCAAGGTCTGTCTGAATCGCCGTTTGTGTGATTCTTGTTAGCTCCAGGAGATCAGGGACGTGACCGTATGGTATCTCTCTCAGAAGGCGCATCCTTATCAAGCTCTGCTCCACGTCCTCGTTGTCCATCGTGATATTAACCCTGCCGCTTGCCATCTCTTTCTGAAATGCATTGAGTGCTCCGCAGGCAGAGGATATTCCTTCCCTGCCTTTGCGCTTGCAAAACCCCACGTGCCCTTCAGCGTCAATCGCAACGTGGGGCAGGGCGTAAAATACATACCGCTCTTTTCCGCCTTCAATCGGCGCATGGTGCATGGCGGCAGCTAAACCTGTTTTACCGGCAAAGAACATACCCGCGAGACTGGAGAGATTAAAAGCCTCTCCCCACATGTACTTGATTACACTCCTTAATGATTGTGAAATTTCGTCACGGCAGATGCACGTGGCGGCGATTGAATTGTCGTCGTTGAAGCCCAATTGCTTAAGCGCCTCGTAAGTCTTCTTGACGAATTCAATCTCGGTGTATGTCCTGTCGAAATACTTTTTCAGTGTGTTTGCGGAATCCATCTAATCTCCGTTAAGTGTCAATGAATCAAATCTGCTTATCCGTCATTCCGGCAGGCTTTAAGCCGGAATCTATTTTTGTATTCGCTGGATTCCCGCTCAACAGACTGCGGGAATGACGGGAATGACGAATCGGCTATTTGTAAACAGACACTATTCACTTATTTCAGCACCGTCGGCATACCGAACATCGGCCATAACGAGAGTATGAGCACGCCGATTATTGCTACAAGCCCTACGCTTAACAGTAACCCGTGTTTGAAAAACTCGCCGGTTGTGAACTGTTTCGATTCATATGCGATTGCGTTGGGCGCTGCGCCGATGAGCAGTACAAACGGCATTCCAGCAGTTGCGAGTGAAGAATAGAATATTACTTCAGGAGAAACGCCGAGATAACCGGCCACAACAAGGGAGACCGGAAGCGATATTGCTATTGCCGCAACGTTCATAATAAAGTTTGTCATGATAAGGACAAACGTTGCTATGCTCAGGACGAATACAAGCCAATGTGAGTGCTGGAACATGACCAGCCAGTTAACAGCCATCCACTGCGCGGCCTCTGTCTTCCATAAGCAGAAACCGATGCTCATGGCGCCGCTGAAGAGGAGGATGATATTCCATGGTATTTCCTCAAGCTCCTTGACCGTGAGCACCTTGAAGATAAAGAACATGAGTGTTGATATAAGGATTAAGGCTGCCCGGTCCATTGTCTTTAATGCAGGCACAAAAGACTGCATTGACATAATCGCTACAACGCAGAGAACTGTTATGATGACAAACTTTTCGTTTCTGGTCATGGGACCGAGCTCTTTGGAAAGCTTCTTAACCTTTTCCTTCAATCCTGTGATGACTTCCTTTTCGGGCTTCAGGAATATCATCAGATAACCCCATATCAAAAATACCATCAACCATCCGAGGAAGAACATGTATTTGCTGAGTTCAAAGAAACCTATGTCCTTTCCGGTGAATTCCTTGAACATTCCTGCGCCTGCCGCTGCACGGGCAGAGCCAAGGAATGTGATGATACTTCCTGCGCCTGCCGCGTAAGCCATGCCTATAAAAAGCGCCTTTCCGAAGTTTGTCTGTTTGTCGCCTTCACCGTAGAGCGCATAAATTGCTAAAAGTATCGGAAATACCGTTGCCGCCGCCGCAGTATGCGCCATGAGATGCGCCAGTCCTGCCGTAACCACAAGTGCGCCTAAAAGGATCATGCTCGTCCTTTCGCCGACTATTTCAAGCATCTTATATGCAAGGCGTTTTGTAAGCCCCGTTGTTGAGAATGCCAAACCTACAACAACCGACCCGAAGATGAACATGACCGACGGGTCCATGAAATCCTTAAAGGCGTCTTTTGCAGAACGGATACTGAACAACGCCTGAAACACGCCGATTGCAATTGATGTCACACCGATAGGCAATACTTCAAATACCCACCACACGCCAGCCAATGCAAAAAGAGCTATAGCGCCTTTTCCCTGCTGTGACAGAGGGAATGCCTTGCCGCCCGGGTCAATAGCGTCTTTCCACGGCGGCATAAAGTAGATAAAAAAGAAGAGTCCCAATCCCAATAAAATAAAAAACACTCGCTTCCAGTCAAACGGGATCTTCGGCGCCGCGACGACAATCTCCGGCGGCGGCTCCGGCAGTCCCTGTGATTTTTTAACATCCGTATCTGCCATTTTAGTATTCCTCCCTTTATTCTTCGTAGCGTCGGGGTTTATCCCCGACGATCTTAACGCCCCCAATAAATGAGGGCGCTACTCGGATTCCCG
>JACRHB010000111.1 GCA_016217725.1 Nitrospirota bacterium | reverse complement strand
CGGCATATCCGCGTTAAACGCCTGCGCGGCAAGACTCGGCGCTCCTCTCATGCACGACTTTGCATCCATAAGTCTTTCCGACAGGTTGACTCCTTGGGGAGTTATAGAAAAAAGACTCGAAGCAGCTGCAAAGGCTGACTTCGTTATTACGCTTTACAATCCCAAAAGCAAGGGACGACCGGAGCATATTAATTCAGCTCAGCAGATCATTTTGAAATACAGAAGCCCTAACACCCCGGTCGGCATAGTAAAAGGCGCAATGCGGGAAAATGAAAGCATCGTCGTAACAAATCTTAAAGAGATGCTCAACCATGAAATCGACATGCAGACGACCGTGATAATCGGCAGCTCGCAGACTTTCTCATGGAAAAATTATTTGATAACGCCGAGGGGATACGCAAAAAAGTTTGGAATTTGAAATTGAAAATTTAGAATGCAAAATTCAAAATTAATCCGACCCCTAACCCCTAACCCCCAATCCCCAAGCGTCGCCTTCCTCTGGGACGAATCTTTTCTCTGGGGTTTGATGGCGTATAATGCTCTAAACATCGCTCAACTTCCATTTAAATTAATACGCTCTGAAGATATTAGAAATGGAAAACTGAAAGATTACAAAATGCTCTTTGTGCCCGGAGGCTGGGCGTCGAACAAATTGAAATCCCTCGGAGAAGACGGCGTTAACGAGATAAAGAACTTTGTTGAAAACGGAGGCAGCTATCTCGGCTTCTGCGGCGGAGCAGGTCTTGCCACCCTTGACGGCATAGGACTTTTGAATATAAAACGAAAACCGACAAAAGAGAGATTGCCGAGCTTCAGCGGAAGGATTCATTTAAATATAACCGAACATCGGATTTGGAAAGGCTTAATAAAGGGGCCAGGGGTAAGATTCAAAATTCAAGATTCAAAATTCAAGATTCAAGATTCAAGATTTACCTCGTCACTCGTCACTCGTCACTCGTCACTGATTTTCCACGCCTGGTGGCCGTCGCAGTTTGTTATTGCAGATAACGGCATTCAGATTCTTGCATCTTACGGCGATGCATTGCCGGATTCATTCAGCTCGGATTTAAACGTCGGTGACGTTGAGGCAAACGGCAGTTGGGATGAGCTTGAGGGCATATATAAAATAAATCTCAATCCCAAAAGACTGCTGAATGAGCCTGCTGTAGTTGAAGGCCGTTACGGCAAAGGAAAAGTGATCCTGTCGCTTGTTCATTTCGACACTCCCGAGGACGCAAACGGGCAGGAGGTTTTAAAGAATTTGTGGGGATACCTTTTGAAGTCTGAAGTCAGAAATGAGAAGTCGGAAGTTCCTAACTCCAAACTCCAAACTCCAGACGCCAAACTCACCTCCGACATCCTCGCCCTTTGCTCCGACCTCATCTCCCTCGGCGAGCGGAACTTTCTCTGGTACTGGAGAAACCCGATGCTGATTCAATGGAGAAGAGGCGTGAGAGGGCTTGAGTATTGCACATTGTATGTGATGGTGAGAGAAATAGTGCAGAAGTGCAGAAGTGCAGAAGTGCAGAAGAAACCCCACCTTGTTCCTCCCCTTGCCAAGGGGAGGATAGGAGGGGTAGCTGCCGAACCGCCTTTTAATTTAAATGAAATCATGGAGCTTCTCACTCCTTTTACGGATAAAGCAAAACGCCTTCTCATCCTCGAACGGCATGCCATGCAGAAGGGGCATATTACTTATGAAAAGTGCGATGACTCCGATATTCAGGCTTTGAGAAAGGAGCTGTTCTCGGATTCAAAGAGCCACGGCGGCATGTTTAAGGAGCTGATAGATGAGATTGATGATCTGTTGTTCTTGTTATTAACTCAGGGGCGGGTTTAAAACCTGCCCCTACCGTTCTTTTACCTGCCTCTTATAAAGCTCACGGGCTTTTTTGAAAACATCAAGATATTCGGGTGTCCTGAAGTCGGGATAAGTAAACGGCAGTATACGATAGTTCTTGCCTGAATAAATAAGCGTGACCTCCCCGTAAATCCCCTTGCCTAAATATATCCTGTGGGAGAAATCCTTTGTTGAAACGAGGACTACTTTTGCGGCGTCAAGATATCCGGGATCGAGATTTATCCTTCTGCCTCCCTTAAATCCCCCCTTCCCCCCTTTGTTAAAGGGGGGTGAGGGGGGATTATTTTCATTGAGGTATTGTCTTTCAAGTTCAATCGTCTTTAGTTTTATATCCGGGATCATCTCCGGATTAATAAGCTTCTCAAAAAAGACGAACTTCCTCTTTAATCCCGCGCCCATTTCTTTCTCATAATACGAGGTATGCTCCCAGGACCAAACCGGACTCTCCATGTCGATATCGCCGAAAAGCCTTCGGAGCTCCGCCGTTACAATTTCAAAAAGAGAGACCTCCTGTGAAAGCATGCCTGCGAACAGCTTGACCGGCAAGGGATCATGATATGCTTTATTCATAGCTGATACGGCTGTAACTACGCCTTTTAAAAGAAACTGATTTTTGCTATCATAACACGGTATTACGGTTTAAAACTCAAGAAGTTGGAATTTAATCGGCAAATCATCAAAGGAGGAGCAAATGGCATCATTGGCAAAACTCAAAGAATGTATATCGCTTACCAACGGCAAGGTGCGGGTCAAAGACGCGGCAGTTATGCGGGCACAGATGGACGATCTTATTTATGAGGCTGTTTTTAATCCTGACGAGGAAAAAAGGAAATCGCTTCAGCGCCTCGTAATAGAAATAGCCAAGCAAATGGGTGCCGTCCCTTCATCCATTCAATCCCTTTATGAAGAGATGGGAAGAAGCTATCCGGGCTTTACCGTTCCTGCGATGAATATAAGGGGGCTTACCTATGATACCTCGCGGGTGATATTCAAAAAGGCGATAGAGAAGAACGTCGGCGCAATGATATTTGAGATAGCGCGCTCCGAGATCGGCTATACAAAACAGAAGCCTCTTGAATATACCGCCTGCGTGCTCGCCGCTGCCGTAAGAGAAGGCTTCACAGGGCCGGTTTTCATTCAGGGCGACCATTTTCAGCTTATCAGAAAGAATTATCTGTCCGGCCCGGACCTTGAAAAAAATTATATTAAAGGCCTTATCAAGGAGGCTATCGATGCGGAATTCTATAACATCGACATCGATTCTTCCACACTCGTTGATCTCGACAAGCCTACATTGAAAGAGCAGCAGAGACCTAATTTCGCCATTGCCGCTGAATTGACCGAATACATCAGAAGCCTTGAACCTGCCGGCGTTACCGTATCGGTAGGCGGCGAGATAGGAGAGATCGGCGGGAAAAACAGCACGCCCGACGAGCTCAGGGCGTATCTTGACGGATTCAAGGAAACTTATAAAGGCAAGGGTGTAAGCAAATTGAGCGTCCAGACGGGCACCGCTCACGGCGGCGTTGTCCTGCCTGACGGCACGCTTGCAAAGGTAAAGATCGACTTTGATACGCTCAGACAGATCTCAGATGCCGCGAGAAGGGAGTACGGACTTTCAGGCGCGGTCCAGCACGGGGCGTCAACGCTTCCCGATGAAGCGTTCCACACATTCCCCGAGACAACCACATCTGAAGTGCACCTTGCGACAGGATTTCAGAACATCATGTACGATAACCGGGCTCTTCCGGCAGCGTTCAGGAACGAAGTATATGAGTACCTGAAACAGGAGTGCGCAAAGGAGAGGAAAGAAGGCCAGACCGACGAGCAGTTCTTTTACAGCACAAGGAAGAAAGGCTTCGGCACGTTAAAGAAAAAATGGTGGGACCTTCCGGCAAACGTGAAGGAGCCGATCATGAAAGAGCTTGAAGATAAATTCGACCTGCTCTTTAGGGAATTAAGGGTCGTTGGCTCAAAACCGCTCGTGGATAAAGCAGTAAAGCCGGTGGCCGTGGAAAAGACATTGCCTGATAACATCTTAGGGTAAAACGTTCTGCGATAACTTATACAGTGGTCAGGTTTCTTTCTAAAAGCTGATTATCGTTTTTTATTGGCTTTTGTTATCATATCGGCAGTATGGAGCAAGAGAGCAGGATAAAGGACGAGATCATCGGTATCCTTGCGATTCTTGCGGGTCTCACCATAATCATCAGCCTCGTAAGCCACAACCCCTGGGACCAATCGCTTTTTACATATAACAGTCATGAATTAAATAATCTGTTGGGCCGCTTCGGCGCCAACCTGTCCGAGATCCTTCTTCAGACAATCGGTTTTTCCGCTTACATGTTGCCGGCGGTTTTGCTCCTTTACGGGATAAGAAAGGTCTTCGGCCGGACGGCAAACCAGAGACCGGTGTTGTTTATTATTACCATTATCGTTCTGGTCGTCTCGATTTCATCCCTTCTGACCCTTATCTTCGGAGGTCATGCAGGAGGAGCCTCCGGCGTTATTACAACGGAGCTTTCCAACAAAGTCATATCATCAATAGGCTCTCTTTTGCTCTTTGCCACTTTGACCCTGATTTCTCTGATGTACATCATTCAGTTCTCGGTCGCCAGTCTTGCGAGAAAGGCGAAAAGCAAAGTCCTCTACGGCGCACAAGCCCTCTCCGCCATGAAGGAGAAGAAGAAAGAAAAGGAGCAGCCGAAGGTAAAAGAAGAGGTGGCCGCGCCTGAGATACTTAATCTGCCTGACGCCGCAGAAAAAGCCGAAGCGCTGGAAATGCCGGAGATACCCGCGGTTCAGGAATCCTTGCCCCTTGAAGAATCCGAAGAGGAAGAAATCACATCGGAAGAGCCTGTAAAAAGATCAAGGGTCGGCGGCGATTACAAGCTTCCGCCGGTAGACCTTTTAAAAGACCCTTCGACTTCAAAATTCCGTCCCACAAAAGAAGAACTATTGCAGCAGTCCGAGCTGCTTGAGAAAAAGCTTCTGGATTATTCCATCGAGGGCAAGGTCACGTATGTGTCGCCCGGGCCGATCGTAACGATGTTTGAATTCGAGCCTGCTCCCGGCATCAAGATAAACAAGATCATGTCGCTTGCAGACGATCTTACAATGGCGATGAAGGCGAGCAGCATCCGCATATCTCCTATACACGGGAGGTCCACGCTCGGCATAGAGGTGCCGAATCAGGAGAGGGAAGACGTCTTTTTAAAAGACCTCATTGCATCAGATGCATTTCAGAAGCATCCGTCAAAGCTTACCATCGCGCTTGGAAAGGATATATTCGGAACCCCGATCACGGCTGATCTTGCCAGGATGCCTCACCTGCTCATTGCCGGGGCGACCGGCTCGGGGAAAAGCGTCGGCATGAACAGCATTGTTCTTAGTCTCTTGTTCAGGGCGTCTCCAAAAGAAGTGAAGATGCTCATGATTGACCCCAAGATGCTTGAGCTCTCCGCCTATCAGGACATTCCGCATCTGCTCATGCCCGTCATCACCCTGACAAAAGAGGCCGCCAACGCCTTGAAGATGCTCGTGATTGAAATGGAGCGGAGGTACAGGATGCTTGCAGAGACCGGAGCGAGAAATATAGAGGCGTACAATCAAAAGATCAGAGCGGAGCGCTCCGCGGTACAGCGTGATACGCTTCCGTATATCGTCATATTCATTGACGAGCTTGCGGATTTGATGTTCGCAACGGGACATGAGGCTGAGGACTCCATTGCGCGGCTGGCCCAGATGGCGCGCGCTGCCGGAATACATTTGATACTCGCAACGCAGCGGCCGTCGGTTGACGTCATCACAGGGATAATCAAGGCGAACTTCCCATCGAGGATTTCATTCCAGGTGTCGTCAAAGCTGGACTCAAGGATAATACTCGACACATACGGCGCAGACCAGTTGTTAGGCAAGGGCGACATGCTGTTTGTAAGTCCGGGCAAGAGGATAAAAAGGATCCACGGCGCATACGTCAGCGAAGAAGAGATAAAGGACGTTGTTGATTTCATCAAGGCGCAGGCAGGGCCCGACTATACGCTGTTTGATGATATAACGGTCATATCACAGCAGGCGGAGGCAATGGCCGATGATGCGGACGACCTCTATCTGCAGGCAAGAGACATGGTGCTTTCAACGGGACAGGCGTCGATTTCATACATCCAGCGCAGGATGAAGATCGGCTATAACCGCGCTGCAAGGATCATGGAAAAACTCGAGGAAGAAGGCGTTGTCGGCCCGCCCGGCGAGGCCGGAAAACCGAGGGAGATATTGTGGAGGAAGAAGTGATGAAAGTTAAAAGTTCAAAGTTAAAAGTTAAAAGTGTCCCCCCCCATCCCCCCCTTAGCAAGGGGGGGCTTAGGGGGGGTCGTCACTCGTTACTCGTCACCTGTTTATTGTTCACTATTCACTGTTCACTGTTGCCCATTCGGCAACTGTTGACGACGTGGTCAACGACCTCGAGAAAAGATTCGCGGAGATCAAAGACGTTAAAGGCTCGTTCTCCCAGACAAGCTACCTTAAAGACCTCGAAAGGGAGGAAAAGTATTCCGGCGCGTTCTTTATTAAAAAACCTTCTCAAATGATGTGGGAATATGCCGCGCCGCGCGATGAAAAAGTCATAATCAACGGGACTGATACGTGGATTTACAAAAAATCACAGAAGCAGGCGATCAAAACGAGGTTCAGCAAGGAGACATACAGTCAGGTGCCTATAGCTTTATTGAACAGTCTCGAAAATCTAAGGACCGATTTCGACATCACGCTTTCAGAGAAAGACTCTCTCGAGCTTAAGCCCAAACATCAAATCGGCTTCATAAAAGAGATCATTCTTAAAACAAGCTCAAAAAAATTTCCCGTTAAGACACTCAAAGTTCTCGATACGTACGGCAACAAGATCACCCTCGAGCTTAAGGACGTGGAAACGAACACAAAGCCTGACGATTCACTCTTTATATTTACAGCGCCTCAGGGAATCGAGGTGTATGACATGAGCCAGTGAATAGAAACACTGGCAGGGGGGATGTCTGCTGCATTTGTCATTCTGAGGGGCATAGCCCCGAAGAATCTCAAGCGGGAGACCCTTCGTTTCACTCAGGGTGACAGACAACTTGGCTAAATCAAAAAACAAAAAACATCATATAATCTTAATCCTGCTTCTGCTTATAGCGGGAATATTTTTCCTCGTCAGAGAATTCGGCAAAGAAAAAATCCCGAAAGTCGTCCCGCGCAAAGCCGATAAAATTGCGCCCAAACCGATTAAACCGAAGGCAGCGGTTGTAATAGACGACCTGGGGACTAACAAAGACGCGGCAAATGCCGTTCTAAAAATAAACGCACCTTTGACCCTCTCGATTCTCCCGCAGCAGCCTTACACTGCCTGGATTGCGGAGGAAGGGCACAGGCTCGGACGCGACGTCATAGCGCATATACCGATGGAGGCATCACCCCCGCACGACCTTGGGAAAGGCGGTTTATATACATGGATGACGGATAAAGAGATAGCCGAAACCCTTGACTATGATATCCGCTCGGTGCCGCACCTTCAGGGGGTGAGCAGCCACATGGGTTCCGCCTTTACTCAGGATGAACGCGCGATGAATGTCGTGATTTCAGAGCTTAAAAAAAGGAGGCTCTTTTTCCTTGACAGCATCACTTCACCCAGGTCCATCGGATTTAATCTTGCCCAAAAACAGGGCTTAAAGGCATTAAGCCGCGACGTATTCCTTGATGACAAGGATGATCCTGCCGGGATTGAAGCGCAGTGGAAGAGGTTTGTTAGTATCGCCGACAAAAAAGGGCACGCAATCTTACTCGCCCATCCGAGGGAGAATACCCTGAAATTTTTGCAGAAGGTATTGAGAGGCAATGACGATGTTACAGTGGTTCCGATTTCGGAATTGGTCTCCCGATAAAAAGCTTATCAGCGCAATCTGTCATTCGCGAAACCGGCTGTTGCAGAATGGGCAAAATTGGCATGTTTGTCATTCTGAACGAAGCGTAGTGGAGTGAAGAATCTCGTTCTTTCAATGAGCAATAAAAACGAGATTCTTCGGCTAACGCCTCAGAATGACATTCTGCAACATCCTGCTTACAAAGGAATGACGACATATGTCTTGATTTGGCAGTGAATATTATTTAGAATGAAGCGGTCAATATAATTCTTAGAGGAGGGTAATTATGGATATCAATTACATGTTAAAAGTTCAGGATGCAAAGGCCGTAGACATACAGAAGGCTTTACAGGCTGCCGGCATAAAGGTTACAAGCATCACCGAGATCCATAAAGAAAAGGGCGCTGAAGCTGTGCAGGCTGCGCCTCAAGGGAATGCGTGATACGTTTGTCATTCTGAGCGAAGCGAAGAATCTCCCGTGAAATGAACCAATACTATGTTTATATCATGACGAATAAATCAAAAACTTTATACATTGGAGTTACAAGTAATCTCAGTAAACGTATTTACGAACACAAGCAAAAGCTTGTTCCCGGATTTACTTCGAAGTACAACATCAATAAGCTTGTTTATTATGAAGCTACATCAGATATTAAGGCAGCTATCAATCGAGAAAAGCAGCTAAAGGGATGGCTGCGTAGCAAGAAAATAGCTTTGATTGAATCGGTAAATCCGGAATGGAGAGATTTAAGTTTGTAGTAATTCGATACGCGAGATTCTTCGGGGCTTCGCCCCTCAGAATGACAAAACCGATTATGGAACACACAAACACATTAACTCCCCACTGGTACGCCGTTCACACCCGGTCGCGGCACGAATTCTATGTCTACGAGAAGCTTAAACTGAAAGGCGTTGAGGCCTTTCTCCCTGCGGTGGAAAGGCTCAGGAAATGGAAGGATCGAAAGAAGCTGATTGAATTTCCGCTTTTCCCTGGTTATATTTTTGTCCATATAGCCAAAGATTCACAGAGCATGCTCAGCGTATTGAAAGTCAAAGGAGTTGTCAGGCTCTTATGCACAATACCGGGAGAGCCTGCGCCCATCCCTGACGAACAGATAGCATCTCTCCAAAGACTTGTACAAAACAAGGAGGCCCTTGACCCGTATCCGTATCTGAACGAAGGCCAAAGGGTCAGGATAATAAAAGGCCCGCTGATCGGAGTTGAAGGCATTCTCGTAGAGAAGCTCGACAAACACATCCTCGTGCTTTCCGTAGACGTGCTGCGCCAGGGCGTAGCCCTTACCATCACTGCTTCAGACGTGGAAAAGATATAAATGGAGTTTAAAACACAGAGGCACGGAGGCACAGAGTTTGTTAACAATGAAGAACTAGATGTACATAAGGCGCAACTACTGACATATTTAAGGCTCTCAAAAATAAAAATTGGCTTAATAATAAATTTTTACACCGACGTATTGAAAAACGGCATCAAAAGACTCGTCTTATAACCTCTGTGTCTCCGTGCCTCTGTGGTTTCATGGTGTTTATTAGTGGTTATTAGTGTTTATTATGCATCATTACAATTGCATGAACAACACAATCGAAGAAAGTGAAAAGTGAAAAGTGAAAAGTGAAAAGTTATCGCAACTCTTTGTTTTTTAACTCTTAACTCTTAACTCTTAACTCTTAACTCCGTCTTAGCACGGGATTTGCTAAATATACTACTGTTGTATTTTTGCTCTTTCTTAAATTTGTAACCATTCAGTGAAAGGTGGCAATAGTGTCTGACATTGTCATTCTGAGCGAAGCGAAGAATCTCAACGCGTTAATAAAGCAGGAGATTCTTCGTCGCTTCGCTCCTCAGAATGACAGGCAGACACCACCCGTAACTGTGAAGGGATACTTAAATTTAGAGATTTTGCTTGACAAAAATTTTTGTGAATGATATAAACATTCACATTAAAGTAGCGGCATATATATTAGGATATATCAGGCTGTTCAACTTTAATTTCAAAAGGGGGTGGTAGAAGGGAAAAAATAAGCGTCCTTCATTCCGAAGCTTCGGGATGGGATTTAAGGATAGAACTAATTTATAAACGTAAGTCAAACTGTCTCCCTGAGCCGAAGGCGAAGGGTCTCAAAAGTGAGAGTTTCTTCAGTCACTTCGTTCCCTCAGAATGACAGAAAGACAAAAACTTAAAAAGGAGGAATGAATGAAAAAGTATTTTATAGCATTATTGAGTGTGCTGACTGTTCTGGCATTTGCCGCATCAGCCTTCGCACTCCACACCACAGCAGAAAGTGAGTATACTGCCGGTTTGGTAAAAGCTGCTACTAAGGCACAACTCACTCTCGGCGGAGAGCTCAGGATAAGGGGAGAATTTTCCAAGAATACTGATGATTTTAATAGTGACCAGAAGTATAACACTGGTACAACGAAAGGTTCGAGCGACAATAAACAGTATTATGATGAGAGGGCAAGGCTGAATGTAAGGGCCAACGTTTCTCAGAATACCTTTGGTTTTGTAGAGCTTGAAACCGGCAGTGGCTCGAATGATACATTTAAATGGGGTTCTGATGACAATGCCAAGAGAGGTTCTATGGATGTCCGTCAGGCCTACATTGCAACACAGGGCAAAGGTCTCGGAATGCTTTCAGGCCTCAAGGCTGGACATATGCTTTTAGCGCTCGGCAACAACCTGTTCTTCGATCATACAAAATCCGGTGATGATGCAGTTCTTCTGTGGACTACCTTAGGCCCCGGTGAATTATCCCTCATCGCCATAAAACTCAGCGAAGGCGCTGGCAACAATGGTAATTCCACTACTGCTGCTGCTGATACTACAAAAGAAAATGATGACACAGATGCATACGTGATTGCATATGGTATGAACATGGGCGGCGTCAACGTAAGCGCCGATGTTACCGACATACGTGATCATAGCAAACAAACATACGATAAAGGCAGCAATCTATACAACATCGGCGTGAGAGCAGATGCAGACCTGAAAGTTGTCAAAGTTAAAGGAGACGTTGAATTTCAGGCCGGTAAGGCATCAGAGAAAGCTACAGCTCCAACAGAGATTAAAAACAAAGGCATTGCATTTATGCTCGGGGTAGAGGCGCCGATCGGCCCGGTAAGTATCAGAGCCAATGCTGCTTATGGAAGCGGTGATAAGACTGATACTGCTGACAAGAATGAAGCCTTCCAGACCTTCTTAAGCGATAACCAGTACTATACGTATGTTTATGACTACAGAGTAAAAGGCGCAACCCTTGCTAAAAACGGGGGCATAAGCAATACCACATACGGCAATATAGGCGTTACCGCAAAACCGATGGATGCCTTAAAGCTTGCCGCTGATGTATATGTTCTCAAAGCCTCTAAAGAAGTAAGCAGCGCAACAGACAAGGATTCCAAGAAGGTCGGCTGGGAAATTGATGCAAAAGCCGAATATCAGATTGACACAAACCTGGCTTATTTCGTTGAGGGCGGTTACCTCTCAGCAGGCGATTTCTATAAGAATATCAGAACAGACGGTAAAGACCCCGACAATCCTTACGCAGTAAGACACGGACTTCTCCTGAAGTTCTAAGTTATTCCTTTTCCCCTCTTTAGTAAAGAGGGGTTGGGGGAGATTATCAAAAAGGCGTTCCTGTCTTCCGGGACGCCTTTTTTGTTTTGCAATTCGCAGAGCATTCTGTTATATTTGGAATATCTTAACGTTATGGGGGCATGGGGAAATGGAGCATTATAACAAGAGGGAAAAGACGGCAAATTGGTTATTTAAGATAGCGGAATATGTTGCAATTGCATTAGGAGGTTGCTGAAAAAGTCTATAGATGCCGATAATTGTCATTCTGAGCGTAGCGAAGAATCTATTGTTATCAATTGATTGAGATTCTTCACTTCGTTCAGAATGACATAACAACCCTATTACTATAGGGAGTGCATTAGTTGGTTTAATCTTATTGCTGATCTTCTTAGTGCTTGCTTTATGGATAACGCCGGAAAAGGAGGGGAAACGATGAATACATTCATTATGGTATTAATTGCCGTGTTAATCTTTGCAATCGGCGCTGCTTTATATTTCCATTTCTCCGAAAAGAAACACAAGCATCCTCATTAAGATTGAGGACTTTTTTTCAAAACATTTAAGAGGGGACAAACAATGCAGGCAACAGTAAAACATATTATCCTAAAAAAAGCATTTATCCACAGATTAGCGCAGATTATCACAGATTTATTAAAAGCTTAACTGACTTTTGCCTTTCACCTTTTGGGTGAATATACAATATGTGCCTATCTCATTTATATCATTGTCTTTATCTGTG
>JACRHB010000114.1 GCA_016217725.1 Nitrospirota bacterium | reverse complement strand
GTTATGTTTCCAGTCGGGTCAGTTGTTGTCGGTATTTGTCCGTATGCATTGTAAGTGTAGGCAGTCGTTCTTTCATTAATTGTCCCGTATGCCTCTGTCTTTGTAAGCATGTTGCCGGAAGTATCATATGTATGGCTTGTAATATTTCCGTCATTATCCGTCCCGGTTAATACCTGCCCGAATTCATTGTATGTGTAGGTGGTGGTTCTTTGTTGAGGGGTTCCGCTTGCCTCTGTTCTTGTCAGCATGTTGCCCCGGGCATCATAGGTCATGATCGTTACATTGCCGTTTGCGTCGGTTATTGATGTGACGTTGAGATTGTTGTCATAGGTTTTGGTTGTATCGCCCTGCCCGCATGATTTGCACCCAGTCCCGGAGATGTTTGTCGGATGACTTTGTCCTGAAGTTTTATCAATTGTATACGTTGTCACGCGACCAAATGAATCGGTTACCGTTGACTGTGTATCGCTGATGTAATTGATGGTCAGCTTCTCGTTTGTGCCGTCTGAGGATGAAGTCGTTGCCCTGCCTTGTGAATCGTAGTCGTGTTTTTCGATGTAGTTGCCTCTTTCGTCTTTGATGCCGGACAGCTTGCTGCCGACTCCGGTTATGTTTTTGTATTCGTAATTTCTCTCGCTGCCGTCAGGATAGGTGACTTTGCCGAGATAGCCGGAAGACAAATAGGCGTAGCTGTAAATCCTTCCGGCAGGACTTCCGTCCGGAATTGTGATAGATGTAATTTTGTTCGAGGTATTGTACGTGAAGTTAATCTCTCTGCCCACAGGGTCCGTGATTTTCGTTAAGTTGTTGTTTGCGCCTCTTGTGAGCGCTGTCGCGCTGCCGTTTCTGTCAAGCACTGCCGTAAGACGACCGTAACTGTTGAATTCTTCTTTTGAGCCGTCAAAATATTCTCTTGTAAAAGTGTTGTCGGGGTTTTTGATGAGCCGGCTTTTTTCTCCTTTGGGAAATTCCACGTCGTAAATACCGTCTCCGCCGTTGTCTATGTAATAAACATTAGAGCCGTCGGGGTTTATCACCTTGTACGTATTGCCGGCGCTGTTTGCAAATTTTGTAACTCTCGTATCATAACCATGGGTCCATGTTTGCCCGAAATCCCTCATCGTGCTTTCGGAGCCGTCATAGTGTCTCGTGAAGGTTATGGGCGTTAGGCCCTTGAGCGTGAAATCGGTTTCGCTTGTGTAAACATTGCCGCTTGCTGCGTTGACGGGCTTGCCGACATTCAACGGGCAGGAATCCTCCGGCTCGACATAGACGAGCTTCTCTACGGTGTTGTTGTTGCTCCCGCAGCCTGCGCTGACTTTGATTAGGATAAATCCCTTTTTGTTTGAAAAATTATATGAAATCTGTGCGCTGCCGTTTTCGGATAGATCGCTTTTGTTATAAATCAATGCATTGTCGATATAGGCCTGGATTTGCCTGATGTCGCTGCTCTCCATAGCCGCTGAATATGTAAAATCATACGTAACCCCTATCGGCTTTACGCCTTTTACCAGATCATTTGAAATTATATCTATCTGAGGGCCGGCCGGCAGATAAATTTCGGCGCTCTCATAAAATGCATTATTTGTACATGCCCTATCCCCATTCATAAGGTCTACCCATTTGCCTCCAACATATCCTACCCCGAATTCATAAGGGCCCGGGTAACGGCATGACAGATTATATTCGGCGTTAAAGGCAACAGAGGGAGACCCTGAATAAAAAACTCCGGCATCGTCACTGTAACAGCTCGGCATCCCGCATGCCAAATAAGCAACCGCATATGATTTTTTATCATCTTCATATGACTCCGGGGAGCATTCAAAACTATGACTCCCTGAAAGACGAACTACCCCGTCCTCCCCAAGCTCGGCACTGAGGCTCCATACTTCCGATGAATCAGCGAATGTTAAAATGAAGAATAAAAGGTAAAACCGAAGTATTTTCTTTTTCATAGCCTGTCCCCCCCAAAAAAAATTTAAAGGTTTGAAAATTGAACGGTTTATTTTTAACAGATTGCGGGATGTCCTGTCAAGAGGGTTTTTGCTGTTTAGCCGGAAAAACTTTCCTATCGAGAAAAAAGTTCTATTGTTTTTAAGGCGGATATTTGATGGAAGCATTTCCAGCCTTCAATAAAATCAACGACTTTTAAATATAAAACCTTCTGGCACGTCCGTTGCTTTATAGACCGGCATGGAAATGGTCATGACAAGCATGCCGGATGCGGCGCCTGTTCAGCAGTTGAAGGACCAGCCCGTATCCTCTCCTACCGGAGATTCAGGGGCAGGCGAATCCACGTTTAATTCTATCGTTAAAAATGAGATGAAGAACGGGACCGACGATCCAGGTGAAAATATCCGGTCCAATGATGAATTAAGCGACTGCTGCTGCAGCGAAAAAGATGCTGACTCCGGATCGGAAGTGCGTCTTAAAAATGAATTGAAAATAGATGATGCGCTGCTGGCCCTGCTGAGCAATGCCGTTACAGAGGCTGCGGATACGGATGATCCGGAGGCGGATTTAATAATTAATGCGGGTGAAGATGAGGGGGCAGCAGAGGGAACACCCGGCTTGACCGAGGCTCTGCCTGATTTAAATGCGGCTGTCGTTTCGGATCCGGAGGTTGCCTTATTGTATGCCCTGATCAACCAATGCGGCAAAGAGGCCGAAGGCGAGTCGGAGACATGCGAAGACGAGACGACGTTTCATAATGAGCATGATTTAAAACCCGTTATTAGGCCCTCAATTGCAGATGGAAAAGCAGAAAAGAAAAATAATATTACAGATACAGAGAGCTTTTCGGCTGATCCGGAGTTGAAAGTGAAAAACGAAGCGGACATCCCGGACATCAAAGATATGCACGCCGTGAAAGAGCTTACTGAACAGCCTGATAAAGACCCGGACATTGAAACGCTTTTGAAGTCATTCCAGGCAAAAAGAAACGTCTCAAACTCAAATGCAGCGGAAACCGTCAATAATTTAAAAGTCCCGGACAACGGTTTGATGCTTGAGGGCGCGGATATAGGCGGCAAAGACGGGTTTAAGCATCAGGCGTCGAATTTTTCACAAATCGTAAAGGCTGATCCGGAATTCAACAACACCAATTTAGCAAATCATTCCAATACCGCATCGGGAAGCATAAAGCCTGCTGAAGGGCTTTCTTCGGGGAATGCCGCAAGACCGTCGGCCTTCACTCAAACGTTGGATAATATCGTCTATATAGTAAAAAGCAACAGCAAGCTGGGCGTCACCCTTGAACATGATAGTCTCGGAAAACTCGACATCAACCTGAGCATGGAAAAAGGCATGCTCAACGTTCATATCAACGCCTCCGAAAGAACGGTCAGGGAATTTATTGAAAACAACATTCAGTATATAGTCGACTCGCTCTCAAAAGAAGGCGTCAGCGTAGGCGGATTTTCCGTAGCCTTGAAGGAGCACAATGATAATCCGGGAAAAACGGAAAAGGTTTTTATTGTAAATAACGAACAAGAGAAAGAGGTTGTTCACGAGCGGCCCGGGGTAAGTTCAGTAAGCGGGCTTGTGAGCGTATTTGCATGAAAGTAGGAAGTAAGAAGTGAGAAGTGGGAAGTAAAAACCAAAACCAAAAACCGATTCTATTTTTTCACTTCTTACTTCCCACTTACTACTTCTCACTTAGTTTAGAAAGGAGCAAGCATGGAAGTCTCGGGTGTAACAAATATCGACAGCAAGATCCAGACCATCGGGGGCAAGACCCTCGGTAAAGAGGATTTTATGAACCTCCTGATAAAGCAGTTGAGCTACCAGGACCCTCTGAACCCGATGGACAGCACGCAGTTCACTTCACAGTTGACCCAGTTCAGCTCGTTGGAAGAGCTTAACAATATCAACGGCACATTGGAGGACGTTCTTGCATTCCAGCACTCAATGCAGAATGCGGCGGTTGCAAATATGATAGGCAGGACTGTGAAAGTGGAGGGAAATGCCGCTCAGCTTACCGATACGGCAAATATAAACTATGAGCTCTCAAAAGATGCAGCGTCCGTGAAAATAACTATATACGACGGCTCAGGGAAGGTTGCGGCTTCAAAAGAATTAACATCTCAGTCGCAAGGAGAGAACGTCTTTGTATGGGACGGTAAAGACGCTTTGGGCAATCAAATGCCTCAAGGGACTTATACTTATGAGATTGAAGCGAAGGACGCCTCCGGCGGCGCTGTTTCCGTCCTGACGAATTCATCAGGGGTTGTTACGGGTGTCAGCTTCAAGGAAGGGATGGCGTATCTCGAATTAAACAACGGAAAGAAAATCAACCTTAGCGAGATACTGTCAATACAGTAAAGAAGGCTGTCAGCTTTTAGCTGTCAGCTTAAAAAGGAGGATAAAAAGATGTTAACTTCTCTATTCACCGCAGTAAGCGGAATGAATGCTAACGGCGTGGCCCTCTCCGTTATAGGCGACAACGTCGCCAACATGAACACCACCGGCTTCAAATCGAGTAAGGCCGCCTTCGGCGACATACTCAGCCAGTCTTTGGGAACGTCGCAGATAGGAAGAGGCGTCACGGTCAGCGCAGTAACACCTATGTTTACGCAGGGGTCCTTCGAGAATTCGGCAAGCGTGCTGGACCTTGCCGTTGACGGCGACGGTTTATTTATTGTGGGTGATTCAAGCGGAACGTTCTATACAAGGGCAGGCCAATTTACAATGGACAAGGAGGGCTATGTAGTCAATCCTGACGGAATGCGCTTGCAGGGTTATCTGTTTTCAGCAACAGGTACTGCATCAAGCGGTCTTGGAGATATTAATCTCTCCACATTGAACAGTTCTCCGAATAAAACCACAACGGTTGAAATATCCGCAAACATTGACTCGAGAGAAACAGCAATTGCCGGAGGATTTGACGTCACCGATCCCGACAATACATCCCACTTTTCAAGTTCAATTACCGTATACGATTCTCTCGGCAACGGACACGTCGTGAATATTTATTTTACGAAAAATGTTGAAACACCTACCGGAAACACATGGGAATGGAATGCGGTTGTAAACGCCGGTGATTCATTTAGTGGAAACACGGAAATACAGGCTACCGGTACGCTTGATTTTGATAATAACGGCTTTCTTGATACGGAAAGCGCGATAACCTATCCTACGGGCGGATTTGATTTTACCGGTGGAGCGGATGCCGACCAGACTATTGACTTTGAATTCGGCACATCAATAGCGGAAGGCGGGGCAGGAAATGACGGCACAACGCAGTATGGGGCCGCATCAGCAACTATATTCCAAAGCCAGGACGGTTATTCTTCCGGGTCGCTAAGGAGCATAACGATTACTCAGGAGGGCATTATCACGGGTATTTTTACCAATGGTCAGACAAGAGCCGTCGGTCAGATCGCGCTTGCCAAATTCCTTGCGCCTACGGAGCTTACAAAGATGGGTAAGAATCTTTATGCCGAATCAACGGACTCAGGTCAGCCTGTCATCAGCGTGCCGGGAACATCAGGGACCGGCCAAGTGCTGGCAAATACCCTTGAGCTGAGCAACGTGGACCTGGCCGAGGAGTTCGTTAAGATGATAATTTCCCAGAGGGGATTCCAGGCGAATTCGCGGATAATATCGATGTCGGATGAGCTGATGCAGGAGATGGTGAATCTGAAACGGTAATTGGAGTTAAAAGTTGAAAGTTGAAAGTTAAGAGTTAAGAGTTAAATTTCCTCTCCCCCGATGCTTCGGGGAGAGGGTTGGGTGAGGGGGATTTTCAGTAAAAAAAATTATGCATGGATGATTGATCGAACAGATAATCATCCATGCATAATTTATGGAGTGAACCTACCTGGCTGCTGCGTGATATGCCTGGCCGGGCTTCAGCAGATTGAATTTCTCAGCCCCCTCTTCTGTCTTGATCAGCTTAAAGACCTCGCAGGACATGCAGGATACCGATTTCTGCGCGAAATCTCCTTGAACCTTTCCACCGCAGAATGTTCCTGCTACGGCCCAGCATATCCTGCCTGCATTTTTCCCGTTGTTTAATCCGTTGCAGGAGACTTCCGTAACTGCAGGGCAAATTCCCATTTCTTTGGACTTTGCTCCGCCCGGCTCCCTTCCGCATTTTTTGATTTCCCAACAATTCAATTTAGACATTTTCCGTCCCTCCTTTCTTCCCCTCCTTTCTTAGTTGCAATTATTTGTTGCCCGTAACATTGAATACGGACAACTTTATTCGTTCCGCTTTATATTATCGGAACATTTTTTAAAAACTTTAATTATATTTTTCATGCACTTAGTGGATTTCCCTAATTAGGGTTTTTTGTCTGTCATTCCGGCAGTCTTTAAGCCGGAATCTATCTTTGCGTTCTCTGGATTCCCGCTCATCCCGAAGCGTCGGGACGGGAATGACGGATTAACCTAAAAAAAGCATTTATCCACAGATTAGCGCAGATTATCACAGATTTATTAAAAGCTTAACTGACTTTTGCCTTTCACCTTTTGGGTGAATATACAATATGTGCCTATCTCATTTATATCATTGTCTTTATCTGTG
>JACRHB010000117.1 GCA_016217725.1 Nitrospirota bacterium | reverse complement strand
GGCAAGCTTTTCTTGCGATTGGCTCAGCAGGCGGTAGTGGTGGATCCAGTCACGTATGGTGGCCTGATCAAAGGCGTCAAGGAAGGGCGAACCCGGAAACACAAGGTATTGGGGTAGGTGCCGTCAAGTGCATACCCCATTTAAAATTATTTAACAAAAAAAATACAGGTGGCCGCGTACCCCTTCAGTGAAGGGTGGCAATAGTGCATGACATTGTCATTCTGAGCGAAGCGAAGAATCTCAACGCGTTAATAAAGCAGGAGATTCTTCGTCGCTTCGCTCCTCAGAATGACAGGGTATGCCCTGTAACTGAAGGATTACGCGGCCGCTTTCCCCGGCTATTATGCTTCACTCGCGATGAATTTTCTGCTAAACTCTTGTCATGCCCATTATCAAAGTCGAAAATCTTTCAAGGCGGTTTGGAGACTTGACCGCCGTAAATAATATCTCCTTTGAAGTGGCCGAAGGGACGATCTTCGGTTTTTTAGGGCCGAACGGCGCAGGGAAAACGACGACCATCAATATACTCTGCACCTTGCTTCAGCCGACCTCCGGGAAGGCGTCTATTGCAGGATACGATTGCTTAAGAGAGCCTTCGGAGGTAAGGAAGGCCATAGGGATCGTTTTCCAGGACACTACCCTCGACAAGGATCTGACCGCATATGAAAACCTGATGTTTCACGCATATCTTTATGACGTCAAAAAGAGTGAAATGAAAGGCCGCATCGACGACGCGCTCCATTTCGTCGGATTGCATGAGAGAAAAGACGACCTCGTGAGAAAATTCTCCGGAGGCATGAAAAGGAGGCTTGAGGTCGCGCGGGGGATGATCCACAGGCCGAGGGTTCTCTTTCTCGATGAGCCTACTCTCGGGCTGGATCCGCAGTCAAGGGCCAAACTGTGGGAGTTCATCGTAGAGCTTCCGCGTAAACATAATGTAACCATCTTTATGACTACGCATTACATGGAAGAGGCCGAGGTCTGCAATAAAATAGCCATTATCGACAACGGCGTGATAATCGCCGATGGGACGCCGGAGGAGCTCAAAAAGACAGTGGGCGGAGACGTGATCTATATCAGGACGACCGATAATCAAAAAGCGAAGCTCGAGATAGAGGCTCTGTTCAACGTTGAAGTCTCCGAAAAGAGCGGCGAGCTGTTCCTGACCACGCTTAAAGGGGACGCCTGCATACCCGAAATAATAAAAGCCCTTGGTGAAAAAGTTTTGTCGGTGAGACTCCAGAGGCCGACGCTGAACGATGTCTTCCTTAAGATGACCGGCAGGCAGATCAGGGAGCAGGAGGCGTCATCGGAAGACACGGTAAAGGAAGCGGTTCGAGCCTACAGGAGAAAACATGATAGAAGTTAACGCCGTTTATGTCCTGATCGCAAGGGATTTCAAAAAATTCGTCAGGGAAAAAAGCAGGCTGATCTCCACCCTCGCAAGGCCGCTCATCTGGCTTTTCCTCGTCGGCGGAGGCATGTCGAGACTTGTGACGCCGGGCCCGGGATTGTCATACATGCAGTTCATTTTCCCCGGCATACTGGGCATGACGATCCTGTTCAGCTCGATCTTCTCTTCCATTTCCATCATCTGGGACAAGGAGTTCGGCTTGATGAAGGAGATACTCGTGGCGCCCGTATCGAGGTTTTCTATCGTCATCGGCAAGGCGTTGAGCGGAACGGTCATCTCCGTCATTCAGGCGGGGATCATCCTTATGCTCTTTCCTTTTCTCGGCATCAAATTGA
This sequence comes from Nitrospirota bacterium, assembly GCA_016217725.1. GTDB lineage: Bacteria > Nitrospirota > Thermodesulfovibrionia > UBA6902 > UBA6902 > SURF-23. Next base: position 2,814 of record JACRHB010000117.1, on the reverse strand, counting down.
GCTTGCTGTCGATCCCTTATGCGCTGGCCGTTTCTTTCCTGTTGGCCTTTTGCATATCGGCTCTCGGCATCATCCTTGCGGCGTTTTTCGAGAACATGGAAAGCTTCAGCGCCATCATGAATTTTATCGTGATGCCGATGTTCTTTCTTTCGGGCGCCATGTATCCGGTCCATAAGCTTCCCGACGCATTAAGGCTGATCGCCGGGCTCAACCCGTTGACCTTCGGCATAGACGCCCTGAAGCACGCCGTATTTCCGGAAAAGATCTCGGACTTCACGCTGGTTACGGATCTGAGCGTGCTTATAATCTCTTCAGCGGCGTTTGTCGTAATCGCCGGGGTTATGTTTGAGAGGAAAAAGTGAGACGTGAAACGTGACCGGTTAACGTGTCCGTAAAAAAATAACCGCACACGGAATACGGACACGGATACCGAATTTGTTTATTCGTGTTCATTCGTGGCTGATGCTGTTTTAAGCTCATTCTTCAGGAAAATCACCCCTAACGGCGGCAGCGTCAGGGACAGCGAATATTCTCTCCCGTGTGCGGGAATTGCTTCCGCCTCAGCGCCTCCGGCATTTCCGAGATTGCTTCCCCAGTAAATCTCCGCGTCGCTGTTGAGCATTTCTCTCCAATATCCTCCCCTCGGGACCCCGAGCCTGTAGCCGAGCCTCGGCACCGGGGTGAAATTGCACACCACGAGGATGACGTCACAGGGGTCTTTCCCTTTACGTATAAAACCGATGACGCTCTCCTCCCAGTTATGGAAGTCTACCCATTCAAATCCTTCGTTTGAAAAGTCCAGCTCATAAAGCGCCGGCTCGCTCCTGTAAAAATGATTAAGTGCCCGGACCCATTCCTTTACGCCTTGATGTGAAGGATATTCAAGGGCGTGCCACTCAAGGCTTTCTTCGTGCACCCATTCCCTCCACTGACCGAATTCTCCTCCCATGAAAAGGAGCTTCTTGCCGGGATGTCCCCACATGTATCCGAACAGGAGCCGGAGGTTGGCGCATTTCTGCCATTCGTCTCCCGGCATCTTTCCGGCGAGAGCCCCTTTGCCGTGAGTCACCTCGTCGTGTGAAAGCGGGAGGACGAAATTTTCATAAAAGGCGTACCAGATGCTGAAGGTGAGCCGGTCATGATGGTGCTTCCTGTGTACAGTCTCATGCGAAACGTATTCCAGCGTGTCGTGCATCCATCCCATGTTCCACTTCATCCCGAAGCCGAGCCCGCCTACGTATACGGGACGCGATACCATGGGCCATGAGGTGGACTCCTCGGCGATGGTCTGGACGTCCGGATAGAAGGTGTAGACCATTTCATTAAATCTCTTGAGAAAACTTATGGCGTCAAGGTCTTCCTTGCCGCCGTAAATGTTCGGGATCCATTCGCCTTCTTTTCTTGCGTAATCGAGATAGATCATCGATGCGACCGCGTCAACCCTCAGGCCGTCGATATGGTATTTGTCCAGCCAGAAAAGCGCGCTGCTGATTAGGAAGTTCCTCACCTCATTGCGCCCGTGATTGAATATATAGCTGCTCCATTCGGGGTGATAGCCTTTTTTAGGGTCCTGATGCTCATACAAATAGGTGCCGTCAAAATAAGACAGCCCGTACTGGTCGGAAGGGAAGTGGGAAGGCACCCAGTCGAGGATGACACCGATCCCGTTCTGGTGGAGGTGGTCTATCAGATACATGAAATCCTGCGGCGTCCCGTATCTGCTCGTGGGCGCAAAATAACCGACGGTCTGATAACCCCATGAACCGTAGAACGGGTGCTCCATTATCGGCAGGAATTCGACATGCGTAAACCCCATCTCCTTCACATAGTCCGCAAGGTAAGGCGCAAGCTCGCGGTAAGTGAGATACCTGTTTTCCTCTTCGGGGACGCGTCTCCAGGAGCCGAGATGGACTTCGTATATGGAGTAGGGCTTATGCAGTGAATTGGTCTCATGTCTGTTCTCCATCCATTCCTCGTCCTTCCATTCGTATTCCATATCCCAGACGACCGACGCCGTCTTAGGAGGCGTTTCCCAGAAAAACGCAAAGGGGTCTCCCTTATCCACTTTATAATCATTGATTTTTGAGACGATATGATATTTGTAAAGATCGCCTTTTTTCAGACCCGGGATAAACCCCTCCCAAATACCCGACGCATCCCATCTCGGCATGAGCTGATGGGATTGCCGGTCCCATTCGTTGAAATCTCCGGTAACCGACACCGTCTCAGCATTGGGCGCCCATACGGCGAAGTGCACGCCGCTTACGCCGTTTACGCTCATCAGATGAGCGCCGAGTTTTTTATAGAGCCTGAAGTGAGTCCCTTCTTTAAACAGATAGACGTCATGCTCGGTCAGTATGCTTGCGTCATATCTGACTTTCTCATCGACTTCATAACTTATTACAGCCATAATTCCACCTCCGTTGTTTTATGCGAATATATAAATATTATCATCTTTCTCTTTGCTGTCAAGGAGGGGGGGGGAGATCCAGTGCAACAGCGCAAAAGCGCAGAAGTGCAGAAGTGTAAAAAATGGCAGGACAGTAATTATTGCGGCAAGAAGACAAAAAGAACCCCCGGCTTTTTATGCCGGGGGGCCTTACCCCGGGTCATTCAATCGAGATCTTGACATGTTTCTTTTCCGCTTCTTTCATCATCGGCGATATTTTATTAAACCTAAATTGAGCGATTCTTTAATAAAGGAACAGGTATTTTCAGTGTTTTAAATCTCACCTATCAGGTGATGTAGTTTTCCCCTCTAAAAAGAGGGGTAGGGGTGTGTAACAGAAAGAGCATAAAGGAAAACACACCCCT
>JACRHB010000112.1 GCA_016217725.1 Nitrospirota bacterium | reverse complement strand
TGAGGAGGGACGTTGATGCTTACATTGCAAATCAAAACGCCCTTAATTATCATTGTCAAACTCTGCCTTTGCAATTACCCGAGATACACTCGATGTACACACACCGAGATGACGGGCGAGTTCAGCACATGATACTCCGAGTTCCTCGACACCACGCCGTGCAACTTTTGCCCTGGTTTCGCTTACGGCTTTGCGCCTGCTGCCGTTTTTCAGCTCCTGCAGGCTCACCTTTGTTTTTTTAACTTCTTCTTCGATAACCCGGCTTAAGGTTAAGCCTGTTCGCCGTATTTTCAACTGACGCTTTTCTTTCTCCTCCGCCTCTCTCAGAATTGCATGAACAAAGTCGCCACTTCCGAGTACCCGCTCGTCATATTCTTCTTTTTCTGCTTTGCGCCGGAGGGAAAGCACCTGGGACCAACCGCCTTGGCTCCGAATTAAGCCGCCCCCGCTAAACTGTGGATCATGCTTCTGTCCAATGCCGTCCTTTACGAATTGCCGGTATTCTGTTATAGCTTTTCTTTTTGTCCCGGCAAATTCGCTTAATACGTCCTCAGTCCTCATCCACGGGTATTCAGCTTTTCCAATAATTGCTCTATGTCCGCTCCAGGGATAATCATCTAATCCCTCCAAGGTACTGATTATGTTTGCACGGATAGGATTAAGATGTATATAGCGCACCAGGGCAAGTAAATAGGTTTCTTCTTCGCAGAGTATCGATTTGTAGCGGTTTTGGAAAAGGTGTCCGGTGCGCCGGTATCTGCGATTGAAATATTGAGCGTACCACGTCAGGACTTTTCGCATTACGGTCGATATGCCCCACTCCCCGCTTTTGAACAGCAGATGTACATGATTATCCATGAGAACCCATGCGTAGACGGTGCATCTCCCGGCAGTGACTTCAGCGCCCATTTTTTCGAGTATCTTAAGCTTATCGTGCTTATCTCTGAAAATGACGCTTTTATCTATCCCCCTCACCATTATGTGGTGAAGGGCTCCGGGGGTATCTAATCTCGCCTGTCGTGGCATGCTCTGATTATATATTTGTCTCCTCTGTCTTTGTCAAGACTTTTGCAATGTAAGCATCAACGTCCCTTTTCTCCTGATAGCGGCGGGATGGTGATGTTTTGGCTATTTGAAAGCCGGTTCAACAAAGGAACGGAAAGGGTCATACCTTGACAATGGACTGAAATGGACAGATTGGTTGAAAGGGTGAGGTATTATTGACAGTAGCTGAAAGAAAAGTCTAGTCTAACATATCTTAAAGATCACGATAGCGGTTTTTCCTTGACAGTCGAGCCTGCTGATTAAAAAAACATTGAATAAGGTCGCCGAATGTTATATATTTTTATAAGGCGGTGACCACGGGTTCAAGTACCGGTTTAGAGATTTCGTACCGGGGCGTCAGAACATGTTCTTAGAGAACGTTTAATCCTGATTATCAGGAGCGCCAATCTCATTGTGGCACCGCCTATTTATTTATTCATTCGGGACATCAGCACAGGCGGACATTAAAGATTTTTTAAGTAAAATCGTTCTTATCCATACTTCTCCCTCATGAACCGGATCAGGCTTCCGAGCCTGTGCTTGTATGTATGCTCTTTCAATACCCGCTCTCTTGCTCTTCGGGCAACTGCCTCTCTTTTTTCGGGATTGTTGAGATAAAACCTTGCAAGCTCCGGTATTTCATCCGTATGCTTATAGACGATCATTTCCTTCCCGACGTCAAACAGCCCGTCAAGCGCGGCCTGATAATCAGTCAGCAGAAAAGCGCCGCAAGCAGGAACGTCAAACACGCGCTGATTGACGGCTTCCCTCATCTGCAAATGCGTGGCGTTGAAATTTATCCTGCATGCATTGTAAAAAGCAGGAAGCTCTTTGTAGTAATTCAGCGGGGGTTTTACATTATAATTATTCAGCAATTTCTTCCATCCGTCGTCGCCGTGAATAAGTACATTGAAATCTTTCAAGCTCTCAAGGCATGACAGGCGATACAAAAGGGTTGCCTTCCAGAGAACCGCAGCCTCAAAGTCGATCTTCTGCTGAAGCGTTAAATCGTTGAATCCTCCCCATTCTGAATTGTCTATCGCATCTTTCAGGTACATCTTCGTCGAGCTTAATTTACCGGCGATTTCTTCGATAACCGGATTTAAGGCTGCCGGAGCCTTTTCCAGTTTTTCTCTCGTTTTATCCACTAATGAATTGCCCACAAATCCGACGTCATTGGTAAATTTTGAATTTTGAATTTTGAATTTTGAATTTCTCTCTGTCGGTCTGAAAACACTCTCATCCGTGCCCAGAGGCAAATAACTTACCGACTCAAAACCCATCGATTTCATATCGTCGATGTAGGTCCTATCCCATAAAAAGAGCGCCACATAGGGAGAGACGTTTTTATTGAAGGCCTCGAGGATGATCTTCGGACTGTCCACGTACCATGAAGCAACGGGCATCTCGATTGATTTGAGGAATGAATTCAGAACCCCGTCTTCATCGAAGCCGAGGTGGTTCATTGTTAGGATGAAATCGGGTTTGAATTCGATTATCGCTTCGATGAGCTTAGGTATTATTGCTTCATTATCGTACCCCCCTGTTTCCCCCCTTACTAAGGGGGGATTAAGAGGGGTGTCCCCCTTGCCCCCCTTTTCCAAAGTGGGGATTAATACCTTTTTAACCTTATTACCCAGGGATATCATCGCCTTTTCAGCTTCCTTAACCAGGAAGTAACCGGAATCCATCAGAACAACCTTGTGCGATTGCTCTTTGAATTTGGGATATTTGAGCCTGTCCCATAATTTTATCGAGACCGTCTTCTTTAATAAAGCGAGTATCCGCTGATAATAAGATGGAAACGCGGATATGACCGAAGATAAAACGAATACGGAAAGGGGCGTTATGCCGTCCTTCATCTGGCAATCGGTTATTTTTTTGATTGTCTCGGCAGGAGTAAGTCCCACAATGAATTTGATATTGCCTTCAATGGGCAGACCTTGTCCTTTTGCGATTTCATGGATTTCTTGTGAAGCTTCAACTATCAGAATCTCAGCCTCGGGAAACCTCCTTGCCAGCTCCGCAGCGTGATAACCGAGACCGAGTCCCAGAACGACAAGCACGCCTCTGCCGTCAAACTCAAATTCATCGACAATGGTCTTTGCCTCCGCCTCCGGGTCATAAAGGCTGTGAATCGTCTTTACTGACCCGTCTTCTCCCCTGACCTTCAAAGACTGAGCGCCTTTTTTACTCGTTACGATGAATATGTCTTCTTTAATTAAGGTCATCTCTTTCAAGGATATCGTCCATCCTCTTTAATTCGTCGGAAAGGCTGTTAAGCTCCTCCGCTTCAAGATAATAGTTGCCCAGCGCCTCGCCTGCCAGCTCCGCAAATATCTTGTTGATACAGGTGACAAATTCCGCAGGTCCGCCGTCCGGGATGCGTGCAGTGCACAGATATTTCGTGAGCCGTTCAAAACGGTCCATGAAATCAGGCATGAAGAGGTTGTCTTTTTTCATAGCGCCGGTCTCATGCAAAAGCAAATCATCCCGTCCAAGCGCCTGGATCAATAATGCGTCAAGCGCATTTTCCGAAAGCCTTTTTTTAGCCTCAGGCCGACAAGATGAGTTTATATTTCTTGTCAAATTATCAAGGAATTCTCCTGCGGCTTTGGCCCCGTTTTCTTTAACGCCGTCCATTGAGGCGTTGATCAGACAATACAACTTCAAAATATTCTCTCTTACTTCTTTCCAGCCCAGGTTATTTATATGATAAAAATTGGGCAAGCCGTTGATGTAGTTATGCAGCATCTTAGTTCTGCGATAAGACTTCTTCAGCAGTTCCGATACGGGCTGATCCTGCGGACAATGCACCCCGGCGGAAATCAGGTAACCTACGGCCTTTCTCTTCTCAAGGAGCTTTATCCCAAAATCGATAAATACCTCTTCAGCGTCTTTAAGCTCGCTGAAATTTATTTCATCAAAAAGCCTCCTTCTCGCGCATGACGATATGCCGTTAAAAAGAGTCAATCTCTTTTTTATCTCTTTATCAAAGAGCGTCCATTTCACGCCTTTCGCTTTATTCGACAATACACATACGGAATCCTTTCTGAAATATTTCGATTCCTCATTTATGCGGTTCTTCCAGAGGCTGAACAGATCAGCTCCGGGTTTGACAAGTTGTCTGCATGATGTTGCGGCAAGCTCCGGATAATCCCGCAAGGGTCTCACCATATTGTAAAGCCAGTAAGGTCCAGCGGGTTCGGCGTCATGTGAGATAAATACTATGTAGTCCCCCGTACACTTTGCAACGGCTTCATTAAGCAATTTGCCGTAACTCTTCACTTCATTTGCAGACCTGATGATCTTTACACCGTTTTCTCCGTCGGCCTCAATTGACGCGCAATCCTGGCCTGCTATGATTACCGTCTCAATTTCCTTTATCTTTCTCTGAGATGCGATCCTCTCTGTAACTGTGTTAATTCCACCGCCTCCGTTTTTGACTGTTACTACCACCGACACCTTTGAATTCAAGGCCTCACCGCCGTCAACTGCCGGTTTCATTTCATACATCTGCACGTAATTTTTCTGTTCGATCTTTGCTTCAAGCAGACTTACTATCGTTTTTTGCGCCGTAACGGTTTTCGGATCGGATACATAGCAGGAATATTTGGAGTGTATCCGTTTCATGACCTCCAGGAAATTCGGGAAATCTTTTGAAGTAATGCTGTCCGTCGATTCCCTCGTCCTGAACTCCGCGGTAACCTGCCTGACGTGATAAAAATCATATTTACGGGACATCCGGATCCATAAATCCCAGTCCTCATGAACGCCGATACGCTCATCAAACACGCCGATTTCATCTATGCATTCTTTCGCGTGCATTACGGTCAGGATCGGTATGTTATTTTTTATGAGAAAGTTCTCCCTGTCAAAGTCATATCCATTTGCGAGCGTTTTGCGTTTTGTAACAAAATTATTTACGGCCTTCTCCTGGAATGCCTGATAAGAATCGCTGTATGCTACTTTGCATCCGCTTTTTTCCAGGAAATTTACGAGCATTTCAAGGTGCTCGGGGTAATAAATGTCATCGTCATCAAGATAGGCTATATACGTCCCCTTAGCCGTTTTAAGGCCCGTATTTCTTGAAGCAGACGGACCTTTATTTGTTTCATGCCGGACATATCTGATCCTACTATCTTTAAAGGCGTTGATGATTTCAGATACCTCTTCTCCGGAATCGTTTACAACAATTATCTCAAAATACCGATAAGTCTGATTAAGAATGCTATGAAGGGCTTCTTTTAAAAAATGCGGCCGGTTCCTTGTGGGCACTATAACGCTGACTAAAGGCTGTATGGCATTCTGGTTCATATTTTTCAGTAAAGACATATAAATTAATCGTCATGCCCGAAGTTCTTAATCGGGCATCCAGTTCTTTAATTGTCTGGATTCCCGCTCAGCAGACTGCGGGAATGACAACTAATATGGCTCATGAGCTCCTTAATAAGTTTTCCAGCATACTCATTTTTTCCTCACAGAATTTATCCCTATCCGCGGAGGCCTGCACGATGGAGTTATAAACGTCTTTAACAACCAAGACCTCTTCCCCGCTCAGGGTTTCTCCATTTTTCCTGACATAATCCTCCACGATCTCCAGACTCTTATCCACCCTTCCAAGCTCATTCCAGAGCTCGGCAATCCGTATGACGACCCTCAAGTCCGCCGGCTCTTTCCTCAAATAACCATAAAGCTGCTCTACATAATTATTGATCATAATCTCTTTAACGGGGTCGTGGGAACAGCCTGTATTTTTGCCGTTTCCGCTCAATTGCTCCATAACGTTCCTTAACTCCGACGTCTTCTCTCTGAAATGAGATATTGTATTTGCTATTTTCAAAACGTTCCTAAGCTCATCACGCAATTCTCCGTCCATCTTGTATAAATACAATATTTTTATATATTCGATCCTGTGGTTGACTTCCAACGGCAAAAGGTTTACGGCTTCTCTATAGAGCTTTAGACTTTCTTCCTTAAAACCCAGCAGCGCCAATTTTTGCGCCGCATGCCTGACAATAAACCCGGACCCGGGATACAGGTTGTAAGCTTCAACGATTGCGTCAAGTGATTTATAAATGCGTCCCATCCTGTTTTCAATGAGCGAGATAAAATAAAGCGTCGCGCCCCGGTATAAGCTCCTGATATTTTCCAGCGCCTTATTTTTTTCTCCTTTGCAGAATAACAGCAGGTTCTGATTCAACGGTTTGCGGATAATGACATTAGACAGGTCGAAATCCCGGTTATGCAGGCACCAGGTATCAAGAACGCTTTTTCTGTCTCCGAATAATTCGAGCACGGCTTTGAAATGGCTTAACGCTTCGGTAAATTTGCCGACCCTCATATATATCAGTCCGAGGTTGTAATGCGCCATGACATAAGAAGGATAAGAAGAGATGATATTTTTCAGCAGTGAAACGGCTTCTCCGCCGTCCTCCTGCGCCATCCGGTCCGGCTCATACAGGAAGCCATGTGCGGCCTTTGATATAGCAGCGGCTGTCATCGTTTCGGGGGTCGGCTTAACGGCTGCTGCCTTTTCAAAGCATCCGACGGCTGATAAGAGCAATTTGTCGTTTGCATCGACAATAAAAGAATTTTGAGAATTTCTGAAATGGGAATAATAATAAAGCTCGCCTCTCCGCATAAGCTCCTCATATTCGGAACAATCCTTTTTAGCTTTTGCAGGCGTCGATTGTTTAACGTGTCTGTCGATAAAATTGAGAAAGGCCAGGAAGCGCTTTTGGGAATCGAATTCTCCTGAAACCTTTAAATGTATTGCATCGGACGTCTCCTGCAAAGAAGTCATGTCGTTGAGGCGCTGCTCAAGCTTTGCGGACAGGTTTTCATCGCCTGCAAAGACAATTTCTTTTTCCGGCAAGAAGTATCTTCCTGCGTCATTTCCCGTCTCAATAACTACGGCACCCTGCCCTCCCGCTTCAAGGACCCTCCCGGACATGGAGCCGTACCTGTGATGAGACAGCGCGAGCTTCGCCTGACCCAGCAGCTCAATGTAATCTTTATACCCCGGCAAATGGGTTTCAATCAAAACCTTATATTTGTCCGAAAGAGAGCATAATCTCAGAATCCATTGAGAGCGGTCGGGATGCATTACATCGTCGATAAAGGTCGTATACAGGATATCGTATTTCCGGTCCCTCATCGGCCGTGGAGACCGGCTGATAAATTCCTCCATGATACCGACATAGTGAAACGCATATACTTTGCCGCCTCCAATTGCGCGAAGGGCGTTTCTTTCAAATTCGGAAATGGCGACGGCAAAATCGGTGGCCTCCATGCACGCCTTTGAAAAAGGAACGTCATAATCCCAGTCTGCAAGAAGGGCGACAGTCGGAAACGGCGCAGCTTCCATACCTTTAGGAACAAGGCTCCATTCGATTTCCCAAAGGATGCAGACGTCGGGCTTCCAGCCGTCCGGGAGCTTTTTCAAAACCTCGCTGAAGTCGTCATTTACATCGATCTTAACGTCAACCCCATCGTTATAGCCGAAGGTAATTATCTCATGCCCGGCCATGTGCCTGCTTATGAAATTGTCGCAGTGGTTCGACTTGAATTTGCTTTTTATCGGACTGTCGCCGATACCTAACAAGAGCACTTTCATAATCTATTCACCAGAGCTCCCAATTTATTGATCCTGTCTGATAATTGCCCTTTTGTTGATTTCAGCTTTACCTCAAGCTGTTCATAAAGGTCTTTACTGTAACCGTTTGGATTGCCGCATTTCCCGCAATGCTCTTCAAGCAGTCCGAATACCTTATCCGGACATCCGAGCTCATAGCATACTTCTGCCGTTCTTGAGAGCAGTTTAATATCGCATGGGTTCACCTTAAGACATTTATATAACGTTTCCAGGTAAAAATTCAGCAATTTCTCTGTACAGGAATCATGAGAATATCCGCCGGGTTCAAATCTCCCGAAGTCTTCCATCAGAGCTTTAAATTCAGGCAGCCTGTCCTGCATTGTCTTTACCTTTTTACACGTTTTAAAGACCGCGTTTATCTGGTCTATCGCCTCCCGGTCCTTACCGCACAAATACAAATACCTGATATAATCGACTCTCAGGTCTATATCAAAAGGCAGCATTTCTACGGCGCGTTGATACATCGACAGACCCCTGTCTTTAAAACCGAGCAGCGCCGACAACCAGGCTGTCTTCCCTATACACAGGGCCTTGTCCTGCTGCAAATCGTGAGCATTTAAAAGGGCCTTCAGGCTGTTATGGAGGTCGCCCTTTTCTTCATAAAGCGCGGATATGAAGTACCACATTGCAAAGTGATATAATTTTTCGACTTCTTTGACCTGATCTTCATGTCCCTTGCACAACAAAAGCAGGTGTTCATTCAATGGATTCTGCAACATGGTCTTAAACAGCTCAAAATCCTGATTCTGTAAACACCAGGCGTCCACGTTTCCTGTTCCGTCATTAATGAGCCTGACGCCTTCAATAAAATATTTCATCGCTTCTTCAAGGCTGCCGAGTCTCATGTGGAACAATCCCAAATTATAATAAGCGAGCACATATCCGGGATACTGTAAAATGGTATCTTGCAGAAGCCGGATAACTTCCCTTGATTTTTCAGCAGCAGTCTCTCTGTCTTTCTGCTTGAACATTAAAGCCGCCGAGGCGACGGCGAGCCCCGTTTTAGCCCGTGGAGTCGGGTTCAGCCCGACCGCCTCTTTAAATTCGTTAATACTCAATTGCAAAATCCTGCCGGTATTTTTTTCCGTAAAAAAATAGGCTTCTGCTATAGACCTGAAGTATGCATAAAAGTATACTTCACCGTTGGTTATACGCCTGTCAAATTCGGGGCGAGAATCCGCTTTCCCATTTTTCGCGGACTGCTTGCTTTTGAGATTCTCCTCGATTATCTCAAGGATTTTTATAAATCGCGCTTTGGAGCCGAATTCATTCACAACCTTCGCATAGGCCCTGTCGGATATATCCTGTAACAGCTCTTCGTTTTTCAAATAATACTCAAGCCGTTCAAAAAAATCGTCTTCATCAACTGATATAAACTCACTGCCTTCCTCGAAATATCTTTTAACGTCCCTGCCCGTCACAACGGCAACGGAACCCTGTGCCGCCGCCTCCAGGACACGGTTAGAGAAGACGCCGCGCCTTACGTGTGAAAAGGCGAGCTTTGATTCATTCAGCAAAGATAAATATTCCGAATAGCTCCCGCGCGGCGCTATGAGGACGTTGTATTTTTCGGCAAGCTCGGTAAGCTTTAATACCCATTTCGAACGTTCCGGATGTGTAACGTCGCTGAGCCAGGTGGCGGTATAAAAGAGGTCGTATTCCCTGTCTTTTATTTTCTTCGGCTCACGTGCGATATATTTATCCAGGATAGTCCCGAGATAAAATATCTCCACGTTCCGGGCGCCTATAAACGGCAGGCTCTCTTCGTCAAAATAACCGGAGCCTATGACCAGGTCCGCCGACTCTGCGATTATCTTTGAATAAACAAGGTCCAGATCCCAATCCCCGGCGGCAAGCAGCGCAATCAGGGGGAAAGGCGCTTTTTCAATGCCGCGCGGCAGCAGGTTGTAATCTATCCATTGAAGGATGCAGCAGTCGGGGCTCCAG
>JACRHB010000107.1 GCA_016217725.1 Nitrospirota bacterium | reverse complement strand
GTAGAACATCCAAATCCCGTGGAATGCTTTTTTATAGACTCATTCAAAATAGTGTTGCTGTTAATCCTATTCATAGTGAAAAACTTGTTGTGTGATTTTTCTATATATTGTATATAGGTCAGTCAAGTGCATAAGCAGGATATATTATTTAGGATTTAATGAGAACTTGCTGCGCCGTTTCGTATTTAACGGTACTTCATGGACATTGGAGACAGTAGGTCAAGTTGGAGTGGCTACATGGCCTTGGAATCTCCGTGGTTCAACAATAGAGATAGGCAATGCCAGAAATGACGGTCTTAACCGTATTTATGTTGGAACGGATCAAATCTACGAATTCACAAGGATAGGCTCCTCATGGAGCAGGGAGATAATCAGTGCGTTACGACCTTATAAGATAGATATTGGCGATGCTGACAATAACGGGGAAAATGAAATTTATGTGGGAAGTGGCAATAAAGTTTATCAGATAAAGTGGACTGGCAGTTCATGGGTCTCTACATTAATAGGGGAGGCCGGAGCATATGATGTTGTCGCCCTACCGATAGTTGGCGATGTAGAGGGTAATGATGGATTAAATGAACTTTATGTTTCCGGTTATGACCCGGATATTCAAAATAAGGGCTTTGTCCAGTTTAAATGGACAGGAAGCATCTGGGTTAGAACGGTCTTAGGTGGGGCTGAGCAGCCATATTACGGCATTGAACTGGGTGATGGCAATAATGATGGTCAAAATGAAATTTACCAGATGAATGCTAATTGGCCAGTTTATCAATACAAATGGAGCACCGCGGGCTGGAGTAAAATGGGAATCAATTCTTATTTTCTTCCTACCTACCCCGAGATAGGTGACCCTGATAATGATGGTAAGAAGGAAATTTATGTAGTAAGGGACCCTGAAGGTGGTTCAGGTACTAATTCTTTTCGAATCTATCAACATAAGTGGGATGGCGCTTCATGGATTGCCAGTGTAGTGACGGCGCCAAATACAAGACGAAAAGCTATAGGTGACGGCGACAATGATGGGAAACAAGAAATCTACGCAGGTGAAACCAATCTTTATCAGATAAGATGGAATGGTTCTTCCTGGGTGTCAACCGAAATAGGCGTTGCTACCTCGTCATTTATTCAATACATAGCTGTTGGAGACGGGGACAATGTATCAGGGGAATATCCTGATTCTGATAATGATGGTTATACATCAGACGTAGACTGTAATGACAACGACCCATCAGTCTACCCAGGCGCGCCGGACAATATTTGTAATGGTGTTGACAATAACTGTGATGGAATGCCGGATGACGGCTATGTACCAACAGCAACAACCTGCGGTCAAGGAGTATGCGCTTCAACAGGGCAGTTAATCTGTGTAAATGGAGTAACGCAGGACACATGTACTGCTGGTCAACCAACAGGCAATGATGACAACTGTAATGGCATTGACGAAAACTGTAATGGCACTGCCGATGAAAACTATGTACCGACTCCAACTTCATGCGGGGTAGGAGAATGTTCCGCAAACGGTCAACTCCAGTGCCAAAACGGTATAGTAGTGGATACCTGCACTGCCGGCGCTCCGAAAACAGAGGTTTGTGACGGAAAGGACAACGATTGTAATGGACAGACAGATGAAGATGTGAAAAACACCTATTACCGTGACGCAGATGGCGATGGTTTTGGCAACCCATCAGTATCGGAGCAGGCATGTTCAGCGCCGCAAGGATATGTAAGTGACCATACGGACTGCAATGATAACGATAGCGCTGTCAACCCGGGTGCTGCTGAAGTGTGCGATAACAAGGATAATGACTGTGATGGGTTGGTTGACGAAATTTATGTATTCGGCGGTTTCCAGCAGCCGATAAATCAGGCCGGCTCCAGCATCTTCAAGATAGGTCGGACTATCCCTGTAAAGATTATTCTCACAAATTGTAGTGGACAGAGTGTTTCCAATGCCACAGTGAGGATCTCCGTCTATAAGATTTCAAATGCAATCCTGGGGACTGAGGAAGAAGTCTTATTTGAATCACCAGGAAGTGCTAACTCCGGCAACCTGTTCAGATATGATGCAGCAGAAGGTCAATATATCTACAATCTGAGCACCAGTAACTTCACGGCTGGAACCTACAAGGTCTATGCCTTACCGGATGACGGTAATAGTTACTCAGTAACCTTCTCGCTGAAATCAAGATAAGGAAAGATAGGGGAAAGCAGAAATGCTTTCCCCTTCCCCTTCCCCTGCTTGAACTGACTCTGAACAATAACAGCGGCTCCGGCAGTCGTGAAAGGGGGAATGGGGTCAGGCTTTAGAATTGGGATATTCTTGTATTCTTGTAAAATTTAACATCGTCTCCATATCTTTTTCGAATTGAATGCTTTCCTTAATGGTGCTTTCCTTAAGAGTTGCTGATATTGTTGCTGGATCTCTTTTAATATATTCCGCTATCTCTTTCCCTTTGTAGCCGTAGGACGCCGCCACGAGAATAAATAATTTTCTGGCTGAAGATATTTGTGCAAATTTGCTTTGCTTACGCATTTGCTCGATAGTTACCCCTTTTATATTTTCCACTCCCCTTGCTATTTTTGCGAGAGTGTACGCCCTTCCCCTTTTTTCAATGGTAATATCCCCGTCATACTTTTCCATCACACTGCCAAGAAACTCCTCACTGCCAAGCACCCTTTGATCAACAGTCGCGTAAACATCCTCTTTTTTCACATCAATCCCATCTTCCAGAAAGTCATTGTATCGCCTTCTTGAAGCAGCCTTGTCTTCTGAAAACATCCTTAAAACAGGATCGGTGTCAACTATATCATTCTGTTTATCTTTACCGGCGTAGCAGCGGTGGCTGCTCCACTTGTAATCGTCTGGTTTGGTGACCATCTTTGCTCTAACAGGATTCTTATGAATGTACTTGATAAGTGAGAGCAAATACGTATCTCTGTCGCAGAGGATCGCTTTATATCTTCCTTGAAACAGATGGCCTGTAGTCCTGTGCCTCCTGTTGAAATACATTGTGTAACTCTGATTTATCCCTTGCTGTATTTTTGAAAGAGGTGTCTTTATGGTCTCGATCAGCAGGTGAACATGATTGCTCATCAATACGTAGCTGTAGATGCGGAACCGGTAACGTTTTTTGTAGAGAGAGAGTATATCGAGGTATTTCAGAAAGTCGTTTCTGTCTCTGAATATATGCTCTCTACGGTTCCCTCGCGTTATTACATGATAGAACGCACCTTCGTACTCTATCCTCGGTTTCCTCGCCATGTCCCCGCCTTTCTTAGTAGTAAAGTAAGCTGTATTAGATTATTAGATTACAAGCAGAACTTCAATTTTTTCAAGAGGTAAATATCTCAATTAATATCTCAATTCTAAAGCCTGACCCCTGACCCTGCTGACCCTGACCCCTGACCTGACCCAATCAGCGGACGAGACGGGAAGTCCTTCCATTGACTTACTGATGGAGAGCTGTTATTATTAAAGCAGAATTTTAGAAGTTTTTGCAGTTCATGAGGCCACAAAGACTTTTGACTTTGTGGCTTATTTTATTTGTGATGATACCTTCTGAGATTTCAATTCCAAGAAAAGGAGGTAAATGAAATGGCTAACGGAACAGTAAAGTGGTTCAATGATTCAAAGGGCTTCGGCTTTATTTCGGCTGAAGACGGAAGCGAAGTATTTGTCCACCATACTTCGATCACAGGCGGCGGCTTCAAGTCCCTTGCCGAAGGTGAAGCAGTAAGCTTTGATACCGAAAAGGGTCCGAAAGGCCCTAAGGCTATCAATGTCGTTAAATTGTAATTGACAGACAAAATCCCCCTTGCTCCCCAAGCAGGGGGGATTTTTATTTTGGAGGTAGTAATGGCAAACAGGCAAAATTATGCCGTAATGAAGGAATTAAAAAGGCAGACCAATCTTGCTGCCGGACTGGTTGCGGACCGGTTCCCTTCGGTTTCGGACATTGTAATTAATATGACATATTTTCAGAAAGGCGAAAGGCCCATCCTTATGTTGCGCACGATAAATATCGTCCCCGCCTCTTATGCCATTTTTAAAATGGACTGCATGATAAGGGGCTGTGACGGAGGCGGGTTTGATCTGAGCTCCGTGGTCGCTGATATGGTCAAAACTCATAAGAAGGTGAAAAAGGGCACTATCACCTGTCAAGGGAACATTGATGAGCAGTCTTCCGGTCATGCAAGAATTGAGTATGAAACCGTGATAAAGTATAAATGAAATAGAATGGGGTCAGTGGGAAGGAATGGGTGACCCCATTCTACCCATTCTACCATTCTACATTCATTCTACTCCTGCCCCCATTCTACAAAGCCGAACGGGGGGCTTTAAAGAAGGGCTTCTGAACTATCCCTCGCAGATGTGCATCAACGATAACGGAGACGTCTTTATCGCCGATACGAACAACAACAGGGTACAGATATTCATGCTGGTGAAGTAAGAGAAAAGATCATTTTGTGAAATCCCACCCCGCTCACAGCTTCTTAAGCGCTTCAACCTTTTTCTTCTCTTTTTTAGAAAGTTTTCTCGGGTTTCCCTTCTGCCGGAAGGGCATAAGATCAATATCGTCATCTTTATCGTAAGCGGAGGGGACTTCTGTTCCGTCATCCCCGTATACATTATGAGCTGAAGACAGCTTTCTCTCGAATTCATCCGATGTAACGGCTGTAACGACAACCGATTCTTTTTTCTCCGCGAAATCGGAGATCTCCCTGTCCGAGCTGACGACGATCAGGGGTTGTGCGGCGGCGGATATTATTTTCTTGATGACGCTATCCGCCTTTTCCCCGAGCTTTGAATATATGACGGTTACTTTGCCGATCTTCGTCCTCGATTCATTCAGTTTGCCGTCTTTCCAGCCGTCAAAGACAACGGTGACGTCGTGTCCTTTTATTTGCGCATACTCGTAAAGTCTCTGAACGAGGTCGTTGCGCGCCTTTTCAAGGTTCCAGTGCACGATGCCGATCAGGTTGTAGCCGTCTATAAGGATGTAAGCCATGAGGTATTATACTATACAACGGGAAGGATGGGATAAAAGGGGCAGCCCAAGAAGGATGCCCCTACTTACCTCTAAACTCTAAAAACTCTTAACTCTTAACTCTTAACTCCTGCTGCCGCTTCTTTAAGCCATACAAGCCTTGACGAATGGATAACGGACTTATTAATCGCTTCGCTGAAATCAGCAGGGTTGACGTCGAGTCCCGGTTTCTTCTCAAACGGGTTGAACTTCGGTTTGTCTTTAAGCTGAAAGGCGCTCTTCATTTTTGCAGCCGATTCTTTTATCGGAGACCCCACAGCTTTTGAAAGCTCTATGAGAATGTTCTTATGCTGTTTTGCTTCACCGACAGGCTCGACGGCTTTGACTACGTCCTTTACCTTACCGAGGTAATTTATTATTGTGCCTTCGGATTCAAGATACGCTGCAGCGGGAAGTATTATGTCCGCCTGTTTTGCAAGCTCGGTCATATAGGAGGTCTGTGCAATCAGGAACGTTACCTCAGGCCTGTTTGCAACCGGCACTTCACCGACGGCGTAAAGGACTTCCACTCCGCCGGAGGCCATTTCACTGTAAGTCTTGCCTTCGGTAGTCAGTCCCAATGAAACTACGCCTCTCGCATTCGCCTCATAAGGGACTGCGACGACTTTGAGGTCCGCCAGTAATGAAATATTCTTTGCCGCATTGAAAAGGGAAGGGGAGCAGAATATGACGGGCGCTTTTGCTTCCGCCAGCAGCGCAGCGGCTTTCTCCACCTCTTCCGATACGGTTGAGCCTGAAACCGCCGATTCAATTTCTTGGCCCGCCTTTTTGCCTTTTTCAATAAGGGCCTTTGCAAGCTGCGCAAGCGTGGCTGCCTCGTCGGCTTTAACGTTCACGGAAGCAATTGAGGCATACCCCCCCTCGCCCCCCCTTGATAAGGGGGGGATGGGAGGGGTCGAATTTAATACAATGAGTTTAGCCCCTCTCGAAACCCTCTTTCTTATAGCCGCATCGAGCGCAGGAAGGACTCTCTCCCACTGAGAGGGATTCAGTCCGGCAAGCACGATTACATCTGCGGAATCAATATCGGCTGAATCGGAAAACTTCATTGAATCCGCATCGGCATAAAGGCTTACGGTCGTATCGACGTTCTTTGTCTTTACGACGGCGGAAGCAAACGTTGAAAGCACGAAGGCGTCCTGATTCAGGAGCCCCGCCGTGCTGATGATGCCTGTATTCTTGCCGGAGGCCTTCAGCTTCTCCGCAGCGAGGCTGAGCGCATCTTTCCACGAAGCCTCTTTCAATTCGCCATTTACCCTTATCATCGGGGTTGTAACCCTTGCGTCAGATGAAATTGAATCGAATCCGAACCTGCCGACGGCGCAGATGTATTTTTCCACGGAGCCTTCAGCGCCGCCGGAATTTATCTTCACAACGCCGCCGTCTTTTGTGCTGACGGTTATGTCGCAGCCGTTGCCGCAGGAGAGGCATACGGATCCTGTCTTTGTATAATCCCACTCCCTGCCTTTTCTCCACCTGTCGGCTTCAAGGAGGGCGTTTACGGGACAGGCGTCAACGCAGCTTCCGCAGAAAGTGCAGCCTGAATCCTGGAGCGGCTTGTCCATCGCGGTCGCCACTTTTGCCCCGACTCCCCTGCCCATGAAATCGAGCACGTTGGTACCCTGTTCTTTGCAGACCCTGACGCACCTTCCGCAGAGGATGCAGTAGTCCGGGTCTCTTTTAATGAACGGGTTTTCAGCGTCAACGGGGTAGCCGAATTTCTTCCTCGTGAAGCTCGATTCCTTTATTTCGTGGTAATAAGCGTATTTCTGGAGGGTGCAAACGCCCGCCTTGGTGCAGGTCATGCAGTCCAGCGGGTGCATGGAGAGGATGAGGTCAAGGACAAACTTCCTCATATCCTCAATCCGGGGCGTGGTCGTATTTACGCTCATGCCTTCTTTCACTCTGGTGATACAGCCGACAACGGGTGTTTTCATCCCTTCTATTTCCACAAGGCACATCCTGCACGCGCCGATGCCTCTCATTCCTTTTAAGTAGCAGAGGTTCGGGATGTGAACGCCTACGGATTGCGCAGCGTCGATAAGGTTGGTCCCTTCAGGAACCTTGACATCTTTTCCGTCTATTTTTAAAGAGATTGTTTTGGACATGTATTCCTCCCTATATGTCATATATGTCTAATTGGTCATATAGTCCTATTCTTTTTCTAAACGCCTACCGCTTCTTTCACTTTTGCGTCTACAAGTATGATTGCCTCTGTCGGGCAGACCTTTATGCAGTCGCCGCATTTAGTGCATCTCTTCTGTGCTATCTCAAAGGGGTGATAACCGGAGAGATAAGTCTTCTTTTTCTCGCCTATTATTGCATCGTCTTTGCATACCTCAAGACATATGCCGCACATGGTGCATTTTTCAGGAACAATGATATATTTAATATGCTCCATACATTCGCTGCTTGAACAGATTCCTGAAACATGTTCTGAAAATTCTTTTGAATCTATGTGGTCCAGTATGAATTTGGCAGTGTCTTTCCCCTTTTTGCACATCGAGGCTTCGATCATGTTGGAAGCAATCCTTCTTATGCTGACAATATCATCGTTAGCTGCACTTCCGCCTACCAATCTTTTAAGACGGATTCTCGCTTCATAACTGCCGCAAGAGCAGGGGAAGCATTTGCCGCACATGGGGCCCGCAAGAAACTCCTCGATGAAATAGAGGGCTTTTTGCACCGTACATTTTTTCTGCTCCGCCTCTTTCTTTATGTCCTCAAGTTTTTTCTCTTTTTGCTCTGTCATTCCGCCTCCATATCCCTAACTGCCGAGCCCTGTCTCTTATGCTTCTCTATCTTTACCGCTCCAATCGGACATGCGGTATAACATGCCTTGCATTTTGTGCAGTAGTCCTGATCTATGAAGAAACTCCTTCTCGTCTCCCTTACGGCTCCAAAGGCGCATGCCTGTTTGCAAAGACCGCAGAGGAAACACTCATCATGTTCTATCCTGAACAGACCGAGCCCGCTGCAGACTTTTGCACGGCAGTATTTATCCTTGATATGCTCTTCATATTCTTCCCTGAAATATCTGATCGTCGTCAGTACGGGATTCGGCGCGCTGCTTCCGAGTCCGCAAAGCGAGCCTTTAACAATCTTTTTGCCGAGTTCCTCAAGCCTTTCTATATCGCCTTCCTCTCCCTTCCCCGAGGTAATCCTCTTGAGAATGTCAAGCATCTGGTATGTGCCTATCCTGCAGGGAGGACATTTTCCGCAGGACTCGGATTGCGTAAAAGACAGGAAGAATTTTGCGACATCGACCATGCAATTCTCCTCATCCATTACGACCATGCCGCCGGAGCCCATCATGGAGCCGACGGAGGCCAATGAGTCAAAATCTACGGACAGGTCCAGATGCTCTGCCGGAATACAGCCGCCGGACGGACCGCCGGTCTGAACCGCCTTGAATTTTTTGTCTCCGAGTATTCCTCCGCCGATGTCAAATATAATTTCCCTTAACGTGATACCCATCGGCACTTCTACCAGGCCCGTGTTTTTCACCTTGCCCGTAAGCGCAAAGACTTTTGTGCCCGGAGATGTTTTTGTGCCGATGGAAAGAAAGTAATCCGAACCGTTTTCCACAATGACAGGGACACAGGCATAGGTTTCAATATTATTAAGGTTAGTCGGGTAACCCCAGGCGCCGCCGCCCGGCTCTGAGAGGCGAGGGGGTCTCGGTCTCGGAAAACCTCTCTCTCCTTCGATAGACGCAATAAGCGCCGTTGATTCACCGCATACAAAAGCGCCTGCGCCTTCCCTGATGTCAACAGTGAAATTAAAATTAGTGCCGAGAATATTTTTGCCGAGCAGGCCTTTTTCTTCTGCCTGTTTTATTGCAAGCCCAAGATTTTTGACCGCAAGCGGGTATTCATGCCGCACGTAGATGAGGCCGTACTGAGCATTAATTGCATATGCGCAGAGCGCCATTCCCTCAAGAAGGCTATGGGGATCTCCCTCCATAATGGACCTGTCCATAAATGCGCCGGGGTCTCCTTCGTCGCCGTTTGCGATTACGACTTTAATACGGCCCGGCGCTGACTTGGTATGTTTCCATTTTTTACCGGCAGGAAATCCGGCGCCGCCTCTCCCTCTGAGGTTTGCCTTATCTACTTCATTAAGGACCTCGTCAGGCGTCATTGATGACAAGGCTTTATCAAGCCCTGAATAACCGCCTACCGCTATATAATGATCGATATTGCACGGGTCGATCTTCCCGTTATTCCTGAGCGCAATCCTTTTCTGTTTTTTGTAAAAAGGGATATCGGTCATCACGGGAACGGGCTCGCTGAGGATATTGTCCCTGTAAAGCCCCTGCCTGTACGGCATGTTGCCGAGGATCGAATAGCTCATGATCCAGGGGACGTTTACCGGCTTGGTCCTCTGATAAAAGACGTTCATAGGCTCGATTTTCAAAACGGGGCCTTTCTGACATATCCCCTGGCAGCCGGTCTTGACTATCTCAAGGTCCAGGCCCGTGTTCGCCGCTTCTTTTTTGAATTGGTCAATGATCCGGTGCGCGCCGGTTGCAGTGCACGCGGTGCCGCAGCATACCCTGGCCCTGAGCGTGTCGGGCTTAAAGGTCTCTTTCTTCAGAGTTTCACGAAGCGCATTAAGTGCGTCAAAGCTGTTAAGTTTTGGCATAATGCTCCACCTTAAAAAAAGTTGTTAGTTGTTAGTTGTTAGTTGTTAGACTAAAAACTAACAACTAACAACTAACAACTTGTCTTTACTTCTTAATCTCCTCTATTATTCCCTCTATCTTCTTCATATCTATCTCGCCGACAATGTTCTCATTTATCGTTGCCACCGGCGCGAGGCCGCAGCAGCCGATACAGCCTACGGTCTCAAGCGTCATGGCGAGGTCCGACGTTGTTTCGCCTTCTTCGATATTGAATTCATCTTTTATCTTATTGAGCACCTTGCTTGCTCCCCTGACGTGACATGCGGTTCCCGTGCATACTCTTACGATCTTTTTGCCGCGCTGCGTGAAATAAAACTGCTTGTAAAATGTGGCAGTGCTGTAAACGTCGGAGAGAGGGATATTAAGCTTTTTTGATAGAGTAAGCAGCGCTTCCTGCGGGAGATAATTGAATTCCTCCTGTATCTTCTGGAAGGCGTGGATCAGTATTCCGCGTTTTTTCTGGTTTTCCGCCAGCACTTCGCCGACGTGCCCGATTATATCATCAGCGTTAAGATTCATTTATCCCCCCGACTCCGGCGTGGGGCGCTGCCGCTCTCTCAAGGACTCTTCTTGCAGCCATATCCATAAGCACTCTTTCCGCTCCGAATTTGCCGGGCTCATACTTTCTCAGTTTCAGCCGGTCCCTTGCCTGGTCGATATAGTCCAGAGCCATAGCAAGAATTTTTTCAGGGTCCGGCTCAAAATGCAGCGCTCCCATGAAACGCTCGAACCAGACTTCCGTCATGATTTTTGTGACCTCTTTGCTCGCCTCGACCGGCGATTCGCCGCCGAATATTACAGGGACGCCGGACGCTGCAAAATAGCATCCGATGGATATCGCCTTCTCCGTTATGAATTCAGGCGCTATACCTACTGCGGGCATGCCGCCGATCTCATCGGAGAGGCCGCCTTCTGCCGCCATTGCGCTGGCAATGGTCAGGATCCTTGTATTGTCAACACACGCGCCGAGATGGAGTATCGGCGGAATTCCTATCGCCTCACAGACTTCTCTCAAGCCGGGACCTGCGTTCTCGAGCGCCATTTCCGGGGTCAGGAATCCCGCGGTCCCGCACGATGCGGAGCTGCATCCGGTTGATACGACAAGCACGTCGTTTTTAATCAATTCAATCGCAAGGAATTTATGCATCCCGGTGGAAGGCACTCTCGGGTTGTCGCATCCCGCCATGCCTACGACTCCCCTGATCCTTCCCGCCATGATCGCGTCGTTCAACGGTCTGAAGGACGCCCTCCATCTTCCTCCCTGCATGTACTCAATGTATTCGTGTGAGAAGCCGGCTATCACCGGGAACCTTTCAGTGACGCGGCTCCCTTCTAATCTTCTGTTTGGGAAATTATCAATAGCGGTCTTCACTATCTCCCGCGCTATTTCTTTAGCCCTGTGCTCATCAAACGCAATATGCATTGCGCCCGGCATCCTGACTTTTTCAGAGGTTGTTATGACCTTTGTATGGAACTTCTTCGCAAGCCGGGTGAGGGAAGGCATAATACACTGCACGTCCACAACCATCGCTTCAATAAGTCCGGTCATTATCCCAAGCTCCTGATTCGTGAAGCCCCCTGCGGTTGGAATGCCGTGACGCATCATCACTTCATTTGCCGTACAGCACATGCCGCCGAGGTTTATCCCTTTTGCGCCTTTTGACTTTGCATAATCGATCATCTCCTTCTCGTACACAACGTCCACTATCATCTCGGCAAGGGAAGGCTCATGGCCGTGGATGACGATGTTGACTTCGTCATCTTTAAATATGCCGAGGCTCGCCTCAGCCTTTATCGGGTTCGGCGTCCCGAAAAGGATATCCGTGATATCGGTCGATATCATGCTGCCGCCCCAGCCGTTTGCAAGGGAAGCCTTCAGGGCGTGGTTCAGAATGGAATCCGCGTCGGCGTCCATGCCCATCGTGGTCCTGTCGAGGGTTTCAGCAACCTCCCTGTCAATGCCCCTGGGAACAATGCCCCATTTCCTCCATCTCTCCTGCGTCTTCTTCGGCGCCCTTTTAATATAATTTATCTCTCCACGCTGCCTGCCGAAGTCCTCCATGAATTTCACGGCAACGTCCTTTGCTACATCATTTACAGGTCTTCCTTCAAACTCAACGCCGATAATGCCGGCAACCCTGTAGAGTTTCTTCACGTCTTTTATCTTGAAATCCTTGGTCTCTCCATCGGCAACCGCAAGCAGTGTAAATACCATGTCGCGTCCGTGATCGCCGTGGCATGCGGTTCCTGCCGCGACCATCCTCGCCAGGTTTCTTGCCGCAATTACAGGGAGGGTTGCGCCGCAAATGCCGCGTCCTTCTTCCTCCGCGTTTTTCCCGACAAGCCTGCACGGTCCCATATGACAGACCTTGCAGCACGCGCCGCTTTCGCCTATGGGGCAGGGTTTAAGCTTTTCAGCCCTTGAAAAGCAGGTCTCTATCCCGCGGGCCTCGCCCCACGCCAATACCTGCGCCGCTTCTTTATTTGCCGTCTTTATTATTTTGTTCATTGAACCTCCAAAATATCGTGAACCGTGACCGTTATTCGTGACCGTTATTAACGGACACGTTAACCGGACACGAATAACGTTTTTTAAAACATCGGCTCCATCTCAAGCGCCGGGTGTCCGACGTTTGCAAGGAACTCCATTAATTTTTCCGAATCTTCAGCAACGGACTCGTCCGCGATTTTATCTAACAGATCAGGCACTCCTTCCTCCTCTGCCCGTTTCTTGAAGTCTTCGCCGAGACGCTCTTTCAGATTCTTTGTCATCCAGACGATTCTCTTAATGCCGCCGTCGGCATAGAGGAATTTCCTGCTCGTGATGAAATTCACTCCTATTCCCATGAAGCCGGGGTTCTGCGTTCCGCCGCCGACCGTGCCGGCGAGGGTGGAGAATTTCATTCCGGCGGGGGTCATTCCCGTGTGACCTCTTTGCACGAGCATTATCCCGTTGGCCTCAGGGATGATCGCGACGATGCATTCAAAACAGCCGCAGGACGTCATCGGATTGTCCATGATTGTGTAAAGATTCAATGAATCCACCTTGCCTGCGGAATTGCTCTTGAGGTAATTATCAACTCCGGTCCATCTGCCTTTGGCTGCATCCAGTATCTCGCCTTTCAGGATAGGCTGGTTGCCGCCTGTAGGGTCGATTTCAAAGGCCGCTCTTGTATCGAGCCAGTTGTATGCGCCGCAGAGGCCGAGGCGCTCAGGGCTTATCACGCATACATGAGACGGAGCGAAGGACTGGCAGAGCAGGCAGGAATAGAATGTGTCTACGGATTCGTCCGTCAGACCTGCAAGCCTGTGGTCTCTTTCTTTATAGACCTTTCTCGCCTCATCCTGTAGTGCGAGCACGTCTTTTTCATCTACATAAAGCGTTGCCTGAACTTTATCAACGATGGACTTGAACCTGTTATGGGTCATGACGCTATGAATTACCCCGAGGTGTTCGAGAGTGATCCCGTCCTTGTAGGCCTGGTTGCTGATCCTCATCCACACTATGTCGCGCTGTCCCATGTGCCAGAGACCCTGCGCCTCATTTATATTGTGATGCAGCTTCCTCTCTATGATCGCCTCGAAGTCTTTTTGCATCTTTCTGCCGGCGACGTCTATTACGACGGCTATCGGCATCACGCCGCCTTTCTTGTATCTTTCCTCAACGTCCGTGCCGACGATGATTACCTTGTTGTCCTCTATCTCGTGAAGCTCCCTGGTCCTCACCCATTCAAAGGCCGGGGAGCGCTGTCCGCCGAACTCGAGGAACATGTCCTCTTTTCTTATTCTCTCTCCCTCAAAGGCAGGGCCGTATGAGACCGGGATCGGCGGCTTCTCAACCGTAACCTTGAGTCCTCTTACCTCGATGGCCTTCTGAACGATCTTGTTGTGATCGAGCTCTTTATCAACGTGCTCATAAGTGCATACACCGGTAGGGTGAATAACCGGGACGTCCGTGTCGCATACGGCGGGGAAGCCCATATTTATGGCTCCGGCTCCGGTCGACCATTTGATCTCGTCCATTTCACCTAAGCCGACTGCAAATGCAAATACCCTGTCTTTCTGATATTTGAGATGTTCTTTATAATCGCCGGGTTTCTTGCCGCCGAATATGAGTGAAGCCCTTATCGCCCAGTCAAGGGCATAAAGAGTATGCTCCGTGTCCGGACCGAGAGGGACGATGTATGTCTCCCATCCGAGAGCCACGCCCTTTCTTAAAAGCTGTCTGGTGACGTTTGTAAGATTGCCGTTTCTGTCTCTTGCCTCACCCGACAGGAAGATGAGGATGTTCTTTTCCTGCAATTCCCTGACGATTTTCACGGCGGTATCTTCATCCGGCGCGGCGCCGATAATGGCGGCAAAACCGGGCATCCTGCCGTCAACCAGTTGGATACCGAGATTCCTCTGGATGGTATCCGTAATAAATCCGTTATAGACATATCCGGTTTCAGGATCGGTTACCGGCTCCAGACCGTTTATATATCTTAAAGCGAGGATGATCTCCTCGGCGAAAAGCGTTGCCATACCGGAATCGAGCGCTTCCCCCAGATAGGGCTTCCAGAGTTTTTCCTCGGGCTCCTCATGCAGCATTTCCCTGGTCATGCTGAGGGCGACCTTCATGTCGGCAAGCGTCTTGACCGGGAACGCGGTCATCGCATATATCATCGGGAGATAAAACGCGGTGTCCGGGAATTCAAATACAAAATCCTTGCCCTTTTCTGCAATCGCTTTCTCAAGCAGCTCCTCTGCTCTCTTTACGAGCGTGTGCGCAGCCTTTATGGCGGCAGAGGCTATTATCTTTGACATTTCTACCTCCTGGAAATAAGTTAAAAGTTGAAAGTTGAAAGTTAAAAGTTGTTGGGTGGTTTTTTAACTCTTAACTCTTAACTCTTAACTCTTAACTGTCTTTATTTACTTACACTTCCTGCAAATGCCGTAGAATTCTATGCTCTTGCCGATTAAATCAAATCCCCGGGTAAGCTTGCCGGGAAGATTTAAATCGAAATCTTCGTGTATGTCTACGATACAATTGCATTTTACGCATATAAGATGGTGATGCGGCGTATTGTCCGGATCGTATCTTTTTTTTGCCGGATCTATTTTAAGCTCCCTGATGTTACCTTTGTCTCTTAAAGCCTCAAGCGTATTGTAAACAGTGGCAAAAGACATTGTCGGGTACTGCTTTTGCACCGCTTTATATATGTCTTCGGCGGACGGATGCGTCTTGTTGCCGTTCAGGTAGCTCAAGATCGCAAGCCTCTGGGGCGTCAATTTAATCTGAAGACTTCTATACTTTTGCACCGGCATAACAATTATAGCATTGAGATAAAAAGTATATCATCTAAGAATGATTCTTATCAAGCTCCGGACTATATTGTCTCAGGCAATAATCCATACTTATCTGTCATTCCGGCATTCTTTAAGCCGGAATCTATCTTTGTATTCACTGGATTCCCGCTCAACAGAATGCGCCTATAAGAAAGTAAGTCAAGAGAAAATACTCCTCCTTTAGAAGAACTTTAATTTTTTCTTGCTTACGGTCTCCAAATGTCACATACCTGTAAAGCACGTTCTTGCAAACCTCATTTTCTCAACCTTAACGGCTCTT
>JACRHB010000108.1 GCA_016217725.1 Nitrospirota bacterium | reverse complement strand
TTTAACCATGATAATCTTTCTATTAAGTGCATCGGCTCTCCTTGTGGTTTAGTGTTTTTTTGGTTAAATATTTTACCACAAGGAGAGTCTTATATCCTTGATAAATTCCCTCGTTTTATGACTTTTGCAAGAGGCTCTATTATTAATGGCTTTTGTGAATTGTTCTCTCATGGCTTTCTTACGGGTTGGAAGACATTATCATATTTTTTAAAATTAATCAAAATATTTTTATACACCAATATTATCTTTTTAATTATTTATTATTTAAAACTTAATAAGAGTAATAAGGTTGTTGGAAGTGTTGATTACAGGATAAAGCATAACAAATCATTAAGAAAATCACGGTTGGTAATTTGTTGACAAACGAAGGTCGAAAGCTTGACAAATCCCGGTCGAAATGATACCCTTCAGAGTCAGTAAATTCAGCCTTATAATGTATAGACAAAAGCATATTTGATTTTTGGCGCGAGGAGCTGCACAGAGTTTCCACAGTTATTCCACAAAGTGTATTTATTGAAGGAGCAGTATGTCAAGAATATATAATTTCAGCGCGGGTCCGGCAATGCTGCCGGAGGATGTATTGAAACAGGCTGCATCCGAGCTGCTTGACTGGCGGGGAAGCGGCATGTCCGTAATGGAGATGAGCCACAGGGGAAAGGAATTCGTCTCGATTGCCGAAACGGCTGAAGCAGACCTCAGGGAAATAATGAATATCCCGAATAATTATAAAGTCCTGTTCCTCCAAGGCGGGGCAACAAGCCAATTCGCAATGGCTCCGATGAATTTATTAAGGGGTAAAAATACCGCTGATTATATAAACACGGGTCAATGGTCCAAGAAGGCTATTGTGGAGGCGAAACGTTACTGCAATGTGAATGTCGTCGCAACGAGCGAAGCGTCCAAATTCTCAACCATTCCGCCGGTATCGGAGTGGAAGCTTAATCCCGAGGCAGCATATTTGCACTACACGCCGAATGAAACGATAGGAGGAGTAGAGTTTCATTTCATCCCTGAAGCAGGGAATGTCCCTCTGGTTGTGGATATGTCTTCAACGATACTTTCAAGACCGGTAGAAGTTTCAAAATTCGGGGTCATTTACGCAGGCGCTCAGAAGAATATCGGACCGGCAGGACTGACAATAGTTATTATCCGTGAAGACTTGATAGGCGAAGCGATTCCCGAAACGCCCTTAATGTTTACCTATAAAACGCATGCGGAAAGCGGCTCAATGTACAACACACCGCCTACTTACGCCTGGTATATTTCGGGACTTGTCTTTGAATGGATCAAGAAAAAGGGCGGCCTTCAGGCGATGGCAGAGATCAACAAGCGTAAGGCGGATAAGCTTTATGCGGCGATTGACGGGTCAAACTTTTATAAAAACCCGGTTGATCCGGCATGCCGCTCATGGATGAATGTTCCGTTTACTCTTGCGATTCCGGAGCTGGACAGCAAATTTCTTGATGAGGCAAAGAAGGCCGGATTGGTTGCATTGAAAGGCCATCGCAGCGTCGGCGGCATGAGGGCGAGCATTTACAACGCCATGCCTGAGGAAGGCGTGGATAAACTGATTTCATTCATGCAGGAGTTTGAGAAGAAGAAGAGTTAGTGTATTGTTTCCCCTCCCTTGACGGGAGGGGATTAAGGGGAGGGTGAAATTGAATGAAGAATGAATCCCCCTCACCCTGACCCTCTCCCGCAAGGGGAGAGGGAAGCTAAAAAGGAAGTTATCAAGGAAGATATCATGAAAGTGCTTGTAAGCGACAACATATCACCAAAGGGAGTTGAAATACTCAAAAAGGGCGGACTGGACGTTGACGTAAAAACCGGGCTGAAACCGGAAGAGCTTAAAGCAATAATCGGTGAATATGACGGCCTTGTTGTACGAAGCGCGACAAAGGCGACCGCCGAGATAATAGAAGCCGCGAAAAATCTGAAGGTCATCGGAAGGGCGGGCTCCGGTCTGGACAATGTTGATAAAGTCGCTGCGACAAAGCGCGGGATAGTCGTAATGAATACACCCGGCGGAAATACCGTAACTACTGCGGAGCACACGATAGCTTTGCTTTTCTCAATGGCAAGACAGGTCCCGCAGGCAACCGCCTCAATGAAACAGGGCAAATGGGAAAAGAAGAAATTCATGGGCGTTGAGCTTTATAACAAAACGCTTGGAATAATCGGGCTTGGAAATATAGGCTCGCACGTTGCAAAGATCGCAATGGGAATGGGAATGAATATCGTCACATACGATCCCTATCTCAGCGAGGAAAAGGCAAAGACCCTCGGGGTAAAGGTGGTTTCACTTGATGAATTGATAAAGACATCCGACTTTATCACCCTTCACATCCCGATGACGAACGAGACAAAGAACATGATAAACGAAAAGACCCTCGGCATGATGAAAGACGGCGTGAGAATTATAAATGCTTCGCGCGGAGGCATTGTTGATGAAAAGGCCTTGTACGATGCGTTGAAATCCGGGAAAGTTGCGGCGGCTGCGCTGGATGTCTTTGAAAAAGAGCCGCCCGGAGAAGCACCGCTGCTTGAGCTTGATAATTTTATCTGCACGCCCCATCTCGGCGCTTCAACCGAGGACGCACAGGAAAACGTGGCGCTTGCCGTTGCCGATCAGATCGTAGATTATCTTGTGAACGGAACGATAAGGAATGCGGTTAATTTCCCTTCACTTTCCGCCGATGTGCTCTCCGTTGTCCAACCGTACATTAATCTTGCCGAGAGGATGGGGACGTTCCTGGTGCAGAATTTCGACGGCGGCATGAAGCAGGTTGTTATCGAATACAGGGGCGAGGTTTCAAAGCTTAATTATGCGCCCGTAACCATAGCGGTTTTGAAAGGCCTCCTGACCCCGATACTTTTAGAGACGGTGAATTTTGTAAACGCGCCGATGATCGCGAAAGAGCGGGGAATTGAAGTCAAAGAGATAACCACGGATGAAGCAGGCGATTATCTCAGCACAATAATCATCAGGGTTAAATCCGACGGGAAGGAAAGCTCGGTAGCCGGTATCCTTCACGGCAAAAAATATCCGCGTATTATTGCGGTGGATGATTTTATCGTGGAAGTCGTTCCCGAAGGCGAGCTGCTTGTATGCGCAAACAACGACAAGCCGGGGGTAATAGGCGGCATCGGCTCGGTGTTAGGCAAGAACAATATCAATATAGCGCGTATGCAATTCGGCAGGGAATCACAGGGCGGCAAATCCATCTCGGTCGTGAGCGTGGATACGCCCGTATCAAAGGAGCTCCTTGAGGAGCTTAAAAAGCTGCCGAATATACTTTCGGTAAAGCAGATACATCTGCCGGCGTGAGAAGGAAATTCAGCCACAGAGGGGCGGAGAGAATATAAAAATTTCATCCACAGATTTCACAGAGTACTCAGATAAAATAAGGAAATCTGTGTTTATCTGCGTAATCTGCGGATGTTTATTAAAAAGTAACTCTGTGCTCTCTGTGGTTAAAAGTAATAGGAGAAAAATGAACAATGTCTAACATAGTCGTAGTCGGTGTACAGTGGGGCGATGAGGGAAAGGGCAAGATCGTAGACCTTCTCACGGAAAGCGCGGACGTTGTGGCGCGTTACCAGGGCGGGCACAATGCGGGCCACACCGTGATGATAAGGAATGAGAAGTTCATACTGCACGTAATCCCTTCAGGAATACTTCACAAGGGAAAGACCTGCATAATCGGCAACGGCGTTGTCATTGACCCCAAATCATTGATAGAGGAAATCGAAGGGCTTAAAAGCAGAAAGATCGCTATAGGTAAAAATCTCTATATCAGCGGTAGGGCGCACGTTATCATGCCGTATCACACAATGCTTGACGGCAAGAATGAACAGGCAAAGGGCAATAAAAAGATAGGCACCACGGGCAGGGGCATCGGACCGGCATACGTTGACAAGATGTCGAGAGTAGGATTCAGGATGATCGATCTGCTCGACAGCAGGGGTTTTAAGGAAAAGCTGAAGGCAAACCTGTCGGACGTCAATTTCCTCCTCGAAAAGAAATATCACAACACCAGGCTTCGTCCGGAGAGAGTTTACTCCGAGTACATGAGATATGCGGACTACCTTTCACCATTCATCACGGACGCCGTTGTTCTTGTCAATAACCTGATTGATAAGGGCAAGGACGTGCTGTTTGAAGGGGCGCAGGGCACCCTGCTCGACATCGATCACGGCACCTATCCGTATGTCACTTCCTCGAGCGCATCAGCCGGGGGCGTCTGCACAGGACTCGGAGTAAGCCCTAAAAAGATAGATGGAATTGTAGGAGTGATGAAGGCGTACACGACCCGCGTAGGAGGCGGGCCTTTTCCGACTGAATTGACCGACAAGCTCGGGGAAGACATCCGCTTAAAAGGCGGCGAATACGGCGCAACGACCGGCAGGCCGAGAAGGTGCGGCTGGCTGGATTTCGTCAGCCTGAAGCACGCCATCAGGATAAACGGCTTTACAAGCATCGCGCTTACAAAACTTGACGTGCTTGACGAAGTGGATAAACTCAAAGTCTGCACAGCCTACACATACGAAGACCCCTACAAGCGCTGTGAATGCAGCAAGAAAGGCGTCGCCTGCAAATTCACCGACATGCCGCAGGACGCAAACGTACTGGAAGCCTGCAAGCCCGTGTATAAAGAACTTCCGGGATGGAAGACAAACACTCAGGGCGTAAAGAAACTCAAAGACCTCCCCAAACAGGCCAGGGCCTACATCGATTACATCAGCGAATCCCTCAACGTGAACATCGACATCATCTCCACCGGCCAGCGGCGTGATGAAGTCGTGGTACTGAAGAATCCGTTTAAGTAGTGTCTTGAACCGGGATTCGTCCGATTAACTGATTGGCATGATTAAAGACTAAAATCATAGTCCATCAATTAATCAGTGTAATCATAGTTCAAGACAATGCCTATGATAAACGAACAATATAAACATTCCGACATAACAGGTAAGATCATCGGCTGTGCAATGGAAGTCCATAAGACTTTAGGAAATGGCTTTCAGGAAGTTATTTATCAGAGGGCGTTGGCTATAGAGATGAATCATGCGGGGTTAAACTACAGCCGTGAACTGGAGATGGATATTTTCTATAAAGGCCATGGTATCGGAACCCGAAGAGTCGATTTCCTGGTAGAGGACGTAATTATGGTTGAGCTAAAGGCTATTATACAATTGGAAGACGTCCATTTAGCTCAGGCAATTAATTATCTTGAAGCATACAGTTTAGAAGTCGGTTTACTTATTAATTTTGGCTCAAAGAGCTTGGAATTTAAAAGGGTGATGAAAAAGTCTTGACCGGGATTGTCCTGAACTATGATTAAGCTGATTAAAGGATTGGCATGATTTAAGAAATAATCATAGTCAATCATTAAATCAGTGTAATCAAAGTTCAAGACAATTAAGCTATACCGAAAGAAGTTGGCGTTTGTTTTATGATATAATTTTTAATTAATAACTCAGGAGAGCTTGAATGACGCTTGATAGAATCACCTTTGATCCCAATATAATGGGCGGCAGGGCCTGCATTCGCGGGATGAGAATAACTGTTTCTCAAGTAGTTAATCTAATCGCAAACGGTATGACTATCCCGGACATTATTCGGGATTATCCCTATCTTGAGGAAGAAGACATTCGTCAGGCGCTGCGCTATGCAGCACAGTTGGCGGAAGAAGAAGTCCACCCCATTCCCTCAAGATGAAATTTCTTGCCGACATGGGCATTAAATCAGCTTAATCATAGTTCAAGACAGCGATAATTCTTGACATCTTACAATAACCCTGCTATTTTTATAGTACGCCGTTGATTTAGCAGGGTTATTTATGTATATCAAAAGAGCCTTGGAAGCAAAGATAAAGAAGTATCTTTCAGCGCCTGAGATAATGGCGGTCGTCGGCGCCAGGCAGGTTGGGAAGACGACTCTCCTAAGGCACATCCACGAAGACCTCACAAAATCCGTATTCATCACGCTTGAAGATGCGGAGATCAAGACCTTGTTTGACAGAGATCTCAAAGCCTTTGTCAAGCTCTACATCCGACCGTATAAATATATCTTTATTGATGAGTTTCAATATGCGAGGGACGGCGGGCAGTCTTTA
>JACRHB010000113.1 GCA_016217725.1 Nitrospirota bacterium | reverse complement strand
GGCGCTTGCAAAAGTCTTTATTCGTCATTCCCGAGGTAGTAATCGGGAATCCAGTTTCTTTGAAAAACAAAGACTTCTGGATACCCGTTTTCACGGGTATGACGACACAAGTCATTTTGCAGGGACTTTTGCAAGAGCCTCTCATATAAATTTTAACGGTTACGGGAGGATGTATGTTTAAGGGTTCAATAGTAGCGATTGTGACGCCGTTTAAGAACGGGGCGGTTGACGAAAAGGCATTGTGCGATTTGATTGAGTGGCATATAAAAGAAGGGACGAACGCCATCGTGCCGTGCGGCACAACCGGGGAATCAGCCACATTGGAGTATGAAGAGCACTACAGGGTTATTGAGATTACGATCAAAGCTGTAAATAAGAGAATCCCTGTCATAGCGGGAACCGGGGCCAATGCAACGGATGAGACAATCATGATTACAAAGAAGGCCAGTGAAATGGGGGCTGACGGGGCGCTCCTTGTATCTCCTTACTACAACAAGCCCACTCAGGAGGGTTTGTACAGGCATTACAAAGCGGTTGCTGAGGCGGTTGATATACCGATACTTCTTTACAATGTGCCCGGACGCACTGCGGTAAATATATTGCCGCAGACGGTCGCAAGGCTTGCGGAGGTAAAGAACATCGTAGGGATCAAGGAAGCCACGGGAGATATGAGACAGGTCAGCGACGTCATCCGTCTCTGCGGAGATAAGCTCACAGTCATTTCGGGCGATGATTTTACGACCTTCACCCTTTTGGCCCTTGGCGGGAAAGGGGTCATATCCGTTTCGGCCAATGTTGCGCCGCGGGATGTTTCTTCGATGATAAAGGCATGGGAGGACGGGAAGATTGACGAGGCAAGGAGATTACACTTCAAGCTTGAACCCCTCAATCAATCGATGTTTATTGAGACAAACCCGATCCCTGCAAAGACCGCGCTCAGCATGATGGGAAAGATACAGGAGGAATTCAGACTGCCGCTTTGCCCGATGAGCGGTGAAAATAAAGAGAAGCTGAGAAACGTACTGAAAAACTACGGCGTTATTTAGTTGTTAGTCATTAGTTGTCAGTTGTTAGACTAAAAACTAACAACTAACAACTAACAACTATTTTTTGAGTGTCTTTTCAAGGAAGATGAAAAACCGCCCGAGCCGCTTATAAGTAAGGTAAAGATATAATTCGATGAAGAACGTATAGTTCCGGTTCTTCCATCTCCACAGAGACAGCTTATTTAACGGCCCGAAGACAAGCCGGCTCCAGAAATTTCTGAGAAATCTTTCATAGCGGAACGCAAGAAAGGTGTTGATGTAAATGGCGTTCATGAGCTTCGGGTTTTTTATCCACGGATTTCTTATTTCATCGTTGGTAAAATTTTTCCATCCTTCGAGGCTCGTCGGCGGACTGAAGCCCGCTTTCAAGGCTTCTTCATACAATAGGGTGCCGGGCAGGGGCACATAGGGCTGGATAGGCACTTCCGCGCCCGGATGTCTTCTGCGGATCTCATCTGCAAAATCCAGAGTCCTCTTAAGCTGCTCGTCCGTCTGATTGGGCAGGCCGATTATCAGGGAGTAAAGCGTCTTGATATTCCCCTGTGAAACTACGTTGATTCCCTCGTCGATCATCCGCCTGTTCTGACCTTTTCTTATGTATTTCAAAACCTCGTCATCCGGCGACTCCACGCCGAAAAACAGGTAGACGCAGCCGCTGTCTTCAAATTTTTTCAGCAGGTCGGGGTTAAAGGTGTTTATCCTGACGTTCGCTATCCATTTGAAATCCAATTCCCGCAGCAGGTCGCAGATGTTGTTTATCATGTCTTTCCTGCCGGCTAAAAAGGTGTCGTCATAAAAAGTCATCTTGTTGACGCCTAACTCTTTCAGCTTGAGCAGCTCCGCCCGGACCTTTTCGAGACTCTTTACCCTGCATACGTTTTTATGGAAATAGACGTTGTAGCAGAAGCCGCATTTATGAGGACATCCCCTTGAAGACTCGTACCCGATATTCTCAAGCGTATCCCCGGACCTTCTCAGGTATTCCAGCAGGATCTCTTCGCCTTTCCCGTCATACGGAAAGGGCAGGTCTTCTATATTTAAAAAGTCCCTGTCCTTGTTCAGGACGCTCTTCCCGTTGTTCTTCCAGCCGAGGCCGTCTATATCTCCGAAGTCGTCTCTGCCTTGCTGTAACGCCTGCACAAGCTCGAGCAGCGTTTGCTCTCCTTCGCCCTTTACAACAAAATCCACCAGGTCCGATTCAAGCGTCTGCTCGGCCATCATCGAGGGATGGGTCCCGCCCCAGACAAGGGGGATCCCGGGATTGATTTTACGGGTCAGCCCGGCGAGCCTGAGCGTATTTTTGATCTGGAAACAGGTCATTGTGGAAAGACCGACAAGCAGCGGTCTCCTTCTCACAAGCTCTTTAAACCTTTCTTCCTTGTGGATCCTTTCATCGAAATATTCGATCTCTACGCCGCGTTGTTCAAGATATGCGCCCAGGGAAAGTATAGCCAGCGGCGTCCAGGCGTGATAGGGGAACGGACTTGCATTTGCATAAGATAAGACGACGAGATTTTTTTCCATTTAACCCGGTATCAGCTCCTTTTTTGAAAACGGATAACTTATCACGGCATAGCTTGCCGCCAACATTATATCAAGGCCTAAAAAGTAGTTCAGGAAAAGCGCCCTAACTGCAAAAACGAACCCTGCTTCCTTCCGCATAAAGCCCCACCATTTCATGTTTGCGAGAACAAAGACGGCTAAAAGCGAGATAAAGGCATATCCGGCAGCGTGGATAAAAGGGATAAGGAATAACGATGCAAAGCTGAAAAAAGAACAGATCGCCGCGATCCCGTTGCCAGGTGCCGTAGGCCCTGCGTTATCGAGCTTCTTTTCTTTGAAAAACAGATGCACCCACATGACGGCGCGTTTGAAGTAATTCCGCACCGCCTGCCTGAAGCCGGCGAATTGATGCCTCACCCGCATCTTCTGATCTAAAAAAATATAGTCTGCCTTGTTGATCCTCCGCGCAAGCTCAAAATCTTCAACGTCCGCGCCCTTATAGGATTCATTGTAAGCGCCGATCTTCAGGAAGAAGTCTTTCTTAATCGCCCCGCACCTCGGAGCAAATACGCTGACCTTGTTTTCCGGCGTGCCTATAAGATGTATGTATTCGAACATAGCCATATATCGCGGCACAAAGCCCTTGTTCAGCGGCTCGGTGTCGCACACGCCGATAACGCATTTTGCAGAGGGGTTTTTATCGAAATATTCTTTCACTTCCCTGATGGTCCCGTCCAGCACGAGCACATCCGAGTCGAGGAAGAAAATTATATCTCCTTTTGCGGCTTCCACTCCTAGATTCCTCGCCCTTGCCGGGCCGCCGTTTTTTTCAAGCTCAATGACCCTGACGGGATAATTCCCGGCTAGCGCTACCGTATCATCCTTTGAACAGTCATCGACTATTATCACTTCCATGTCGTCAATTTTTTCTCTGAAAACGGAATCAAGGAGCCCGGGCATAAACCTTGATGCATTGTAAGTGGGAATGATTAGCGAAAGCATATTTTAAAGTATAAAGATTATAGAGTTATAAAATCAAATTATTGAATAGTGATTATCCATAAACCATGTTCATTTGTCATTCCCGTGGAACCGGCAATGAGGATTAACCAGTCAGCCACACAAAGAAGTAAAAAACTTTACACTTATAAATTGATACTCGAAGAATTGTCGATATATTTTACACTTTACTATGCAGATAGAAAAATGTTTCCTAAAGAATCAAAGAGTTATATTTGGCATAGTGTTTGCAGTTATTGAAACATATGGAATATTCCGTATAATATTATATACGGCTCAAAGATTATGAACCTTACACAAAATACAGATAAAAGAGATCGTTCCGACAGGCGCAAGAGTCCGACTCCTGTTATCAGCAGATATACCTTCTTCGGCGGAAGGAGAAAGATCATAAGAAGGGAATCGGATAAGGACAGTTGCTTGTTTGTAGATTTGTACAGCACAAGGCTCTTGCTAGCGGTTTTGTCTCTTTTAACACTCAGTTGTCTGGACGCTTATTTAACCCTGTCACTGTTAGCAAAGGGAAGCGTGGTGGAAGCAAATCCGCTCATGGCTTTTTTCCTGGACTACGGCGTCTTTCCGTTTTCCGTAATAAAGTTCGTCATAACGGCTTCGGCGCTGATCGTCTTATGCCTTTTTAAAAACGTCAACATAACAAGGTACGGCCTTCCTATCGCGATAAAAATATACCTTTTGGTTATTATATACGAGTTGTATCTTTACGCGATTTGAACCGTTGAGCTAAAAACGGTAGTTTGCCACGAATGCACACGAATAAACACGAAGGGATATACAAAAGTTTGGACGCGGATAAACGCAGATTAACAGGATTTAAAAAAACGGATTTATCTGCGTGTTTCTGCGAAAATCTGCGTCCTTATTCTTATTCGAGTCAATTCGTGACAATTCGTGGCTAAAAAGTTTTATGGGGTATGCACTTGACGACACCTGGTAGCACATGTAGTATACCGGGAATATGGAAGACTACCCGACAACGCTACGGGAGTTCGAGGCCCGGTTTTCTATCGAGAGTGCATGCCGCGAGTATTTGTTTCGTTTACGGTGG
>JACRHB010000003.1 GCA_016217725.1 Nitrospirota bacterium | reverse complement strand
CAGATTATCACAGAGTTATTAAAAGCTTAACTAACTTTTGCCTTTCACCTTTTGGGTGAATATACAATATGTGACTATCTCATTTATGTCATTGTCTTTATCTGTGAAATCTGTGGATATAACTGCCGTTCTTAGGATTATTGCTTTAACGCAAAATCTTATGTAGAATATTTATGAATTCAGAGTATTTTCGGAGGTAACAAATAAATGAATACGCTTAAAACGACTTTCCTCATGGCGGGCCTTACGCTCGTCCTTATATGGGCCGGGGCAGCCCTCGGAGGCAAATCGGGCATGACCATGGCCCTTATGTTCGCCCTGATTATGAACGTCGTCACATACTGGTTCAGCGACAAGATAGTGCTCAAGATGTACCGCGCTAAGGAAGTAAGCGAGAAAGACGCGCCTGAGCTTTATTCAACGGTAAGGAGGCTTGCACAGAGAGCGGATCTCCCGATGCCGAAGGTTTACATAATGGAGCAGGACCAGCCGAATGCCTTTGCTACGGGAAGAAATCCGTCTCACGCGGCTGTCGCGGTGACGACGGGCATAATGAGAATCCTGAGCAGGGAAGAGCTTGAAGGAGTCATAGGTCATGAGCTGGCCCACGTGAAACATAGAGACATCCTCGTCGGCACCATCGCGGCAACGCTTGCAGGCGCAATAAGCTATCTCGCGCAGATGGCGCAGTGGGCGATGCTCTTCGGCGGCGGCAGACACGATGACGACGAAGGCGGGAGCCCGATAGCCGCATTTGTGATGATGATTGTCGGCCCTATCGCTGCAATGCTGATACAGATGGCTATCTCCCGTTCGAGGGAGTACGGCGCAGATGAAGGCGGCGCAAGGATCGCCGGAAACCCGAGATACCTTGCAGGGGCGCTGAAGAAGCTTCACACGGCTTCACAGAGAATACCCCTTGACGCAAACCCTGCAACGTCTCACATGTTTATTGTGAATCCGCTTTCAGGCGGCGGGGTATTGAAGCTCTTCAGCACCCACCCGCCGATTGAGGAGAGGATTGCAAGACTCGAAGCGATGGCCCGTTAGAGCAAGACTCAAGATGCAGGATTCAGGACGTCAATTGACGCCCTGAATCCTGTTTTGTTTTTTGTCATTATTCCAATTGTCATCCCCGGGGAACGGGGATCCGAAAAACCAATTATGTCCATAAAAAAAATAGAAAATAAAATCTTGTCCGGTAAAAGGCTGACTGCCGAAGACGCCGCTGCGCTCTTTCAAAGCGACGACATTTTCACTATCGGCAGGCTTGCGAACATCGTCGCCGAAAAGAAGAACGGGAAGAACGCATACTTTATCCGGAATCATCATATAAACCCGACGAACATCTGCGTCAACCGCTGTAAATTCTGCGCCTTCAGCCGGTCGAAAGGCGAGAAGGGCGCATATGAATTGAGCATTAAGGAGATTATTAAGAAGCTAAGCTCACAAAGTTCAAAAGTCAAAAGTCAAAAGTCAGAAGCCGGAAAAAAATACCGACCCCCAATCCCCAACCCCCAACCCCCATTCACCGAGGTTCACATCGTCGGCGGGCTGCATCCCGACTGGAAATTTGACTTCTATCTGGAGATGTTGAAGGCGATTAAAAAGAACTTCCCCTACATTCACATCAAGGCATTCACGGCGGTTGAGATAGATTACTTCTCAAAGATAAACGGGCAGCCGCTTGCCGAAACTCTCAATGAGCTTAAGAACGCAGGACTTGATTCGATGCCGGGCGGCGGGGCTGAGATATTTGACTCAAGGGTGAGAAGCAAGATTTGTCCGGAGAAGATCAGCGGCAAGAAATGGCTCCAGGTTATGGAAGCGGCCCATACTGTCGGCATCAGGACAAATGCGACAATGCTCTACGGTCATCTTGAAACAAGCAAGCACAGGGTTGAGCATATGTTAAAGCTGCGTGATTTACAGGACAGGACAGGCGGCTTTCAGGCATTCATACCGCTTGCGTTTCATCCGATGAATACGGAACTAGGGATTAGGGGTCGGGGGTTAGGGGTTAGTAAAAAACCAACCCCCAATCCCTATCGTTACACCTCGGGAATTGATGACCTGAAGACCATTGCCGTCTCAAGACTCTTCCTCGACAACTTTCTTCATATCAAGGCCTACTGGATCATGCTCGGCGAGAAAATCGCCCAGCTTGCGCTCATGTTCGGGGCGGATGACCTCGACGGAACGATCATAGAAGAAAAGATCACCCATTCGGCAGGCGCCCTGTCCGGGAATTCGCTGACAAGGGAGCAGATGATCAATTTGATCGAAAAAGCCGGCAAGACGCCGTTCGAAAGAGATTCCTTTTACAATTCTGTCGGCTGATAATATTTTTTTTAACCCGGCTTTCAGGTTAAAGTAAGGCGCATCCTTTACCGATTATATGGTTATGTGGTATATTGTTTTGCATGCAGGGTCATACGACGGCTATCAGGCGCAAGACTTATAAATTAAATAAACCAATCACAAGAGGGGGTCTTTCCTTTATGTGGTATTTTTAAGGAAGGAGAATAAAATGGTACATGATGTCGACAAGGAGCTTTCACAGAAGTATTGTCCGCGTTTTGCTCAACTTGCTGTGGAAAAAAAATTTATAACCGCCGAACAGGCCAAAAAGGCGCTGTCCGAGCAGATGGATGACGATCTCTCTAATAAATCCCACAGATTGATAGGCAGGATTTTACTCGAAAAAGGCTGGCTGACCTCTCAACAGATAGAAATAATTTTAAACGAGCTCTTTAAAAAACCCGGCTAAATGCACGTCTTCGCAAGTCGGCGATTTATTGACTTTCCCCTGATACCGACTTCTGGACCGAGATGATCTTCTTAATGCCCGATTCCGCCAGGTCCAGCATTTTCAGCAGACGCGCCCTGTCAAAAGGCTCGGTCTCGGCGGTGCCCTGCAGCTCTATGAACCTCCCATCCCCTGTCATGACGACGTTCATATCGACTTCCGCATTTGAATCCTCGACGTAGGAAAGATCAAGCCTCGGCTCTCCATCTACGATTCCGACGCTGACGGCGGCGACGTAGCCGTTGATCGGCGGTCTTTCGATTATCTTATTATCCAGGGCATATCTTACTGCAAGCTTAAGCGCGACAAACGCCCCTGTTATTGCGGCGGTCCTTGTGCCTCCATCCGCCTGAATGACGTCGCAGTCAAGCCATATGGTTCTTTCGCCCAACGCGTTGAGGTTGACAACGGAGCGCATCGCCCTTCCTATAAGCCTCTGTATCTCGTGGGTCCTGCCCCCGATCCTTCCGGCTGTAGCCTCTCTCATTGTCCTTACCGGCGTAGCCCTCGGAAGCATCGAATACTCGGCGGTGATCCATCCCCTGCCCTGATCTTTTAAAAACTGCGGCACCTTGTTCTCGATTGACGCCGTGCATATTACCTTTGTGCCGCCCATCTCTATCAGCACGGAGCCTTCGGCGGTCTTTAAAAAGTTGTTCGTTATTTTTATGCTTCTGAGCTCATCCGCGCTTCTTCCGTCGGGACGCATTATTTATCCTCCATTATGAAAAATTAATAAGATCTAAATTGAGCGATTCTTTGTTTCTTCCCCTCTATCAAGAGGGGATTGAGGGGTGTGTTTCCTTTTATGCTCTTTCTTTTACACACCCCTGCCCCTCTTTTTAGAGGGGAAAACTACATCACCTGATAGGTGAAATTT
>JACRHB010000110.1 GCA_016217725.1 Nitrospirota bacterium | reverse complement strand
TTTCAGTAAGGCCTCTTTCATTATTGCCGTCGCGGTCCATTATATAAAGGTCTGTAAATTCCCCCGTTCTTTTTAAATAAGCGATCTTCTTCCCATCCGGTGACAATGTCATACCGGTCGAGTGTTCAGGCATGGTCACGAAATTCTCTTCAACGGGCTCGCCCTCAATATTGATCCGCAGGTACGTCCTGTAGCCGGTGTAGTTTTTTTGGTAATAGATATATCTGCCGTCTGAAGACCACGACATCTCGTTTGCGCCTGAAAAGGTCAGGCGTTTTGGATTGCCGCCGTCCGGGTCTATGATCCAGATGTCGCTTTGGGCATGCATCGTTCCGGAAGTAAAAGCTATCCTCTTGCCGTCAGGTGAATAAACAGGGTTCACCCCGCCATTCGGCATGGCGTTGTTTAAAGCGACGTTGTCGGCTGCGGTTTCCGCCTGCAGATGAAAGGGCATGAAAGACAAAAGGAAGGCAAAGACAAAGATGCTCATGAAAGCATTTATTAATACGGTCTGTTTCTTTCTTATCGTCACAGTTAACTCCATTAATTCTATATTCCGTCGTCCTTTTGGGTATGGCAAATGATACATCCATTGTTGTTAGTTCCATTCCCTGCAATAATAGCGCTTGGATCCCACCTCAGCATGTCGGGATAATTCGACGCATGAGCCACGTGACATGACAGGCACATCACAACGTCCGCGCCCGGAGTAACCGTATTGCCTATGCTGTCCGGCACGGTCGTCCTTGCGACGGGTGCGTCAACCCTGTACTGTTTGGAATTCCCCTGATTGTAATTCGCATATTCACCCGCATTGGGGAGTACTACGTCGGTCGGGTGGCGCGTGAACGGCGAAGTGGTGTCGCCTCCTATGGCCGGCACTATATGAAAATCTCTGTGGCAGGTTGCGCAGAATCCGCTTATCGTATGATTAACAGGTTCAATTGACCCGGTCGGAGGCTCACCGACGTGGCATGGCGTACACCCGAATATGGCATTCATGGGCGTTGTTGCGCCGAGGTATTCATTATGATTATCCGCGTCCTTATTCTGCCATTTGAAAGTCCCCATATTTTCATAGCCCTTAACACCCCTTAGAAAACGGTAACTATTGGCTGCGGTATCGGCAGTGTCTAATTTGCCGTCGACGTTTCCGTGATGAGTGCCCTTCAAAGCTTCATTGCCGCCGGAATAAGTCCCGTTGACTTTCTGGCGCGTGCCGTGACAACCCAGTCTCCCGGCGCATGATACATTTACGGTGAAGCCGGAATAGTCATTCATCTGGTGTATATGTCCGGGGGCATAGGGGATTGTGTCCTCGGTATTTCCAAGCTCTACTACATTATGGCCTCTGTTATCGCCGCCGGTCTCGATATATTTGAAATTCCCTCCCGCCAAGTCAGTTGCGTTGGTGTGGAGGACCTGCGGCGCCCCTGTTGCCGGATCGATATTATTGCCGCCTCCCGTGCCGTGACATCCGAGACAATCACCTTTGGTAAGCAGCTTATTAGGGGCGCTTGAGTTATTAAGGTTCATCGGCGCACCGTTCTGGCTGTTATGCATGGTGTGGCAGTTCGAGCAGGTGCCCGTCACTACGGCCCATGCCGAAACCGGAAGTCCGAGGCATAGGACGATAATGAAGCTATGCTTGATTAAATGTTTTTTGGTTTTCATCTTAGTTTCCCTCTCTTTTTATTTTCTATTTACCGTAGAAGACAGTTACAAGTAATGATTAAAGCGTGACCGTAAAATCATTCCCCCGGTACTCGTCACTTGTCACTTCCTTCCATCTATCATCTCTGCGGTTAATCGCCTTTTCCCCTTTTAGGAAATATCTTCGGGTACCCCGCATCGGGATACCCGAAGATCATGTATCAGCCTATATTAAAAACTTCAGCTTAGAAGTTCTTTATATATGCCTTTGAGCCGTTCTTCTGATGGCACTTGTTGCATCCGTAAACCGGATTGTCGCCGTTGGAGACGTCTCCGTAGCCGTCGGTCTCGCCGTTAGCTATGAAGGCAACCTTGGAATTCACATTCCATCTGGTCGCGTTGTCGTACCT
The DNA here is from genome assembly GCA_016217725.1 of Nitrospirota bacterium. Classification (GTDB taxonomy): domain Bacteria; phylum Nitrospirota; class Thermodesulfovibrionia; order UBA6902; family UBA6902; genus SURF-23. Next base: position 7,257 of record JACRHB010000110.1, on the reverse strand, counting down.
GCTGGCATGGGCCACGTGACATGAAAGACACATTACTTTATCGCCGGTGGCCACTGTGCCGGTGGTTGAGGTCGTCCAGGTGCCTGCTACCTTTGCAAGCGGATACTTGTAGTCATAGCCGCCCGGATTGGGGTTGGTGCCCTGGGTGTTTACTACTACCTTTGTGTAGCTGGTTGCTTTGTATTTCTCGTTAGCATCGCCGGAGAAACCTACGTTTGTAGGATGCCTCATCCAGGCCTTGCTTGTGCCGTCGGCAGTGTTCCCCGTTGAAGAGGTGGCGATTGCATCTCCGCCTGTCTCTGCCCCGCCGTGGAAGCCGCCGTGACATGTGGAGCAGAAGCTTGACAAGCCGCCCTTGTAAACGTTGTGGTTGGAATCGCTCTCCGGAGCCCAGAGATCTGCACCTTCCAGCCCGCCGTCTAAGTCCGTATTTTCATACGTTAAACCGTCAGCCTGGATGTTTCCTCTTGTGTTGGACAGTATCGCCTCGAAGCCGGCCGCTGTTGTGCCTACTTTAGCGGTGTTGCACGGAGAGGATTCGATCACGCCGACCGTCTGGTCGCAGCCTGTATGGACTATGCCGTTGACTTTTCTCTGGATCTGCCTGAACGCGCTGTATGTGTCGCTGAAGCGGCTGTGCATGCCGTGGCAGCTATGGCAGTCCCAGTTGCCGCCGTCGGACAAGGAGCCTCCGGGCGGGGTCACGCCGAGGATGGGATCTGCGATCATTTCGACGGAGGATTCATTTCCGCTCTTGTATGGGTTATGTCCTTTGCCCGGGGATATATTACTGTAATAGAAATCGCCGCCCGGCATTGCGATCCCTTTGTTCTTCGCATAATCGCCGTCGAGGGTCATTACGATCGGCGCACTCCAGCCGCTGTCGAAAGCGCCGATTGAGTCGGTCGCCGAGGTATTGGAGCCTTCCTTGTGACAGCTTAAGCATACGTCCGTGGTGGTTGCTTTCTTGAGCAGCTCATGATTGGGCCCGCCGGTAATCGCCATGGGCGCGCCGCCTTCGCTGTTATGCATTGTATGGCAGTCTGAGCAGATCAGGCCGTCATATGCATGGTAAAGGCCTGTATTTACGCCGTTGCCGGTCTGTGACGGCGCAAGAGCATAGGCTGAAAACGCCAGGGCTATAACTGCCAGCGCTGTCATGCTTATCAATGTAAGCTTTTTCATTTTTCTTTTCCTCCTTAATTTGTATGATCTTGATTTACTTTTTGAATTTTGTACTGCTTAAAAACATCTCAATTTTTCCCTTCAACCGCCTCCTTTCATTCTTGTTGGCAGCCAGGCTGTCCCGAAGCTTCGGGACCCTCGGCTTTCCGCCCCATCCTCACGAACGGTTTGGCCTTTCATTAAATATGCTTTGTTGTAATTAATTAACCTCGAAGACCTGCACCCTCTTCAGGGATGCATCGAGGACATAAAGTCTGTTTTCGCCGTCGCTCACTATTTTCGTAGGTAAGTAAAAGTATCCGGGTGACGTGCCCATCCCTCCGAATTCCCATACAAACCTGCCGTCCGAATCATAGCAAAGGACCATGTGCCGGATCGTGCTGACTACAAAGGTCCTGCCCTCTTTATCAACGGCAACGCCCGTGGGTCTGCTTATCTGCCTGTCTCCGCCGCCCGGCTCGCCGATGCGTTTGAGATAATTCCCGCTGCCGTCAAACACCACCACCTGCCCGGGCCTCATGTCGCCGAAATATATGTTCCCGCTGCTGTCGGTCGTTGCGGTAAGCACCATAACAAGCTCCGGTTTATTTGGATCTATATTCAACTTAAAAGGGGCTACCTTATGGCTGTCGGGGTCTATTTTGTAGAGACGGGTATTCGAGCTCATCAAATAGATGCCGTCGTCGTGGCTCTTAAACAATCTGTACGGTTTCGTGGACTCGCCCGAGAACAGGTAGTCCTTATCAAAGACATCGATCAGCCTGCCCTGGTAATCAAGAACGGTCACGTTCGACAATTGCGCGTCGATAAGGTATATCATCCCCTTCTTGTCCACTACTATGGAGATAGGGGTCTTGATCCCTTCGATCTCCTTCAGCTCCGCCGAAAGCCTGCCGTTGGAATCAAACACCAATATCCTGTGCTTGCCCACGTCGGTAACGTAAAGCTCCTTTTTCACCTCATCAAAAAAGATATCGGAGGGATTGACAAGGTAATCGGTCTTTGAGAACCCGCTGTCTATGACGTAAAGCAATTGGACGTGAAAAAAGGAATAAGCCGGTTCGGCATAAGATAAGGCTATTATTATCAGTAACAAAATTTTAGGAATAGATCGCTTCACTGAATCGTTTCCTCTTTTAACGCCTTCTTTTCCCCGAACTATATCTGCGCCTGAAAAAGCATCAACTGGACAACAATCATCTAATGGTTTTTTCACCAGTAATGGTCATTTCACCGTGCGTTAACCTTCCCTGATCGTATGAGAAGGGTTCTTTCTTAACTTGAAGAATTCGTTATACAACTATGAGGTACATTGCAATAACCGCAAGGGCCATAACGGAAAATAAAAACATGCCGGCTACGAATTTCACCGTAGATTTCAAGAAAGATTTTGTCTTGTTTTGTTTGCTGTTATCCATTTTCTCCTCCTTATTCAGCTTCTTATATATGACCATCTGTGGTTATCATATATTCCGGCTGAATTATCCTTTAACGGATTATTTGCAATATATTCAACCTGCTTCAGGAGCTCCTTCCCGTTTTCTATAACGCTGTCAAAATCTTTATCCTGCCATAACTTCCCGCTCCTAACGGCTGTATTATTGATCTGGTAAGTAGTGAAGCGCTTAATGCTGTGAATTATTGTGGGAAGCGCAGTAAGGGGTTTTATTATCATGTGCACATTGTCGTTCAGCACCACAACTGCAAAGAGCTCGTATTTTTTACCGTCCCAGAACCTGATGGCGTTGAATACACAATCTTTTTGAGAAGGCAGCAAAGACCGGCCATTATAAGTAGAAAAGGTTACAAAGTATTTAGAGCAACCATCTTGCCTGTCTTCCCGGTGATGAAAGCGAAGGAGATGCCTGATGCCGGGATTCTCTAAGGACCGGCGGGATGTCTTTTTTGCTATGATCTTTAACTCGCTCTCCTCGTTTCTTATCTCGGTATTCATTTATTAACCTTTTCCTTACTGTTTAGCATGGGTAAAAGCAATGATTATGCCAGTTGTTTTTGGAGGGGGAATGCTCTTTTAAATCCAGTAGTTACGCAGCCGAATTAAATTATCTTAATCCATTATCTTATTAAAAGCTGTTTATATCCACATGCAATTGTTGATATCAACAGGTCAGGGCATGAATATTTTATGTATAAACTGTAAAAACACTTTATACGAATAACCGTAGTTGTCATATGAGGTATCAATTCACCGTGATGACGACTTCATAATGCATAAAAAACAGATTGGCTTTAAGGTGGTATGCTAATTGCTTGATATATTCTGTTAATAAGTTTTCGTTAGCGCACAAATGGATGGTATGTCATTCCTCCCGAAACTTCGGGATCGGGAATCCTTCTTAAAGTAAAGATTCCGGACAAGCCGGAATGACACAACTAAAATGATAAATAGGATACTGATAGTCGATGACGAGCCGCTGATTCTAACGGGGCTTTCACAGGCCCTTCACAAGGTCTGCGGCTTTAAAGGAGAGGTCAGGACCGTTGTAAACGGCAGAGAAGCCATTGAAGAAGTAAGCCTCTGCTCCTTTGATATATGTTTCCTTGACATTAACCTCCCGGATATAAACGGTCTTATCGTTATGAAAGAGATAAAAGAGGTGTCCCCTAAAACCAAGGTCGTCATCATGACGGCGAGTTTTTTAACTGATGAAATGAAAAGTACTATAGAAGATAATGCGTCTCTGCTTATCCCGAAGCCGTTTGATCTCTCCGTAGTAAAGGCTTTTATTGATAAAGTATCAAGCGGGGAGCAACATCTTAGCGACAACGTGTCTGATGATACTAAAAAACCTCAGAGACCTCATATAATAAAAACCTTCAATTGCTCTCTGAGCATCCTCGACAAACTCGGGATGCTTCACTTAAACATGGAAGACGACATATTCAATGTCAGCGACGCCGGGATGAGCATCCGGTTAAATCATCCCCTTGCACCCGGGGATGTGGTCAGCTTCAATGACGGAACCGTACCGAAGACGGGGATCGTCAAATGGAGCACCAGGATGACGGATGACAACTACAGCGTCGGCATTGAATTTATATAAACCTGCGGCTCTATTTCAGAGCCTTAATAAAGTCATCCGCCGTAATGGCCGGCAGGGTCATAAGCTGAACAGTGCCCCGGGAGCCGAGATCAACCGACATCTTCAATACCGCTTCATTGTTCGCAGCGTCCAGAAGAGTGATAAAGTCGTAAGGCCCCAGCGCCGCATATTGCTCCAGCACCTTGATCCCCATTGCTTCTATCTCCTTGTTGACCTCTTTGATCCTTTCAGGACGGTTTTTGAGGGTCTTTCTCCCTTCGTCGGTAAGCTTGCTTAATGCAATGTAGATAGCCATGATTCCTCCTTTCAAGTTATGGATTGCTTCATTAGCATTTATATATAACGGTTTGACTGCCCTGTCAAGTGCATGGAATGAATGTATGGAATTTTAGCCGGAGATACTGCTAAAATTATGCGGCATGTATATTGTTTCTAAAATCTTCAGGAGCTTACAGACTAAGATACTGCACTCACAATGGACAAAATAGAAATCATCGGCGGAGTAAGACTGCGCGGCGAGGTGACGATCAGCGGGGCGAAGAACGCCGTGCTTCCGCTCATGACCGCGGCTATTCTCAGCTCCGGAGAAAACATAATACACAATGTGCCTCATCTACGTGATGTAAGAACAATGGGCAGCCTGCTGGCCCACATCGGTTTTGGTTTTCATCTTGAAGACAACCGGATTATACTAAAGTCGAAAACGATAACATCTGTTGACGCCCCGTATGATTTCGTTAAGACCATGCGGGCATCCGTGCTTGTGCTGGGCCCCCTGCTTGCGAGGACGGGCCAGGCAAAGGTGTCTTTGCCCGGCGGCTGCGCGATAGGCGCAAGACCCATAAACCTGCACATCATGGGGCTTGAAAAAATGGGAGCGAAAATAAAGCTCTCGGAAGGATACATTGAAGCCTCGGCCAAACGGTTAAAGGGCGCAAAAATCTATTTTGACATCCCCACGGTGACCGGAACGGAAAACCTGATGATGGCCGCTGCGCTTGCAGACGGGACGACCGTCCTTGAAAATGCAGCCTGTGAGCCTGAGGTCGCGGACCTTGCAAACGCGTTGATATCGATGGGAGCGGACATAGAAGGAGCGGGTACACGCGTTATTAAAATAAACGGCGTCAACAGACTCAAGCCTCTTGATTACACGGTCATCCCCGACAGGATAGAGACCGCCACGTTTCTTGCCGCCGCAGCCATAACGCAGGGAGACGTAAAGATAAAGGGGAGCAGGCCGGGGCATCTTGAGGCGATAATCAATAAGCTGAAAGAAGCCGGAGTAAAGATCACACAGAAAAACGATAAGCTCTCCGTCAAAGGGCCGGAGAGGTTGTTGTCCGTAGACATCAAGACCATGCCGTATCCGGGTTTCCCTACGGACATGCAGGCCCAGTTCATGGCGATGATGGCGCTAGCCGACGGCACAAGCATTATAACGGAGAATATATTTGAGAACAGGTTCATGCACGTGGCCGAGCTGAGAAGGATGGGTGCCGACATAGTCGTTGAGGGCTCCACCGCAACGGTCAAAGGAGTAAGCTCCTTAAAAGGCGCCCCTGTCATGGCGACCGATCTGCGGGCCAGCGCTTCGCTCGTCGTTGCAGGCCTTGCAGCAAAAGGCGCAACCGTAATAGACAGGGTGTATCATCTCGACAGGGGTTATGAGAAAATAGAGGAGAAATTAAAAACGCTGGGGGCGAAGATCAGGAGAATCAAATGAGGATTATAAAAGGCAACCGGGCCGCTGCATTTATCCGGCTTCTGAAGCAGAGGGCTTCCGCTTCGACAGTTGAAGGCGACATATGGAAGACCGTTGGAAAAATTATCGCGGATGTAAAAAGGCAAGGCGATAAGGCGGTTAAAAAATATACGGAGAAGTTTGATTCCATAAAGCCGGAGGGACTTGCGATCAACCGGGAAGAGATCGAAGCGTCCGCGAAAGGATCGGAAGATAATTTTTTAAAGGCGCTTGGACACGCAGCCCAAAGAATAAGGACCTTTCATGAGCGTCAGAGAGAAAGGTCCTGGCAATTCACCGAAAACGGCGTCACCGTCGGACAGATAATAAGGCCGCTTGAAAGAGTCGGCGTGTATGTCCCCGGCGGCAAGGCGGCGTATCCTTCCACCGTCCTGATGAACGTAATACCCGCGCAGGTTGCGGGCGTTAAGGAGATCGCTCTGTGCGTTCCGACCCCGGGCGGGAAGATCAATCCCTACGTTGCCGCCGCGATAAAACTGCTCAATGTGAAGGAGGTCTATCGGATCGGGGGCGCTCAGGCCGTGGCGGCGCTGGCTTACGGAACGGAGACGATAAAGAAGGTTGATAAGATCGTCGGCCCCGGAAACGTTTTTGTTGCGGTCGCAAAGAGAATAGTCTTCGGAGACGTCGGCATCGATATGATCGCCGGGCCGAGCGAGGTTTTAATAATTGCCGACAAGACAGCCGATCCGGCTTTTATCGCCTCAGACTTGCTCAGCCAGGCGGAGCATGATGAAATGGCGTCGTCGATCCTGATTACCGACTCGGAAGCACTTGCAGAGAAGGCGCAGGCGGAGCTTTCAAAGCAGTTAAGAAACCTTAAAAGGAAAGACATCGCGAAGAGATCTCTGCGGAAATACGGGGCGATAATCGTCACAAAGGATATGGACAGCTCGGTAGAGATCGCAAACCGTATCGCGCCCGAGCATCTTGAGATAATGACCCGAAGGCCTTCAAGCTTATTACCCGGGATAAAAAATGCCGGGGCGGTTTTCTTAGGCAAATGGACGCCCGAGCCGCTCGGCGATTATGCCGCAGGACCGAATCACACGCTCCCGACAAGCGGCACGGCCCGCTTTTCATCGCCGCTCGGCGTGTATGATTTCATAAAACGCACAAGCCTGATCAACGCCGCCAAAGAAGGCTTCGACAAGCTTGCCGGAACTGTCGAGACCCTCGCCGCCGTCGAAGGCCTCGAAGCGCACGGCAATACGATAAGGGTAAGGCAAGCAAGTAAGAAGT
>JACRHB010000109.1 GCA_016217725.1 Nitrospirota bacterium | reverse complement strand
TGGGTTATATAATTATTGGAAAAATTCGGGAATAATCCGTGGATGTCTTTATTAGGATAACACGTTGCGAAAAATATATTCTCCTTAACCCAATAAGCTTATGAAAACAACATCCTGTTTTTCACCGTGAATTGCTGCTTTCGGTCGGAAGCCCAATGGATTGAGGAAAAGCCGGAACCCCTCCCCGTTAATTGGGAGGGGTTATATGGGCGTTTTCGATTGTAACGCTCTTGTCGTCGGTGAAACCGTTTTTCCGCATGAACGTGGGGACGTCGAGATAATTCTCATCCTCGAGCTTGAGGGTGTCTTTTGACAGCAGCCTGTGCGAGCCTTTCAGCGTGTTTATGTCTTTTGACGGCCTCCATTTATCATACGAGGGCATAACCGCGCGGGTCTTTTCTTCAAAGCCGGTCGCGATCACGGTAACGACGATCTTATCGTCGAGGTCGGGGTCTATCACCGAGCCGAAGATTATCTCGGCGTCTTCGTGCACGGCGTCCCTGACAAGGCTCGCCGCCTCATGGACTTCATGGAATGAGAGGGAGGAACCTCCAGTGATGTTTATTAATACGCCTTTGGCGCCATCAATGGAGGTTTCCTCCAACAGGGGGCTTGTTATCGCCATCTTGGCCGCGTCTATGGCCCTGTGTTCACCGCTTGCATTGCCGATGCCCATCAGCGACCTTCCGCTGTTTGCCAGGATGGTCCTTATGTCCGCAAAATCCTGATTGATAAGTCCGGGAACGAGTATTAGATCCGAGATGCCTCTGACCGCCTGCCTCAGGACGTCGTTTGCGAGGTTTAAGGCCTGAAGCCAGGTCGTTTCCTTCTCGGTAATGTTCAACAGCCTGCTGTTGTGGATGACGATGATCGAATCGACGTGTTTCTGGAGCTCTTTTATCCCCTGCTCGGCGTTCCTTCCGCGTTTGTTCCCCTCAAAAAGGAACGGCCGGGTTACAACCGCGGTTGTCAGAATGTTCAGCTCCCTTGCTATTTCCGCAACTACCGGGGACGCCCCGGTGCCGGTCCCTCCGCCCATGCCTGCCGTTATGAAGACCATGTCGGCGCCCCTTAACGCGTCCTCTATCAAGCTCCTGTCTTCGAGCGCCGCCTGCTTGCCGATCTCGGGGTTGGCCCCGGAGCCGAGACCCTTTGTCAAAGAGTTGCCTATCTGCACGCGCTGATGCGCAAGGGACAGCTCAAGCGCCTGCGCGTCGGTATTGACGGCGATGAATTCCACTCCCTGCAGGTTTGACGCTATCATGCTGTTCACGGCATTGCATCCGCCGCCCCCTATCCCTGCGATCTTGATCTTTGCAGGGTTGCTGTTATTGTAGTATCCCTGGACCTCCTCCAATTCAAAAATCTTCATAACGCTCTCCTTTCCTTTAAAGAAATTTTATTTGAAATTTATAAAACACATTTCTTATTCATTACTGCCGATTGTCATTCTGAGCGAAGCGAAGAATCTCCGATGTGAGACCCTTCGCCTTCGACTCAGGGTGACAATTCTTAAAATCACAATTTAAACCAGCAGCTCATTTTTGATTTTATCCCGTTCAATATATTTCCGCCGTCGAGACCCTGTTCAGTCAGGCTTTCCCCGGCCTCCCTGATTACAAGCCCCGCTCCTGCCGCATACGCGGGGTTATTGAAATCCGCGGGGCCTTCGATATTCATCGGACTGCCGATCCTTACGGGAAGCTCAAGTATGTTCTCCGCCATCACGTCCATCCCTCCCATCAAGGCCGCTCCTCCCGTCAGCACCACGCCGGAGTTCAAAAGCTTATGAAAACCCCTGCCGGAGATCTCGCTTTTAATCATGCCTAACAATTCCTCCGCGCGCGGCTGAAGAATCTCTATCAGATGCGTCCCCGGGATCCTTCTGCTTATCTTGCCGTCTCCGTATTCGACTTCCATTTCTCTTTCCCTATTTGATAAGGAAAGCATCGAACAGCCGTATTTTCTTTTAATGCTCTCCGCCTCTTGAAAAGGAAGTCTTAAACCTATCGCCGCGTCATTCGTGAAGCTGCCGCCCCCTATTGTTAATACCGCCGAATGGAAGATATTCCCTTCCTGAAAAAGCGCGATATCGGTCGTGCCGCCGCCGATATCTATAAGAGCAGCGCCAAGCTCTTTCTCATCCCGTGTAAGGACCGCGTCAGCAGTGGCGACAGGCTGAAATACGACGTCGAGGACTTCAAGCCCCGCCTTCTGACAGCATTTAACTAAATTCTGTATGGATGACGCTGCGCCGGTGATGATCTGGACTTTTGCCTCAAGCCTTACGCCCACCATGCCGCGCGGATCGGTAATCCCGTTCTGGCCGTTTACAATAAACTCCGACGGAATGACGTGAAGTATCTCCCTGTCAAACGGGACGGCAACGGCCCTTGCAGCGTCGATTACCATATCGACTTCTCTTGGTCCTATCTCTTTTTCCTTTACGGCAATTACTCCCTGGCTCGAAAGATATCCTATATGGCTTCCGGTAACTCCTATATTGACGGCCTTTATATCGACACCCGACGCATCCTCCGCCGATTTCACCGCTCCCTTGATCGACTCCACCGTCTGCTCGATGTTGATGACGAGACCCTTCTTGATCCCTCTTGACGGCGCGGTCCCGAAACCGATGACATTGATCCCGCCGTCAGGGCCGCTCCCCGGCTTTTTCAAGGGATGGACCTCTCCGACAACCGCGCATACCTTTGTCGAGCCGACATCAAGCCCCGCGATGATCCTGTTGTGTTTCGCCGATATGTCTTTTATAAATCCGAAGTGCATAGGTTGTTCAGTTGTTAGTTGTTAGTTGTTAGACTAAAAACTAACAACTAACAACTTTTTAAATCTTCTTCTCCTTCTTTTTATCTTTCGACTCCTTCACCGGTTTTACCGGCTTTACGATCACGGAGTCTTTGAACCTCAGATCCACGTATTGAATGGGTACGCCGCGTTTCCGCAGCTCCGGCTCAAGCTCCGTCCATTTGTCGAATTTCTCCGAATATCGCCCGTAGCCGACCTTGACGAGCTCCCCGTCGATGTTCGCAGTCAGGCCGTAGGACTCAAGCCCCACTTCCACGTACTGCCTGTCGGCAAGGATATTCTTTGCGACAAGAGCTTCAACCAATTTCATGGCTTCCGACATCTCTTTCTTATACCTCGGGTCTATTCCTTTTATAACGGGCAGAAACGGCGTAGCCGCATCCTGGAGCTCTTCCATTACGTCGCCGTCTTCATTTACGAGGAGCGTCTTTCCCCCGAAATCAAGCAGGGCCTTCGGTGCGGCCTCTTCGATATTGATCACGAGCGTGCCGGGCAGACGCCATCTCAAGGAAGTGTTTTTTATCCAGGCGCTGCCCTTCAGCTTTGAATCAATGTCTTTCAGACTGAGGTACAACAACTGCTTCCCGTCGATATCCAGAATACTTTCAATGTCCCTTTTATCGAGATGGCTGCTGCCGTAAACCTGAAGGCCCCTTACATAGAAGGCCTGCGCCAAAAAATATGCGCCTGATACAACGGATACGGCGGCAACGGCTATTGACGTGAAAATGACGATCCTCTTAATAATTAATGCAAGCCTTCCCTGACGGCGCGAGGCCGGTTTCCGTCTGTTATTCTTTGAGCGCAAGTCTTATTATCTCCTCTATAAGGCCATTAAAGCTTATGCCTGCCGACTTTGCTATTTTCGGCAGCAGGCTCGTTGTAGTCATGCCCGGCAGCGTATTGACCTCAAGTATATGTGGGACGCTGCCTTCATCCAGCCGCAGGTCCACCCTGCTCGCCCCTGAACACCCGAGAGCCTGGTGCGCCTTAAGGGCGATGCCTTTTGCATTTTCATATGTCGCTTCGTCAATCTCCGGAGGGATGATATAATCGGTAAGGCCGGACGTATATTTCGCCTCATAATTGTAGAATTCCAACGAGGGTCTCACCTCCACCCCTCCTAAAACCTTGTGCCCGAGCATCCCGATATGCACCTCTTTCCCCGGAATGAACTTTTCGATCATCACCCTCTGTCCGAGAGAGAAGGCCTTCTCAAGAGAGGGGTTCAAATCCTTTTCCTCTTTAATGATGCTCACCCCGATGCTTGAGCCTCCCGCAACGGGTTTGACGACCCAGGGCAAAGGAAAGTCGGGAGTTTGGAGCTCGAAATTACCACCCCCCCGTTGCCCCCCCTTAGCAAGGGGGGGAGGGGGGGGGTGACTTTTGACTTTTGATTTTTGACTGACAATTACAAATGGCGCAGCCGGCAGTCCGTGATATATGAATATCTTCTTGGAAACCTCCTTGTCCATCGCGAGCGCAGACGCTAAAAGGCCCGAGCCTGTATATGGGATCCCAAGCACTTCGAGCATCCCCTGCATCGCCCCGTTTTCCCCTATGCCCCCGTGCAAGGCCAGGAATGCAAACTTGATCTTTTCTTTTTTCAATGCATTAACAATGTCCTTGCTGATGTCGATGGGAACGGAGCCGTAACCCATCTCCTGCAGACTCTGATATATCGCAAGCCCGCTCCTGATGGAGATATCCCTCTCCGGGGACTCGCCCCCCATCAATACGCCGATTTTTCTTGTTGTGATTAAACCTTTAGTCATTGAAGCTCCTCTAAATATTTTTTGCCACAGACTTTCACGGACTTCTCACTTTTTCTTCGTCTGTGTTTATCTGTGGCCAAAATCCGTTTATCTCCTTCCCGCTATCTTAATCTCCGGCTCAAGAACAATGCCGCTGTGTTCTTTAACCTTCGCCTTTACAAGCTCCATCAGATCGAGAAAATCCCTGCACGTCGCTCTGCCTTTATTAATAAAATAATTCGCATGCGCTCCGCTCACTTCGACCCCGCCGACCCTCATGCCTTTGCACCCGGCGACGTCTATCAGCCTTCCTGCCGCAGCTCCTTCGGGATTCCTGAAAACGCATCCGGCCGAAGGCTCTCCGAGAGGCTGGGTGTTCTTCTTCTTTTGCAGAAATTCCTTCATGCGCCTTAATATGTCTTCAGGAGCGTCCTTTAGCAGCGCAACGTTTGCGCTGAGTATTATTGAGCCTTCCGGGAGGTTCGAATTCCTGTATGAAAAATTTAGTTTATCTTTTTCCAATATCGAGATGCTCCCGCTCATATCCATCACGGCGACGGAAACTATCACGTCCTTCAGCTCAACGCCGAAAGAGCCCGCGTTCATATAAACCGCGCCTCCGAGACACCCGGGAATCCCGGTGAGGGACTCAAGTCCGGTGCAGCCGTTCCTTTGCGCAAAATTCAGGAGACCGGCAAGCGGCTCGCCTGCGCCGACGTACAGCACGACGGTTTTATCGTCGCTGTCTCTCGTAAATTCAATGCCCCTGAATGCCTTCAACGATATGACCAGGCCTTCGATCCCCTCGTCTGAAACAAGAAGGTTCGTCCCGCCTCCGAGAATGAATACCGGTATATTTTCCTTTTTTGCAGCGAGAAGGACGTTCTTTAAGGATACGGGGTCTTCAGGAAACACCATGACATCAGCAGGCCCCCCGATCCTCAGGGACGTATGGGCGGACATCGGCTCGTCAAACTTCATCTCGCCCTTGAAAATCCCCCTGTCGAATATCTCTTTCAACTCTTTGTCAATCAATTAATTCACCTTAATCTTGGTAGCGCCCTCATTCATTGGGGGCGGTCTTTTCGTCGGGGATAAACCCCGACGCTACATCTCAATTTTAACCTTCAAAAACTCCTCTCCGATCTTCCATACGTCCCCGGCGCCGAGCGTCAACAGGACGTCTCCTTCCCTCAGCTCGCTGTTGAGATAGTCTAAAATCCCGGCCCGGTCTTTTATATGCTCAAGGTCTTTGACGGTCTTCCTCAGCTCATTGAATAAGACCCCGGAATTGATCCCTTCAATAGGCTTTTCTCCCGCGGGATAAATGTCCATCAGCACGACCTTGTCCGCGTCGGTAAAGGCATGAACAAAATCATTAAACAGATCCCTGGTCCTTGTGAACCTGTGAGGCTGAAAAAGGACTACCAGTCTGCCAAAGCTTTTCGTTGAACGTTGAACGTTGAACGTTGAACGATTGTCTATGTTCCGTGTTCCGTGTTCCGTGCTCTGAATTACCGCATCTTTTGCCGCTTTTAAAGTCGCCATTATCTCCGCCGGGTGGTGCCCGTAGTCGTCTATCACTTTAATGCCGGCGGCCTCTCCCTTGAGCTCAAAACGCCGCTGCACGCCGCTGAAATTCTTCAAGGCCTTCCTGATGTCATCCGCCTCCATCTCAAGCTCCCTTGCCGCAGCGATAGCGGCAAGACAGTTGCACACATTGTGAACCCCGGGAAGCGGGACCACAAAGGTCCCCAGTGTATTGCCGTTCAGGACCGTCTCAAAGCTCGTCTTGAAGCCGTCCGTCTTTATATTCTTTGCCGTGAGGTCATGGTTTTCGCTCATCCCGTATGTGATGAACCTTCGCTGGACCTTCGGCAGTATCTCTCTTATGTGCTCATTGTCTCCGTACAGGATGGCAAGCCCGTAAAACGGTATTTTATTGACGAATGAAAGAAAGGCATTCTTTATCTCCTCGAGCGTCTTGAAATAATCCATGTGCTCCCTGTCTATGTTCGTCACAATCGCTATGGTAGGAGAAAGCTTCAGGAAGGAGCCGTCGCTCTCGTCCGCTTCCGCCACAAGGAACTCGCCCTGTCCGAGCCTTGCGCTGCTGCCGAGGCCTTTCAATTTCCCGCCTATCACGACGGTCGGATCGAATTTCCCCTCGGCAAGGACGCTCGCTATCAAAGACGTCGTCGTCGTCTTTCCGTGCGCCCCGGCAATGAGGACCGCGTATTTCAAGCGCGCCAGCTCCGCGAGCATCTCCGCCCTCGGTATCACCGGTATCGACAGCCTTTTTGCAGCCTCGACTTCAGGATTGTAAGACGAGACCGCGGAAGAGATCACAACCACGTCGGCGTCTTTGATATTTTCCGCCTTGTGTCCGATAGTAATGTCAATGCCGATCTCTCTCAGCCTGTTCGTGGTTTCGGATTCTTTTAAATCAGAGCCGGAAACGTCATAGCCGAGATTATGAAGGACCTCCGCGATGCCGCTCATGCCGACGCCGCCGATGCCTACAAAGTGAATTTTCTCAAACCGTTTGTACATGGTTAATAACCTTTTAAATCCCCCTCTCCCTAACCCTCTCCCACCAGGGGAGAGGGAAATATCTATCTCCCCTCCCTCGATGGGAGGGGATTAAGGGGAGGGTGTTTTTATTTAAATTCATTCTCCATAACTTGCATTCTGCAATCTTCATTTTGCAATTTTTTTTTTAACAGTCCCGTCATAAGCTCGAGGATCCTCGCGGCAGCTTCAGGGTTGCCGAGTGATTTACTGATACGCTCCATCTGCCCGATCGCGTCAGGGTCTTCCAGCATGTATTTGACAAGGTCGGCAAGCGTTTTGCCGTTCAGATCCCTGTCGAGTATCATCTGGGCCGCCCCGATATCCCACAGTTTCCGCGCGTTGATCTCCTGGTGGTTGCCTGCCGCAAACGGATACGGGATGAGTATCGCCGCCTTTCCGCATGCAGTCAGCTCGGCAAGGGTGGTTGCGCCCGCCCTTGAAATGATAAGGTCGGCCACGGCATATGCGTCCGCCATTTCATGCGCGAACGGGATGACGGTCCCCCTGAATTCACGGACCCGGTAAGCCTCCCTCACGGTATCGAAATCCTTATCCCCCGTCTGGTGCAAAAACTGGATCCTGTCTTTATACGGCTCAAGATACGCAAGGGCCTCGCTGACCGCGCTGTTGATACGGCTTGCGCCCAGACTTCCACCGAACACGAATATGGTAAAAAGCTTCTTATCAAGGCTGAAAGTTTTGTATCCCCTCTCCCTGTCTCCGGTCAGTATCTCGCTCCTTATGGGATTGCCGGTAAGATACGTTTTATCCCGGGGAAAATAATTCAAGCTTTCATGGTATGTCACCGCTATGGTGTCTACGAATCTTCCGAGGATTTTATTGGCAAGTCCCGGGATCGTGTTCTGTTCATGGATCATTGTCGGTATGCCCATCAATGAGGCGCACAATAGAACGGGTCCCGAGCTGTAGCCTCCGACGCCTAACACAAGCTCCGGCTGAAGCTCTTTTAATATCCTGCGGGAATCCGAAAATGACAGGGGCAATTTCAAAGCTGATTTGATCGTCTTGAAGAGGTTTTTGCCGACAAGCCCTTCAGACCTTATGAATCTTATGTCGAACCCTTCTTTCGGGGCTATCTTCGACTCTATCCCTCGTGTAGTCCCGACAAAGGTGATCCCGGCGTCCGGGAAGGTCTTCTTAAGCTCTTTCGCAATCGCGATTGCCGGAAAGACATGCCCTCCGGTGCCGCCTCCCGCTATGATGATGTTCATATTACCCTTTCGAATATTCTTCTACCCCACATAATTCATAACCTCTTATAACAAAGCAGGCTTCTACTCGTAATACGTGTCCGGTTAACGTGTCCGTAAAAAAAGAACGGACACGGACAACGGTCACGGTTCACGAAATTTAAGGTGTCGCTCAACATGTTCTTTCGCCCGGCCCCTTCCATCATCTTCTCGCCCTCTGCGGTCTGTTGAACATATAATGCTCATGGAGCGAAAAACCATCCGCAGGCGTTTGGCTTTCCGTCCTGCTCTCATTTTTTCTTGAAATGCTTATCAATATACCGACGGCTGCAAGGTTGATAAGCAGCGAAGAGCCGCCGTAGCTTATAAAAGGCAGCGGCAGCCCCTTGGTAGGCATCAGCCCCGTCGTCACGGCGAAATTAATGAGGACCTGAACGCCTATCATCAGCGTCAGTCCGAGCGTCAGGAAATAACCGAACGAGTCCTTAGTCTTGTTGGCGATCTTAACGCCTTTTATAAAAAAATAGAGAAAGAGAACGAGCACCGCCGCAGCGCCGATGAGTCCCAGCTCTTCTCCGATCAGCGAGAAAATAAAGTCCGTATGCACCTCCGGGAGAAAATACAGCTTCTGCTTGCTGCCCCCGAGACCGAGTCCTGAAATCCCGCCGTTGCCGAAGGCGATAAAAGACTGCACAAGCTGAAACCCGCAGCCTAACGGCTCTTTCCACGGGTCGGTAAAGCATGTGATTCTCTTCACCCTGTATGATGCGGACGCGGCGAGCTTATAAGCAACCGGCACGGCCAGGAGGAGCATGCAGCCTATGTATCTCAACCTTACCCCCCCGAGTATCATAAGCCCGATAGTAAGGATGCCCAGGCTCATTACCGCTCCGAAATCCGGCTGGAATATGATGACCCCCTGAAATGAAAGCATCACGCCGACGGGGATCAAAATGCCGTACCGGACGTCCTTCATCCGGTGAAGATTTTTATCCATGTAATCGGCTAAGAATATGACCATCACCAGCTTCACAAATTCCGAAGGTTGAAACGTAGTGGGCCACAGCCTGAGCCATCTCCTCGCCCCATTGGCGGAGACGCCGACGCCGGGCACGAATACGAGGAATAATGATATCAGCGCAATCGCCATCAGCACGTGAACGGACGACACCCGAAATTTCGCTATATGAAATAACGGCCGTCTCAAGCCTTGATAGTCCAATCTTGACAATACGATCATCGCTATAATACCGACAAAGACCGTAAAGACGTGATTCAACAAATAATGAAAGCTGTTGCCGTACTTCCTCATGGACATCAGGACGGTCGAGCTGTAAACCATGAGGATCCCGATGCATACGAGCATCACTACCGATATTATGACCCCTTTTGTGTCTCTCTTATTCATAATCAGTTGTCAGTTATAAGAACTAAAATATTTTTTCACCACAGAGGGCACGGAGTGAAAGAAGTTAAGAAGTTATGAACTTGAGAAAAGACAAATATCATTTTTTCTCTCATCTTCTCAACTTCCCAACCTCTCATCTTCTCTGTGACCTCTGTGGTTAATTCTTCTTTTCATTTTGTACAGGATCTATCTGCGAAGAGACTAACTTCCGCACCGCTTCTTTAAACTTCCTCCCCCTGTCCTCGAAGTCCCGGAACATGTCGAAGCTCGCGCAGCCCGGCGACAACAATACGGTATCGCCTGCCGAGGCCTTTGTCAAAGAAAGCTCAACGGCGGCCTCGAGGTCTTTTGCCATAAACGTTTCCGCCGCGTCTCCCAGCGCCCCGGCGATCTTATCCTTCGCCTTGCCGATAAGGATCAAAGATATGACCCTTTGCTTTACCAAATCTTTCAGTACGGAAAAATCGCTTCCCTTGTCGAGGCCGCCCATAATAAGTATTACATTCTCAAAACCTTCGAGTGATTTTAGAACGGCTCCGACGTTGGTCCCTTTTGAATCATTGACGAACCTGACCCCCTTGATCTCGCCTGCAAACTCCAGTCTGTGCTCAAGCCCCGGGAAGGTTTCGAGGACTTTCCTTACCGCATCGATTGAGCATCCGGCGGCAAGCGCAGATAGAGAGGCCGCCATCGCATTCTCGATGTTATGAACGCCCCGGATCTTTATCTCATTCTGAGATATAAGTGGGAAGTGAGAAGTGGGAAGTAAGAAGTTAAATAAGCTGCAATAAATTATTCCGTCTTTCAAATAGATTCCTTCGACCTCTTTCTTCCGGCTGAAATAAGCTATTTGAGGAAGCTCCTCACTTCTCACTTCTAACTTCTCACTTCTAACTTTTAATAATTCCGGGTCATCCGCATTCAGGATCAGGAAATCTTCCGGGGTCTGATTCTCAAAGATTCTTGCCTTTGCGCCTACGTAATCATCCATGCCATCATACCTGTCGAGGTGGTCCGGCGTAATATTGAGAATTGCCGCTATCTTCGGCCTGAAGTCTTTTATTGTCTCAAGCTGAAAACTCGAAATCTCGGCAACGACGAAGTCAGGCAACGTAGGGGCGGGTTTCAAACCCGCCTCTACAAACCTTAAAATCTCCTCCGTCAGCGCAATCCCTATATTCCCGCCCAACAGCGTATTGAACCCCGCCTCTTTCAGCATTAAATCGACAAGCATGGTGGTGGTCGATTTCCCGTTCGTCCCGGTTATCCCGATAAATAACGGCTCATGAATCTGTAAGGGCGATGCATGAATCGCCCCTACTTCTGACTTTATCACCTGATACGCAAGCTCAAGCTCGCCGATTATCGGAACGCCTTTCGCTTTTGCGCCCGCAAGGGGAGGGATGGTCAGCGGCACGCCGGGGCTTATCACTACCATATCCGCTGCATCGAAAACCTCCAACGGGTTCCCGTCGGTGATGACTTTGACGTCAGGCGACAAGCCCTTGACGTTTTCTTCCAATGAGCTTCTCGATTTATTGTCGGTAATCGTAACCTTCGCGCCTAATGCCGAAAGGAGATTGGCCGCGCCCGTCCCGCTCCGCGCAAGCCCGACAACAACTATGTTTTTGTCCTTAAATGTCATTTTTCTTTTCTTCTCGTAGCGCCCTCATTAATTGGGGGCGGTTTTCCCGGGCGATAATTCGTCGGGGATAAACCCCGACGCTACTACGGTCACGTAAACCGGACACGTTCACGTTTTTCACCTCACCTTCAACGTCGTCAGACTCAAAAGCGCAAGCACTATACCTACTATCCAGAACCTTATTATCACCTTAGGCTCCGGCCATCCTTTCACTTCAAAATGATGATGGATGGGCGCCATTTTAAAGACCCTTTTGCCGGTCAGTTTGAATGACGCCACCTGGATTATCACCGAAAACGTCTCTATAACGAAGATGGCCCCGACAACCGTAAGGATGATCTCCTGTTTTGTTATCACCGCAAGCGTCCCTAGTGATCCGCCGAGGGCGAGGGAGCCGACGTCTCCCATGAAGACCTCTGCCGGATAACTGTTGTACCAGAGGAAACCGAGCGCCGCGCCGAACATGGCGCCGCAGAAAACCGTAAGCTCTCCTGTTCCGGGCAGATAAAGGACTTGCAGGTATTGTGAAAAACCCGCATGCCCTGAGATATAAACAAGCGCCCCGTTTGCGAGTGAGGCGATTCCTATCAATCCTATCGCAAGGCCGTCGATGCCGTCTGTAAGATTCACCGCATTGGAGGCCCCCACGATGACAAGGATGGTAAACGGTATATAAAACCAGCCGAGGTCTATAAGCCACTTCTTGAAAAAGGGTATGCTCAGCTTGGCGATGTAGACGTCGTTCGGGTCGTGATAAAATAAAATCCCTATTACTACGGCAAGCGCGATCTGTGCGCCGAATTTATACCATCCCCTCAAGCCCCTGGGGTTCCTCTTTACCGCCTTCAAATAATCATCGGCAAACCCGATTGAGCCGAAACCGACAATTGCAATTATCATGATCCAGATAAATTTATTGCCCAGGTCGCCCCACATCATCACGCTTGTAATAACGGATAAAATAATCAGTATCCCGCCCATTGTAGGCGTGCCCTCTTTCCTGAGATGGGTCAGCGGACCGTCGTCCCTTACGTACTGGGTCATGCTGTACTTCCTGAGCCTTGCAATTACCCAGGGGGCCATTATGAAGGTTATCGCCATAGAAGTTATGACCGCCAGCGCAGTCCTGAAGGTGATGTATCTGAATACGTTAAGCGGCGAATAGAGATCGTGGAAATAATAAAGCAGCTTATATAACATTCAATATCCTCTCGGCCAGCTTGTCCATCTTCATGGAGCGCGAGCCTTTTATCAGCACGGTATCCGCCTTCTTCAGGATTCCGGGAATGCCCTCATTTGCATCTTCAACGCTTCTGAACGTGTAAACCTCAGGCCTTGCTTTACCGCCCATGGGCTTCTTACATTCCTCAGCAGCCGACGTCATCATTTCACCGACTGCCGCAAAGACGTCTAGCCCCATTTTGCATACCTTATTTACCAGAGCCTTGTGCTCTTCTTCTGAGAATTCATCCAACTCACCCATATCTCCAAGCGCCGCTATCTTTCTTCCTTTAGCTCCAATGCGGATCAGCTCTTTTAACGCTTCTTCCATCGATGACGGGTTGGCGTTATATGAATCGTTTATTATCGTCATCCCTTTCCTTTTAATTACCTCGAACCTCATTGAGAAGGCCCTGAAATCCTCAAGCGCGGCCTTTATCTCTCCGGGTTGTACGCCGAGAGAAAAGCAGACCGCCGCCGCTGCAAGGGCATTATATATATTGAAAACGCCGTGAACGCCCAGACTGACCTCAAGGCTTTCCACGTCTTTGAATTCCAGAATGAAATCGCTCCCTCTCTCCGTCGCGCGAATATTTTTCGCCCTGACGTGCGAATCGTTGTCCACCGAAAAGGTGATGATCTCCCCGTTGAAATCTTCCGCTTCCAGTATCCCCTGCATCAGCAGATTGTCGTCGGCGTTCAAGACCGCAGCGCTGAGTCCAGGAAGGATCTCAAGCTTTGCATCCCTGATCGCCGTATGACTGCCGAGCCTGCCGAGATGCGCGGAGCCGACGTTCGTAACGACGCCGTGGGTCGGGACCGCTATCTCGCGCAGTCTTCTTATCTCTCCCGGCGCATTCATGCCCATCTCAAGCACAACCGCTTCGTCATCCGGTTGAAGCTTCATAAGACTCAACGGCAATCCGATATGATTGTTGAGGTTGCCCTCATTCTTTACGGTCTTGAATCTTTTAGAGAGAATCGAATATGCCATTTCCTTTGTTGTAGTCTTTCCATTGCTGCCGGTAATCGCCACTACGGGGATATCGAGCCTCATCCTCAAAAAATGAGCGAAGTCCTGCAGGGCCTTAAGGGTGTCTTTCACATGAATTATGACCTTGCCTTTTGGAAAAGCTGTCGTTCCGGAATCCACCACTGCTCCGAAGCCTTTTAAAAGCGCCTTGTCGAGAAAGTCATGTCCGTCCAATCTGTCGCCCCGAATGGCAAAAAAGACCTCCCCTTCCCTTATGGTCCGGGAATCAATCGAGACGCCGCTGAAAGTTTTTGAATTTTCGGCCAGCAGCTCGCCTCCGGTCGCTTTAATGATTTCGTCCACTGTCAACATTTAGTTGTTAGTTGTTAGTTGTTAGTTGTTAGTAAAACTTCGCTAACCGCCAACCGCCAACCGCTTTTTTATCTCCTCCTTCAAAACTTCCTTATCACTGAAGTGATGTCTCACTCCTTTTATCTCCTGATACTCCTCATGTCCCTTCCCTGCGACAAGCACGGTATCGCCTTCCCTTGCAATCGAGACCGCTTCTTTGATAGCCTCTGCCCTGTCCGGCTGCACCGTATAATTGCTCCTGCCGATGCCTTTCAATATATCTTTAATTATCTCCAACGGGTCTTCATTGCGAGGGTTGTCGGATGTGACGATCACGAGATCGCTCAGCCCGGACGCAGCCGCGCCCATTAAAGGCCTCTTGGTCTTATCCCTGTTCCCGCCGCACCCGAATACGGTTATGACCCTGCCCTTTGTCAAATGCCTCGCCTCCTCGATAAGCTTTCTCAATGCGTCGTCAGTATGAGCGTAATCAACTATGCATAAAAATTTCTGTCCTTCGTCTATATTCTCAAACCTACCCTCAACAGGTCTTGTATTCTCAATTCCTTGCAGAATCACTTTCTCGCTGACCCCGAGTGAGTAGGCTATCCCTATGGACGTCAGGATGTTATAAACATTGAACCTACCGATAAGCTGTGATTTCACTCTGAGCCTGCTCGTCGGCGTCCTCACGTCAAAGGTAATCCCCCCTAACCCCCCTTTTGCAAAGGGGGGGACCTCAGATAGGCCCCGCTTTTTACTTCTGACTTCTGACTTCTGACTTCTGACTTCTTTTATCTTCTCCGCCCTTATCATCGCTCCTTCTTCGAGACCGAATGTGACCGTTTTGCATTTCAATGTTTGAGCCAGCGGCCTGATCTTCGGATCATCCCAATTCAATACGGCCGCGCCTTCAGGCGCAAGATAGCCGAAGATCCTGCATTTGGCCTTAAAATACTCATCCATTGTGCCGTGGAAGTCGAGATGGTCCTGGGAGAAATTCGTAAAAGCCGCCGCCTTAAAAGCGCATCCTTCTACCCTGTTAAGGGCCAGCGCATGCGAGGAAACCTCCAGTACTGCATAATCCATTTCATTATACACCATTTCGTTCAAGCATCTTTGGAGGTCTAAGGACTCAGGCGTCGTATGCGACGCCGCCGTCTTCACATCTCCCGTAATATAACAGATGGTTCCCAAAAGACCCGACTTCTTTCCTCCCGCGTCAAGGATGTTCTTGGTAATAAAGCTTGTCGTTGTCTTACCGTTGGTCCCGGTAATCCCGATTAACGATAATCTCCCGGAGGGCCTGCCGTAAAACTCAGCAGAGATTAAGGCCAAGGCCTCCCTGCTGTCCGGCACTTCAATAAAGGCAGTGTCTTTGTGAAAGGCAAATTGATTTGCATCAATAACATTTGCCGCCGCCTTTTCCGATACTATGGCGGCAGCCCCCCTGTTTATCGCCTCTCTTATGTAATTATGGCCGTCAACGGAAAGCCCCCTGACAGCCGCAAAAAGATAACCTTTTTCTACGAGTCTCGAATCATAAGCGATCCCCTTGATCTCCGCGTCGAGAGGTCCGGTTTTTGATTTTACCTCCAGCCCTTCTAAAAGCTTTAATAATCTCATCTACTGACAAGATAAATATTGTTCTCATCTTTTTCCATCGGCACGTCGAGATATGTGAACGTGTGCTCGATAATGTTTTTAAATACGGGCGCGGCGACAAGTCCGCCGTAGTTCTCCCCCACCGGCTCGTAAACAACCACGATCAGCGCCACCTTCGGGTCGTCGGCAGGGGCAAATCCCACAAAGGAGCTTACGAACCTGTTCTTGGAATAATGCCCCGTCTTCGGGTCGAAGATCTGGGCGGTGCCGGTCTTTCCCGCGACTAAATTCCCTTTTACGCCCGCGCGCTGCGCCGTGCCGCCCTGCTCGACAACCGTTTTCAGGATGTCTCTCATGGTCGCAGCGGTGGTCCTGGAGAGGACCCTTCTTTCCTCGGTCGGGGCGTTCCGTTTAAGCACCTTGCCGTCAGGCGAGATTATCTCCGAAACAATGTACGGCTTCATCAATACGCCGCCGTTCGCTATCACGGAATAGGCCCTCAGCATCTGCAGGGGCGTAACGCCGATCTCCTGACCTATGGACATACAGGCCAGAGATGTTCCCGACCAGCTCTTAACGTTTCTGAGAATGCCCCTTACTTCCCCGGGGAAATCAAGGCCCGTCTTCTCACCGTAGCCGAATTTTTTCAGATAGTCGTAATACCTTGTCTGCCCGAGCCTCATCCCAATTTTTACGGCGCCGACGTTTGAAGATTTCTTGATGACCTCCAGAAAATTCAGCACCCCGTGCCTGTGAACGTCGTGGATCGTTTTTCCCGCTACGTTTATAGTCCCTCTTGACACGTCGAACATATCGCTTAAGCCGACGGCCTTTTCTTCTAATGCGGCGGACGCGAGGATCGACTTCATAGTCGAGCCCGGCTCATATAAATCCGTTATAGCCCTGTTGCGTTTTTCCTCGCCCGTCGCCTGAGCGGGGAAGTTGGGATCATACGTCGGCCTGTTGGCGAGCGCAAGGATCTCGCCCGTCTTCGGATCCATCATTATCGCAACGGCGGCCTTTGCCTTTCTCACCTCCATCGCTGCCGTCAATTCTCTCTCGACAATATATTGCAGTCCTTCATCGATGGTGAGCAAAAGACTGTTGCCGGGCACCGCTTCTTTAACGTCGCTCGCAAGGCTCCTGCCGCGCGCGTCCATGCCGACGGAAACGCTCTTGACCTCTCCTTTTAAATAATCGTTATAAACAAGCTCAAGCCCTGCAATCCCCTCGTCGTCGATGTTTGAGAACCCGAGGATGTGCGAAGCGGTCTGTCCCTTCGGGTAGAAGCGCTTGGGCTCGGTCACAAAACCTATCAGGCCTTCCTTGAACGGCTCCTTCAGCTCATTCAGTTTGCGGCTCGTCTCCCAATCCATCCTCCTTGCAAGCCAGGTAAAGCCTTTCCCTTTTTTCTTCAACAGGAGAGCATTCACCTCTCCCGTTGAGACCTTTATCACCGGCGCGAGCTGCGAAGACAGTCCGCGCGTGTCTTTTATTTTCAGCGGAACGGCGTAGAGTGAATCCGTTTCAATATTGGCGGCCATCTCCTTCATATTCCTGTCCCAGATCACCCCTCTCTGGGGCGTCAGCGTCTTCTCGCGGATATATTGTTGTGAGGCCCTTTCAGAAAGCTTCCCGTGGTCCAGTATCATGAGATTGACAAGGCGAAGCAAAATAACCGCAAAACCGAAAAAGACGACCGTGATGATGATTATCGCCCTTTTCCTGCTGTTTTCGAGCGGGGCTTTCTCCGGCGTCTCATCCCAAAGCTTCCGGGTTTCAACTTTCTGTCTTCTTCTTTTTAATCTGTAATTCATGGTGAACTTCGTTCAAAGTTGTTAGTTTTTAGTTGTTAGTTTTTAGTTGTTAGTTGTTAGTCTAAACTCAAAACTGCGTGTCCTCCTACCGGTTCAATCCTGCAGACTGAACCGGACATTTACAGGCATTAAAATGTGGTTCAAGCTACAAGCCTGAACCAGCAAAAAGTCTAACAACTAACAACTGAATCCTTCAATCATGCTCATCCCAAAAAGTTATTATTCTCTCCGATACCCGGTTCACAGGCCTTATTTCATTGACGCCTTGACGGGGACCGCCGCCTGCGTCCTTTTTACATAAAAAACGTTTCCCCTTACGGGGAGGGTCATGCCGAGACTGGTCACGGCCGCCTTCTCTATTTTCTCCGTAGAGTAGAAACTCGCCCTTTGCGCAACGACCATTTTCCTTTCGCGTATAAGGTCGGCGCGCTTTTTATCAAGCTCTCCAAGCTCGTATTCCAGGTTGACGACCGCGGCCTTGAGCCATATGATCGCGAACAAACAAAATACAATATAAAGAGGCAGACAAAGCTTCATAAGACCCGTTTCCCTGCCGTTTTTTACTCTCCTCATTGTCATATCTTCTCCCCAACCCTGAGCTTGGCGCTCCTTGACGACGGGTTTGATCTTTTCTCCTCCGGACCCGGTCCCAGAGGTTTTTTTGTTATTATGTTGAAGAGGCCGTCCTTTGCCAGTTTTTTAAAGGCGTTTTTAATGATCCTGTCTTCGAGGGAATGATAAGAAAGCGCGCAGAATCTCCCGCCTGTTTTAAGAAGCCCGGCCCCGGATTCAACCGCTGCCGACAGCTCTTCAAGCTCCCTGTTAACCTCAATCCTGATCGCCTGGAACGTCCTTGTCGCCGGATGGATCCTTCCCCTTCCGCCTACCGCCTTTTCGATGATCCCGGCAAGCTCTTTACATGAGCGGATCTGTTTTTTAGCGCGTGCATGGACAATCGCCTTCGCTATCTTTCTGCTGAACCTTTCCTCACCGTATTCATAGATGACCGCCGCAAGCTTCGGCTCGGGATATCTGTTAACTACTTCCTGAGCGGTAAGTGTCTGCCTTTGATCCATCCTCATGTCAAGAGGCTCGTCCCTTAAAAAACTGAACCCCCTGCCCTCCGCCTTCAGATGCAATGTTGAAACTCCAGCGTCAATAAGAATGCCGTCCACCCTATCAAAACCCAGACTGCCGACGACCGTCTTCATATTTGAAAAGCTGTCCCTGACAAGATAAACGCTGCCGTATCCGCTTAACCGCTTTCTTGCCGTCTCCAGCGCTTCTTCATCTCTGTCTATGCCGATCAAGGCGCATCTCTCAGCATGTCTGAGGATCCCTTCCGCATGTCCTCCGAGACCTACGGTAGCGTCGATGTATACTCCATCCTGCTTCGGGCTGAGCATCTCAATTACCTCCCTCAACATTACAGGTATATGCTCTACGCTCATCTAAAGACCATAACCTGCAAGCTTTCCTTCAGTCGCTTCCTGATTGACGGCTGAAGGATCTATAGCGGCGTCCCATTCTTTCCTGTTCCACAATTCTATTTTTTCAATTTGTCCGACAATGACGATGTCTCCGTTAATGCCTGCGTCTTCCCTGAGCGCCGCAGGGATCAACACCCTTCCCTGGTTGTCGATTTCACACTCGGTTGCAGAGGCAATAACCTTCCTGTTAAAAAGCTTGATGTCTTTATCCATCTTCGGAAGGGAGCGTACTTTTTCTTCAAGCTTGTTCCATTCTTCCTGAGGGTATATGAGGAGGCAGCGATCAAACAGCGCATTCGCTACAAAAAGTTTTGTGTTATAATTATCAAAAATAATTTTTCTTAAAGGAGACGGAATGATTATTCGCCCCTTAGGGTCGACAGTATAATAATATTTACCGGTAAAAGATGACATCTTTTCCCACTATCCTCCACTTTATTCCACTTATAAAAGTATATGTAGGTTTAAAGGGCTTGTCAAGAAAAAAATTAGCTACTATATTTTGTGGTAATTAGATGTTCAATATACTATCTGTAGGCATAATTAAGTTATTATTTTTTAGCCACGAATTTCCACGAATTGTCACGAATAAAATTTGGCCGCAGATTTTCGCGGATACCCGCAGACAAGTCTGTTTTTTTTAATCTTGCTAATCTGCGTTTATCGCGTCCAAATTTGTTCATTTTCTCATTTGTGTATATTCGTGCTCATTCGTGGCTGATTTGTCTTTTACGATAAGTTCTTGCACCTTGCATCCTGCATCCTGTATTCTTAAATTAAATGATAAATCCCGTAGAACGATTCCTGAATTATCTGACTGTAGAGAAAGGACTTTCGGCAAACACATTGGAGTCCTATAAACGGGATATCGACAAGTTTGAAAGTTACCTTAAAAATGCCGGAAAGAAGATAACAAGCTTTAAGCGAAGCGACGTCCTTTCTTTTATAACTCATCTCCGCGACTCCGGCAGCCAAACTTCCACCCTGGCAAGGAACCTATCAGCCTTGCGGGGACTGTGCAAATTCCTGCTCTTGGAAGGGCTTATCAAGGAAGACCCGGTTGAAAATCTCTCGACGCCGAAGGGCTGGAAAAAGGTCCCGAAGATCCTCGGCGCTGAAGCGGTTTCCACTTTGCTCCAAAAGCCGGAGGGGGAGAAATATTCACTGCGCGACAGGGCTATCCTTGAGATAATTTACTCCTCGGGTCTGAGGGCGAGTGAAGTGGTGAATATGAAAATAAGCGACATAAATTTTGAGGCCGGGTTCCTCACGATACAGGGCAAAGGATCAAAAGAGAGGGTCGTGCCGATAAACGAAGCGGCGCTGAAGACCGTAAAAAGATATATCGAAGAATTAAGGCCCGCCCTGCTGAAGAAAAAAACCAGCCCTTACCTGTTCCTTGCAAAAGGCGGCAAGCCGATGACGAGACAGAGATTGTTTCAATTGATAAAGACGTATTCCGGGGGATTATCCGTCAGGATATCACCGCACACCCTCAGGCACTGTTTCGCCAGCCATCTGCTGGACGGCGGCGCCGATTTAAGGGCGCTGCAGAAAATGCTCGGACACACCGACATATCGACGACGCAAATATATACGAAGGTCACGCCTGAGCGCCTGAAAAAAATCCACAAAGACCATCATCCCCGCGGGTGATTTGCTTCCGGGTTCCGCATAACGTTCTTAAATTCTTTCATGTTAATTTTTTCCTTGAATCTTGCATTAAAATCTTGTATCCTGCATCTTATATAAATCTAAAAAAGAGTTAAAAGTTAAGAGGTAAAAGTTAAGAATTTTAAAAACTTTCAACTTTTAACTTTCAACTTTTATTCTTGAATGGGAGGACAAAGTATGCTGAGAAAAGTCGCAAAAGAAGAGCTTTATAAATGCTGTGAGCCGTCCGACTTACCGTTTAAAACCACAAACGATATTGCCCCGTTGAAAGAAACCATCGGGCAGAAAAGGGCCCTCAGCGCCCTGAAATTCGGTCTGGGCATCGACAGCCACGGCTTCAACATATATATCCTCGGCGAAAGCGGCACCGGAAAAACGACCACCATCAGGACGATCTTGGAGGAAAAAGCCAGGAATGAGCCAGTGCCGAATGACTGGTGTTACGTTTATAATTTCAAAAACCCCGACGTGCCGCACGCGCTGAGCCTCCCTCCCGGCACCGGGCTGGCCCTTCAGAAAGACATGAACGAGCTGGTCACAGCCCTCAGGCAGGAGATCCCCAAGATCTTCGAATCAAAGGAGTATGAAAAACAGCGCACCAAGATAATTGATGACTTCCAGCAGAAGCAGAAGAAATATTTCACGGACCTTGAGAACGAGGCCAAGGAAAAAGACTTTACGTTGAGGAAGACCGTAAGCGGGCTCGGCATCGTCCCCATCAAAAAGACCGGCGAAGTATTGAGTGAAGAAGAATATGAAGGCCTTGACCCGAAGGTTAAAAAGAAGATAGAGGATATGGGCAAAGAGCTGCAGGAGAAGCTCGACGACGTAATCAGGATAGTAAGAGAGGAAGAAAAGAAGATCAAGGAGATGATGACGCAGCTTGAGCGGCAGGCCACCCTATCTTCAGTCGGACACAGGATCGACGAATTAAAGACAAAGTATAAAGACAGTTCCGGCGTGCTCAACTATCTTGAGGAAGTAAAAGAAGACATCCTCGAGCATTTTGACGATTTCAAACCCCAGGAGGAACAGGCGCCTTCCCTGCCGTTCATCAGGCCTTCCAGGACGGAGCCTTCATTTATAAGATACGACGTGAACGTCTTCGTCAACAACAGCGAGCTGAAAGGCGCTCCCGTCGTGATCGAGAGCAATCCGACGTATTACAACCTGTTCGGGAGGGTCGAGCACAAATTGCAGTACGGCGTGGCGTTGACCGATTTCACGATGATAAAAGCCGGCTCGCTCCAGATGGCGAACGGCGGCTATCTCGTAGTCGACGCCCTTGAGCTTCTCAAAAATATTTTTTCGTATGACGCCCTCAAAAGGACGATAAAAGATAAGGTGATAAAAATTGAAGACGTGTGGGAGCAGTACCGCTTGATCTCAACGGTCACTCTGAAACCCGAGGCGATCCCTTTTAACGTGAAAATCACGTTGGTCGGCAACCCCCGTCTTTATTATCTCCTCTATAACCTCGATGAGGAATACAGGGAATTGTTCAAGGTAAAGGCGGACTATGAAAACCGGATGGATAGAAATCCGGAGAACATGCTCAAGTATGCAAGCTTCATTAAGACAAAGTGTGATGAAAGAGGCCTGATGCCTTTCGATAAGAAGGCCATTGCAAAGGTGATCGAATACGGCTCCAGGCTTGCCGAGCATCAGAAAAAGCTCTCGGCCAAGTTCAGCGAGATAGCCGACCTCCTGAGAGAGTCGGATTACTGGGCGAGATTCAATAAAAACGGCCTTGTGACCGTGGATGACGTTGAGAAGGCTTTAGAGGAGAAGACCTACCGCTCCAACAAGGTGGAGCAAAAGATATTGGAGGCGACCCAGGAAGGCACTATACTTATCGACACCGTGGGAGCAGTAGCGGGACAGATAAACGGGCTGTCCGTGCTCGACCTCGGAGACTACAGATTCGGCATGCCGTCGAGGATCACGGCCAGGAGCTACGCCGGGAGAGCGGGCATCGTAAATATCGAAAGGGAAACCAAGATGAGCGGGAAGATCCACGAGAAGGCGATATTGATACTTACGGCCTATCTCGGCGGGAAATACGCGATCAAGCAGTCCCTGGGTCTGACCGCTTCTCTTACGTTCGAGCAGTTGTACGGCGGGGTAGAAGGCGACAGCGCCACGTGCGCGGAGGTTTACGCCCTTTTAAGCAGCATCTCGGGTGTGCCTGTTAAACAATGCTATGCGGTGACCGGCTCCATGAACCAGCACGGAGAGGTGCAGCCCATCGGCGGAGTGAACGAAAAGATAGAAGGTTTCTATGAAGTCTGCAAGCTCAACGGCCTGAGCGGAGAGCACGGCGTCATCATACCTAAAAGAAACATGATAAACCTTATGATAAATAAAGAGGTCGCTGAGGCCGTTGCAAAAGGCAAATTCAGCATCTACTCGAGCGACAACGTCGAAGACGCCATAGAGCTTCTCACCGGCATGCCTCCGGGAGAATTGCAGCCCGACGGGACGTATCCTGAAGGCACCTTCAACTTCATGGTGGCAAAAAAATTAAAAGAGCTTTCCGAGGCGCTGAAGGCGGAGAAAGAGGCGGAGAAGAAGGAAGGGAATGATAAGAAGGTGTAAAGCGGTGAAGATTTTTTAACTCGCTTTTTTGACTTTCTGCATCTCCTGGCGCACAACTTCACGCACTACTTCCCGGATCGGCCGTTTATCCTGCGTGATATAGCTGCGCAGAGCCTGATTGATCGCCGTCTGGTAGCCCCGTCCTTCCCGCTCGGCTTCATCCCTGAACCATTCGAGTATATCCGTATCGATGCATATGGTTATTCGGGTCTTACCTTTCTGAGGGAGAACGGCGCCGCGCTTGCCTTTGCTGAAGTCATACTCCTTAAGCATCTCTTTATTTTTCCTCATAAGTCCTCCTTTCACCCGGACTTGCCTTTCTCGCTGAAATAAGCCTGATGTCTTCTCCGGCATACGTATAGACAACCACCAAAATTCTGCCAAGAAGATCCGTCCCTAAAGTTCTAAACCGCTGCTCCTCGTGCCTTTTATCCTCAATGGTGACAGCCACCGGATCGTCAAGAACGGTTGCCGCATGAGAAAATTCAACCCCATGCTTCCGGATATTTATACCTGCCTTTGTTATATCCCAGATTATCTCCATGATCCCTAAGCCTATTATATGTATATTATATGCATTGGTCAACTGCTTTAGTTTTTCAATCGTTGAACCTGAAAGCGTCAGTCGGCAGGGGCAGCTGAAAAATTCTATTAGGTGAGCCTCTTGCAAAAGTCTTAAATTTTTTCACAAGCCATACTGACCAAAGGTCTTTTTAAGTGTCTTTTAAGAGGCACTCTTACTAAAACGCTCTATATCCGCCAAAGGCAGACTATTTTGTAATAAATAGACGCCTTTT
>JACRHB010000104.1 GCA_016217725.1 Nitrospirota bacterium | reverse complement strand
TATATCAGAGAAAATAAATTAAGTCAATATATATTATGCCATTAGGCACTACATCGGGCTTTTCCGCCTTCCCTGTCTTAATCTCTTGTTTTTGCTGCGTTTTCTTTTTTAGCTTGCTGGTTTATATATGAAGTCGGGAAGAACTTCGGGCATGACGAAATTGAAAATCTGTAATTTATGGACAGACACTAAATAAAATCCAAAGCTGAAAGTTCAATGGCTTTGGCCTTAAGTCCTTTGACATTGATTTGATATTTGGATTTTGAAATTTGGCATTAACGGGTTCAGACGCGGGTCTGAACCCGTTTTCTGCATCTAAAGGTATGACGGGTTACTCCGAAAACAGATTCGGTATATAGAATTTCTCGTATTTTGTGACCATGCCCGTGATATTAAGCTGCTCGAGATCTATGGTCCTGTTTTCCGTAAAGCCCAGCTTCTTGAATTCGAGGATGCTGCCTTTTGCGTGACACTTCTTACATTCATGCCCCTTGGCCTTTATGTTGACGTGGAATTTCTTCTTTACGTTGTCTCTCTGCTCGGGGGTAAGCTTATCCCTGACCTTCACGTAGTCCTGGGCTAAAGGCGCATCCTGTATCTGGATCGCCGATTCAACCCTGCTGCCTACCTTGAAATACGGGGCGATCTTTGAAAAGTGGTCGGCGACTTCCATAAGGTTCCCGGTCTCCGAGTCATAGCTTGTGCCGAAGAACGGCCCCTTCGGATCATCGTCAAGAGGGTTGTACCACTGGTATACCACGCTTGCGCCGAATTTTTCTTCTATATGGCATGTCTCACACACAAAAAACTGCGTATGCATGTTCAGCATTGCGCGGATTTTCTTGTTTTTGCTGTGCGGATAGTCGGAATGGCATATGTAACAAACCGGGCGCATGTTTTCCGGAAGCTGAGGATATTGAACGGAATGATGAAAATGCCTGTGCTTCTCGTATTCCTCCTCGCGTCTTACCTCGTCAAGGATGGCGGAGCGCTGCTTTTCCCCCATCTTTTTCTGGACGGGGATCAGCAGCCCGGGACCATGTTTGGAAAAGGTGATTTGATAGATTACGGCTATCAATACGGTAAGGGTTATTATCTTAAAAATAAACCCTATTATATAAACTGACTTCGGATGTTCTAATCGTTTCGGTTCGCCCGGCAATTTAAAGCCACCTCCTTTAGTGAGTGTCGTGTCCTTTTTCCCTTAAGATCTTCTTTATATAATCTCTTTCTTCAGGGATTTCCTTTAGATTGTTTATGTATTCTAAAAAGTGCTCCTCTATCTGATGCTCCCTCGTGATTCTGCCCGTTAAAAAAGACCATTGAAGCGGGAACCTGCCCGGCACGAGATGCACGTTCGACCAGTGCCAGAAGACTACGACTGTAATCGCCATGATCGCCTCGTCTGCGTGCATCAGTCTTGCAAGGTCCTGGAAAAATTCAGGGTTGGGCCAGATGGTTGCCATTGTCTCGGGGAATAACAGCGAGGTCCCTGCGGTTACCAGGACAAACGTCCCCCATATTATCGCAATGTAATGGAGCTTCTGTTTGTACATGAACTTATACATCTTCGGCCTGTGAGGCTCTCGCCCGATAAAATATCTAAAATCATGGACAATGTCCCGGGCGTCTTTCAAGAGGGGGATCTGGGTCCTTTTAACGTCGAACTCTTTTTTCATGATCTTATTCATAGTGCCCCCGATAAGGGTCCCGATATGATATAAGCTTGCGGCGATCATAAAGAATGCGGACACTCTGTGAATGAGCCTTGCGACGTCCGGCCCCCCGAAGATAGACATCACATACGGCGACCACCAGAGGTCGCTGAAATGCAAAGTGAGTCCCGTGGAAGCCAGTATCAGAAAGGTCAAGAACGTCAGGAAATGCTGTATGACTATATGGATCGAGTATCTCGGCAGGTCGCCGAGAGGATCCGACTTTACATGTTTGTAAATATCCCTCGGTATATTTCCCACGCCTTCGACATAAGTATAGTAATCATCCGTTTTCGTTTCATCAGCGGGCATCGCGATATTTTCACCGGAAGTTGCCATTATCCCTCCTTGTATCTGAGTTGTAACCGTTTCTATTCATTTTTAGGTCCCCCTTTCGGTACGCCGCGCCAGGAAGTGCCCTTTTTTATCTGCATGCAGATCCCGTCTCTGCGCCTGCCGAATGATTCAAGTATCGCAAGCCCTACCAGGCCGAAGACCGAGCCGTAAAATGCAATTCCAAGTCCTAAGTTTACAAAATATAGAACCGGCTTTTTACTGCTGTGTCCGACGCTCGAATGCACGTCGATCCGGACAAAGCGGTCGTTGACTTTCGTATGACACTGCCTGCACGTAGCTGCGCGGTTTCTCTTGTTGACCGTGGCCTGCAGCTCATCTTTCTTATAAATGTCATGGATGGCGTTTGTGGCGTGACAACTTATACAGTCGGCGGCAGCCTGGGAGCCCAGCATCACGGCCTTTCCGTGAATCGATCTGCCGTAAGTCTCAACGGCCTCCATGCTTTCCTCGGAGACCCGTAATTTCTTCATTAAATCAAGGTCCGCATGACAATTTTTAGTGCACAACTGCACGACCTCCTGGGGAGAGCGCGAGGTCTTGTGCCTCAGGCGGTGCGTGATGTGTTTATAGGCCTGGGTAACCCCTTTCCTTTCATGGCAGTTCAAACAGCGGTTCAGAGAAGTGCTCGCGACCCTTTCTTCTTCCACCTTTGTATACAAAGGATTCATATGGCAGTATTTGCAATAGGGTTTGGCTGCCTTCAAATCCGGAGAGTCGGTCGGTTTTATGCCGTGGACGCTTTTGTTGTATACGTCTATTATTTTCTTATGAGAAAAGTTTTCACTGGAAAAAGGCGGCTTGATATGGCATTCGTTGGCGCAGTTGACTTCTTCCGTCACCGGGTCATGCGGGAGTTTGTTAATGTAAGTGTGGCAGTCTCTGCAGGGTACGTTCCTGTGAGTCGTGTTGTCGTAAATATACTCGCTGACGAAATAGCTCCTTTTCCTCCCCTGTTCATCGATCCGTCCGATCTGGCGGTACTTATGACACATCAGGCAATTTTCCTTGTCCGCCGCTTCGACGGATAAACCGACAAATGAGAGTAAAAATATTACGATAAGGATTAAAGATATTTTAGCTGCTGCCCTTTGTAGTTCCAAGTCTCTCTCCCCCTATTTTATATTGTATGATTGGATCCGGCTTCCCATTTAAGGTGTTAAAATCGAAGGTTACTCATTACCTTAATGGAATGCCTGAAATCCGGGAATATATAAGCAGTAATAATATTCAGATAAGCTGCTTCTTTTGTTGTAAATTTCAACGGCTTATATAATTAACATTTATTGAATCATTATGTCAAGCATGTTGTTTGCCACGAATGGACACGAATAAACACGAATGAATTATAATTTTTTAATTCGAGATAATTCGTGAAACTTCGCGGCTAAAAAGTTTTTTTATACATTGCAAGAAATCGTCAGAACTCTTTTTCCGTCCACATGTCTTCGGTAAATTTGACGACCTTGTTCCTGCCGGTCTCTTTGGCCTTATAGAGGGCGACGTCGGCGAATTTTATCGCCTGCCAGAAGCTTTCGGTGTCTATCGGGAATTCGCTTACACCCAGGCTTATAGTTTTTTTGATAATGCCGTCGGAAACTTTTATCTTTGTTTTCTCGAGAGCGTCTCTTATTTTTTCCGCTACGTTTATAGTTTCGCCCCCATTGATATCGAGCATAAGTACCAGGAATTCTTCGCCGCCGAACCGTATGACAAGATCAGATGATCTGACGCATTTCCTGATAATCTCCGAGGTTTCTTTAAGCACATTGTCTCCGACATTATGCCCGTACAAATCGTTAACCTGCTTGAAGAAGTCCAGATCGCACATCATCAGACCGACGTTTTTCTTTCTCCTCAGCACGCCGGCTACAAGGGTCTCGGTGTATTCCTGCAGAAACCTTCTGTTATAAAGGCCCGTTAAGGAATCCTTTAAGGCTGATTCTCTCAGCGTATTCGTCAGTCTTTTTGCTTCAATCACGGAAAGCGATTCCTTGATATATTGCTCCGCTTTGAACATCCTTTTGTCTTTTCTGTCGATATTATAATTTTTCTTGCCGAAAAGGAATTGAACGACTCCGCCTATCCTGCCGCCTACTATCATCGGGACACACACGTGTTCTTTTTCAAGACCGGGTCTTAATTGCTTGCAAATGTCAGGATATTCGATAGACGATATGATGTGCCCGGTTTTTTTTACTTTACAAAGGTCGCAGTTATTGAGAATTTCCTCGTTACAGAATATATCGTTATCATCCAATATAATCGGATAAACCGGTTTCATCTTGTTCTGGCTGTTTGAAACCTCATAGATTATAAATTCATCCAGCCCGATTCTGTCGCTGAAAGTCTTGCCAAGACGGGAGTAGACGTCTTCAAGATTGTCATCTTCTTCGATAACCTTTTTGAAGGTTGAGAGCTCGTGAATTTCATCCATGAGCAAATTGAAGTCTTCCGAAAGTATCCCTATCTCGTCTTTTGAATGTATATCAATTTTTTTACTCAGGTCCACTTCTCCTTCGCCGAGCGCCCGTATCTGCCCGGTAATCGATTCAACCGGTTTTGCAATTGCCTTTGAGATAGAGAGTGTAAAAACGATCAGCAGGGCGGTTGATATTAAAAGAACACCTGCCAAAACATAAAAGATAAAGTTCGAGACGTCGCGAATATTTTTAGACTTTACGGTGTATAATTTTGCTATCTTGACGGAATAATCCTGAGACAATGAACCTGCCTCAGAGAGGAGTAGTTTGAATTCGCCGACTTTAATGGCAACCCGGCCGTCATCCTGAATTTTATTATTTAAAGTGGTTGCTTTTAAATCTGCAAGTTCTTTCAATTTAACTTCCAGGCTGTCAATCAAGGGCAGTAAATCTTTTGAATATTTTTGCACTTCGGGAGTTTCATCCAGCGGGGTTACAGAGAAGCTCTCTATCACTTGTCCGGTATTTCTATTAATATCATGAATCTGGCCGCCGAGTGTTAATGCGGAAACAAAAGACTTTATATCGGATATCCTTGCCCTAGATACATCAATTTTTTGATTGAGATCTTTAATGCCGGATATATTCATTATCTCTGTTGCATCGATGCTTAATCCCTGAAGTTTTCTTGTAATCTTTTGGGCGACTCTGTCATGAGGAATAATCCGGTTGACGATATTGCCGGTTTTGTTACTGATATTGGAGTTTACTGTAATGCTGATAATGAACATTACGATAAACCAAAATAGGACGCCCAGAGAAAAGAGTGTGAATTTTTTTCTGATGGGCAGGTCGATAAAGGTAATAAAATTTAAAAACCTTTTAAGCATCTTTCTAACTTAGTTTTTAGTTGTTAGTTTTCAGTTTTTAAGACTAACAACTAAAAACTGAAAACTAACAACTTTTTACTTATTTAACTTCCAGCATCCTATCAAGAGCCCTCCCGGCGGGAACCCTTATATCCTCCGGGACTTTTATCTTGTAAGTCATGGTTTCCATCGCATGTAATACGCTTTTAAGCGTTGTTTTCTTCATATTCGGACAAATCATGTCTTTTCTTAAGGGGTGGAAGGTTTTTTCAAGGTTGTCCTTTCTGAGCTTGTACAGAATACCGGTCTCCGTGCCTATTATGAATTCCTTCGCATCAGATGATCTTGCAAATCTCAACATCCCCGAGGTGCTTGTCACGTGGTCGGCCCTTTCAAGGATTTCTATCCGGCATTCGGGATGCGCAAGCAATAGAGCGTTAGGATGTTCTTCCCTCGCCCTGGCAACGTCGTCCGTCGTCACCCTGTCATGCACGTGGCAGAAGCCATCCCATGCGATAATCTCTTTTTTGGTGTTTTTCGCGATCCATGCCGATAGGTTTCTATCGGGCACGCAAATCACCTTGTCGGAATCAAGAGACTCCACTATCTTTACGCCGTTTGCCGACGTGCAGCAGACGTCACTTTCAGCCTTTACATCGGCTGTGGTATTTACGTAAGTGACTACCGGGACGCCGGGATGGAGGCTTTTGATGTCTCTCAATGTAAATTCAGACGGATACCTGAAGCCGCCGGTATACTGATATCCGGGGAACTGCGTCCTCAGATTTCTTACGCTGCCGACAGTGATCATATCGGCCATAGGACAACCCGCGTTAATTTCAGGAAGGAGCACCGTCTTGTCCGGTGAGAGAATGGATGCGCTTTCTGCCATGAAATTCACTCCGCAGAACACGATGACTTCGCATTCAATGGAAGCCGCTGTGCGGGAAAGCTCCAGCGAATCGCCGGTATAATCGGCAATGTCCTGAACCTCCTCGCGCTGGTAGTTATGCGCAAGGATGATCGCCCTTTTTCTCTCTTTCAGCTCCAGTATCTTTTCACGAAGGATTTCTTTTTCCGTCATCGTATCTATTAAACCACAGAGCGCGTAAAGAAATAAATTTTTACGTTGAAATATTATACATGAAGTGGTCTTCCCCTCTATCAAGAGGGGATCACTCCCAATGCGTCGGGACTTTTTAAAAGAAGATTTATCGTATCACGGCGCAATTTCCAAAAGAAGAAGTTTTTGGATTAACATCGCAAATGAGACGCTCTGCAGTTTCGGTTCCATCAAATATTGCCGAAGGCGCTGCAAGGAATTCCAGAAAAGAGTTTTTGCAGTTTCTATATATAGAAAATACCCTTCATTTTTCAGTTATAATTCTTTTGTGAAAACCAAACCCCTCGCCGCAATCGACATAGGAACCAACACCTTCAGACTCATAATTGCCGACGTTGCTTTTAATCCCGACAATAATTCTTACTCCATCAAAGAGCTCTTTTCAGACCGGATAATCACAAGACTTGGCGAAGGCATGCCTCATAACAGGTCTCTCAAAGAAGAGGCGATAATAAGAGGCATTAATGCCCTCAAGAGATTCCGTGACGCTTTGTCTCATCACAACGTTTACAAGACTTCAGCCGTGGCGACAAGCGCACTCAGGGAAGCCGAAAACAGGGATGAGTTTTTAAGAAAGGCAAAAGAAACCGCCGGACTCGATATCAGAATAATCAGCGGTGAGGAAGAAGCGATGAAAACCGCATCCGGCATGCTGATTGATATGGCGATCCCGGAAACCGCCCTCATGGTCGATATAGGAGGCGGGAGCACGGAGCTGATATTTGCAAAAAAAGGCCGTCCGCAGCTTGTCAGGAGCATTGATCTCGGCGTTGTATATCTGGCAGGCAAATATATGAAGCACGATCCTCCTTTGAAAGAAGATTTAATTGAGATGGGCAAATGCATTTCTGAGGCCATCGGATCAATCGCAAAACCATTTTTTAAACTCAAAACTCAGTACGGGCGGGTTTCAAACCCGCCCCTACACAACTCTAAACTCCAAACTCTTTTCATCGGCACGGCGGGAACGATAACCACCCTGTCGGCAGTGAAGCAGGGGTTGATAAAATTTGAACATGACAAGATCCACAATTCAAGAATGACAAGGGAGAGCGTTGAAAACCTCTTCTCGGATATCACAGCCGTTTCTTCCCTTGAGCGCTCCAGGCTTATTCCCTTTGAGCCTTCAAGGCTTGACATAATAGTGCCGGGAACACTTATACTTTTAAAGCTGATGGAAGTCTTCGACTTCCGTGAGATCACAGTGAGCGACTACGGTTTAAGAGAAGGGATTCTTATAGAGCTTTACAATGAAAACAAAAATCTCGACTAAATTTCAAATTAAAAAAGCGACCATCAAAGACGTAAAGACCATTCATTCTCTCGTTAATCAATTTGCAGTTAAAAATGAAATGCTCCCGCGCTCCCTGAATGAAATTTATGAAAATATCCGCGATTTCTACGTATGCCGCGACGACGGCAAGATCGTCGGCGTCGCGGCCCTCCATATCTTATGGGAAGACCTTGCCGAGATCAGGT
Source organism: Nitrospirota bacterium (assembly GCA_016217725.1). Classification (GTDB taxonomy): domain Bacteria; phylum Nitrospirota; class Thermodesulfovibrionia; order UBA6902; family UBA6902; genus SURF-23. The sequence continues at coordinate 8,817 of JACRHB010000104.1, read as the reverse complement.
CGGTTGCCGTGTCAAGCAATTATCAGAGGAAAGGCATAGGAGCGAAGCTGATAAAAAAATGCCTTAAGGAAGCGGAAACGCTCGAAGTAGAAAAGGTCTTCGCCCTGACTTATCACCCGGGGTTTTTCCGGGAATTGGGCTTTCACGACATAGATAAAAACGCCCTGCCGCAGAAAATCTGGGGCGAGTGTCTGAAGTGTCACAAATTCCCGGAATGCAACGAGCTGGCGGTGATAAAAGAATTACCCTGAATCCAATTGGATGCGTATATACGCCTTCTTCCTCAGCTCCTTAATATGCTCTAAAAGCTTTTCTTCCAATCCCTTTTCAATAAAGTAATTTTCTATCTCATCCTCCACTTCATAAAAGTCCTTCCCGCCGAACCGGTCCCTGTTTTTAAGATAATAAGCTTCGATCTCCTCTATAGGAATGTGTATTAAGGCCCTGATCCTCCTGTCGACGTATTCTTTCACGAGGGCCTCATCATCCGCATCTGCACCTGAGTCTGCGGAAGTCCCGAGCTTCAGCCTCCTTGCCTGCTCCAGGAGCAGGATCCTGTTTATCATTTCCTCGAGAACATCATCGTTACTTACGTTCCCTTCGGTTTTCCGGGCGGCTTGCAGGGCTTCTTCATATTCGCTCTGCAGGATCACTTCGTTATTCACTATCGCCGCTATCCGGTCGAGGACCTCAGAACAGGATAAAGTGGGAAGTAGGAAGTAAGAAGTAAGAAGTAAAATAAAGGCTAAAATTCTTAAGGTTGTTTTTTTAGTTCTCACTTCTCACCTCCCACTTCTTACTTGTTTTTTAAAACGCGTGTCCGAAGCTGAAATGCACTTCACCGGAGCTTTCATCCGGCTCCTTATTCATCTTATGTCCGTAATCTATCCTGATCGGGCCGACCGGTGTTTTGTATCTCAGACCTGCTCCGGTCGTATATTTCAATTCCGCCTCTATGTTTTCGGCCAATTGCCAGACGTTGCCGGCATCCAGAAATGTGACAAGGCCGAACCCTTTCCCGAGCGGGATTCTGAATTCGGCGTTGGTAAGGGCAAAGATATTGCCGCCGGTCGGCGTGCCGTCTTCGGCCTTCGGACCGAGCGTATCGTTGGTATATCCTCTCACCGTTGTTCTTCCGCCTAAAAAGAACCTTTCGACAAGAGGCAGCTCCTTGATATTGTCGTAACTGTAACCGGCGCCGCCCCTTAAGGAGAATGCAAAAACTATCTTCTTCGGCAGAGGGATAAACCATGAGCTCTGAAAAGTCCCTTTGATAAACTCGGTCTCGGACAGTAAGGCCGTTGACGCAAGTTTTACGACAACGCCGTTCAGCGAGCCCCTCGACGGATCAAAGGGGTCGTCGCGGGTGTCGTAAAACAATGAAGGAGAGACGCTGCCTATTCCCAAAGTGCCGCTGTCTTCCCTGCTCAATATAACGCCGGGCGCTACGTCTTTGGTGTCGACAAAGGAATATTCGTAGCTCAGTCCCGCCTTCAACCCCTTTTCAATCTCTTTTTCAACGGCGAGGACCAGGCTCATTTTATCAAGCTCATACAGCACCTCTTTTGTATCAAGGTTGACCGACCTCGTATCCTCTTTTGTCAGAAAGGCATTGAACGGCAGATTGCGCTGATTAAAAAGCCACGGCTCTCTGAAGCTCAGCGTATACCTCTTTTTTACGGCGCTTATCTCGGTTCTCAGGCCTATTTGTCTGTTGTACCCGCCGAGATTGTTATAGCTTATATCAAGCGCCCCGCGCGCCCCTTCATAATCGGCAAAACCCAGACTCAATTCAACCGAGCCCGGCTTCCCCTCTTTTACGGAAACGAGCATATCCCTTACGATCCTGTTTTCTTCTTCTCTGTCGGGCTCGAGCATATCGATGGACACCTCATTAAAAATTCCTAACATATACAATCTCTGCTTGGTCCTCAACTGCTCCTCATAATCCGAGGTCTCGCCTTCCTTAACAGTAAATTCCCGCTCGATGATCTTGGCCTTTGTCTTGCGGTTTCCGCTTATGATGAGCTTCCCGAGGACGGAAGGCCTGTTTTCCGTGATATTAAAAATTATAAAAGCGCCCTCTTCATTGATCCTGCTTTCAACGCTTACGCGCGCGTCCATATAACCGTGACGACCGTAAAGGGAAAGCGCCCTGTACCTTGCATCCCCGAGGTCTACCGCGTTATAGGGATCTCCTTCATGTATCTGTAATGCTTTTTGTATTTCATCGGCCGGGATATCCTCGTTCCCTGAGATCCGGACCTCTTTGATCTTCGTCTGCGGCCCTTCGACGACGTCGAACTTAAGCTCCACTTCACCGCCGTCTTTCCGGAAAGCCTTTTCCACCGATCTTATTTCAGTCCGGAGATAACCGAGCGCGCCGTAGAACCTTATGATCGTATCTTTGCTCGCGGTTAAAAGGTTTTCATCATAGGGCTTGCCCTCTTCAAGCTGTATGATCCCTTTAATTGCGTCAGGAGAGATGCTTATCCCTTCAAAGCTTATCTTTGTCAGTAACACCTTTTCCCCTTCAAAGATGACAAAGTCGATCTCTATCGCGTCTTCTTCGCTCTGAACGCCCGCTGCGATCTGCGCATAATAATATCCTTCGGCATAGTAAAGATTCCTTATGCGGTCTATAGCTTCCTGCACCGCTTCGTCATCCGCGGATTCGTATTCAAAAAAAGGCGTTTCTTTGCGGAGTTTTTTTGCGCCGATCACGGAATTTCCTTTGAAATTCAACTCGAGTTTTTTGCCTTTATCGACAGGAATGACGAGGTTCCCGTTATCGTATGCATATGGCCCTATGACAGGATTAAAATAGCCTTCGTCTTTTAAATAGTCCTTCAATCTTTTCAAGTCCCGCTCCACCGTGTCCCTGTCGAATATATCCCCTTCCGACGTCCTTATATGCAGCCTTAAAGCTTCGTCTATAACGACGGTATTGATTATCAGAGGCTGTCCTTCGGAGACGTCTACGCGGAGAGCGACGGCGGATTTTTTTCCTGAAGCTTCCGGTGTGATATTGATTGCAGCGTAAGGGTAACCCTTTCTTTTATAAAACTCAAACAAATCGTTTGTCGCTTTGCCGATATACTCCTCTTTAAAATCTTCGTCCTCTTTATAAGGGATTATTCTCTTTATCTCCTTGCCGGAGATATATTTATTCCCTTCCACCCTGATCTTATCGATAACGGGTATCTCCCGGACGACGTATATCAATTTAATCCCGTCATCATACGGCTCGGACACGGCCTGTACGTCGAGAAAGACGCCCTTCTTAAAAGCCCGCCTCAGTCCCTTTCCCAAGGCCTCCCTGTCGAGAATTTCCCCAACCCTGAAACAGATCAGGTCTATAAGCTCATCATCCTCCATACGGCTCAGGCCCTCCACTTCGATGGCCCTGATTACATCAGAGGCATAACTAAAAGTAGGAAGTAAGAAGTTGGAAGTAAGAAGTAAGAAGATAAAAATCGTTAAGCTTGTTTTTTTACTTCCCACTTCTCATCTCCCATTTCTCACTTTTCATTTAAACTCAAATCTGAACTTTATATCCGCTCCGGTATTGCCCACCTCGTCCCGCGAGCCGACGAGGGAAATGTTTTTATCAAGCTTGTATTCAAGCTTGATTATGTTCTCCTCGGTCGTGCCGATTGAGGTGGAATACAGGACAAAGAGCTTATCTTCAAGCAGCCTTTTCCCTATCGTCACTCTCGGGCTTACCGCGCCGGCAGCGGTAGTATACGGCTCGATCTTAAAGCGCTCAAAGCCGGTGATGCTCTTGAATTGCTCCTGCACCGTATCCTGAAGCCCTCCGGTGATTATAGATGCGGCCTCGCTCGCGGCTATGCCGCTTTCAAACCCTTTGGATTCCTTCCTGGACTGCCCGAAAGTAAGCAGGGCAAGTATCTCCATCTCGTTTAAAGGCGGGTCCGAAAAAAGGGAAAGGGTGAATTTGTCCATGGCCCCGTTCATGTTAAGCTTTACATAGTATTCGCCGGTATAAGTCTCGGCAAGGATGTGAAAGACCGGCGTGATGCGGCTCGGGTCCGTGAAGTCCACAACGCTGCCCTCAAGGATCTTAAATTCGTTGCTCCTGAAATATATTACGCCCTCGTTAGCCTCGAGCCTGCCGATAAGCCCGAACCTTGATACGGTTCCGGTAAGGGTGACGTTCAGCTTTACGGGCGCTTTTGCGATGTTATTGTCGATGATTATATTCTCCGACCCTGAAACGCTTATATTGAATTCCGTGTCTTTCAGGAAAGAGGGATAGCGCGAGACGTCGGTGTTTATTTCCCTGATGCCCGTAAGCCACTTCGCCCATTCAATGTTCTTCTCATACCTGGCCTTTCTTACGTCTATATTGCCGGTAAGGCTCGCGCCTTTCGGCGACATCTCATAAAAGAGCTTCCCGTCAACGAGCGCGTTTGTCTTTTCCACGGGTCTGATATTTACACCGCTCAACTGCGCTGAAACATAAGCCCTTTTCATGGACAACCCTTTCAGGTATCCTACTCCGGACATTACCGCCGAGCCGCCTCCGAAGCCGAGCCTTACGGAGTCAAAGACGACCCTGTCTTTCTTCAAGAAAAAGGTCCCGTTCAAAGGCCCGACCTTGTACGGGTATTCCCTTAATGACGCTGCGGCGTCGATCACGTTCACCTCTCCTGTAATGTCGGGCGAGTCCCACGGGCCCGAAATGCCGACGTTGAGATCGCTCTGTCCCCTCACGGCGAATAATTTTTCCGAGAAGGCCTTTAAAGGCGCGAGTCCGAGATGGCCCTTTACTCTTACGTCCATCTGTTTATTAAGCTTCACGCTCCCGTCCGCGGTCAGCTCGGCATTATCTCCTATCAGAGAAAAGGATTTTATGTTGAGTCCGCCGTCATCAAGCTCTAAAACAACGTCATTGCGGTTTCTCAGAAAATATCCGTAAAGCGTGCAGCTTACAGAGTCAAGCTTCGAGAGCATCGAAACCCTGCGGCCCTCCCCTTTTATCCCGACGCTCCCTTCCAATGAAAGCGCGAAATCCTCCGGCACGTCCTTCATGAAGCCCGTTAAAAGGAAATTGTATTTGCCCTTATGAAATACTATATCCGCATTCCATAGCTCCCGGGCTGAAAGAGAAGCCCCTGCGTCGAATGTAACAATGCCGTTGACGAGCGAGCCTCTTGCGGAAAGAGCATCGTCTTTCAAGCTGCCGTTAATCTCCCCCCTTCCTGTCTGCGCCCCCCTGAAAGAGCTTTCGCTCATCTTCATGGAAAATTTTATGTCCGGTTTGTCGAGCGTTCCGGAGCCTATGACGTCCAGACTGACGCTGCCGTCGACGTTATAATTCCTGAACATATCGACGTCGGATAAAAACGCCTTCCGTGATGACGCCGTGAGATTAAATCTTTTGTCAAAAGACAGATCCCCTTTTGCGCTGAGGGCCGAATCGCCTTTTTGCGCCGAGACGGAATGGAATTCGATCCCCTTCGGATGCGCCTCAAGCTTGACGTTGATCCGGTCGAAGCGCTGCCCGTATATCGTACTGTCTTTGATCGCTAAATCACCTTTTGCCGTAAAGTCCCTTTCATTGCCTTCAAACGAGAGCGGACCGCCGACTGTGCCGTTTACGGGAAGGTCTTTGTATGCGGCGGCAATAAACTGCCTGACCTCCGCGTCTTTCACCGCGCCTTTCCCTTTGTAATAAGGCTCCGTAAAAGAGAACAGCTCTTTTGCGTTTCTGAATTCAATAGAGCCTGAGGCTTCATAAGAAGCTTTTTCCTGGTTAACGCTCAGACGGCTTACGGACAGCGCCCTTATCCTGTATGTAAAACCGGCGGAGGCGTCGCTGAACGGCATTTCATGAATCCGGCCGGGGCCGGCCTTAAGACTTCCGGTTATCTCAGGATCATCGAGCATCCCTTTCGCTTTTCCTTTAAAACTTGCGGGCGCAATAAATTTCGTGTAATACGGCGACGTCAGGTCCAGGACGTCCCTGCTTTCAAGCTGCAGATCAAGAGCCAGTGTTTCTTTATTTAGGTCAATATCTCCTTCAAGGAAAAGCTCCGAGGCTTGTGTGGAAAGGACCGTGTCCTTAAGCTCAAGCAGGCCGTCTTTCAAATTCAGGGCGCATCTTATGGTGTGCAGCCGGGAAAATACGTCCCCTTCGGTCCTGGAGGTATTCAGATAATTCAGATCCGCCGCGACCTCGAGGTCCTGTCCGTATTTCTGCTCCAGCTCAAAGCTCCCGCTGAGCTCACCTGCCGGAAAAGGAGGCTCCCACTCCAGGAATTTAAAAAATTCAGGGCTGCTCACATGGGCCGCGTCTGCGGCGACCGTATAATCACCGGAGGGAATCACGATAGACGCGTCCCCTTTAAGCTCCCCCTTGTAGGTGTGCGCAGTAAAATTGCTCAGGGTAAATTTTTTGTTTTCGTATTTTACGTCTCCGGTCGCGTCGTCAAGAGGAAGGGTGTCGAACATCGCCTTTTCGAGCTTCGCGGCTCCGCTTCCGGTAACGTCGGGGAACGCGCCTGATATTTCCCCCTTAAACGAAAGCTTGCCCGTGACGTTTTCTTCAACTTTCAATGCCTCCATCAACGTCTCAAGATAAAAATTGCTTTCCGTTTGCAAGTCAACCGTGAATCCCGGCATCCCTCCCTCAACCGCAGCCATATCGACAGCGCCTTTAACGGATACTACGCCCTCTCTTTGATTCTTCAAGCCTAACATCTCATGGATCGTCTCTTCGTAAATTTCAGCGCGGCCTGAAAGCCTGCCGTCTTTCAGACCGCCTTCGGGAGTAAGATGCAGCTCGCCTTTGGCCTGCAAAGACGATTTCGAGACCTTGACGGTTATCTCCGAAATGTCGATCCCGTCTTTTTTCAGACCGAATTTACCGCTTAAGCCGCCTTTAACTTCCTTCATGTCCGGGAGCTTCACCGTCCCTTCCTTCAGCAGCAGCTCGGCGCTGACCACGTTCTTAGTGGTCATATCAAAGAACAATCCCTTTGCCGAGACGGCCAACCCTTCGGGATTAATGAAGCTTAAACTGCCGTTCGTCAATTCAATGTTCTTAAGGCTGATCTTGTACCCGGTCTTTTCCGCGTCTTCCGAAGTAACCCTCTTGAAGTTTTCCGTTATCCTCTTTAAAGCCGCTTCGTCCACTGTCAGCTCCGGCTCTTTTACCGTCAATTTCCTTATCCTGATCTCCCTCGAAAGCAGCCCTAAAAGATCAATGTAAGCGCGCGTCTTCGTGACCCACAGAAGCTTGTTGCCGTCTTTGTCAAAGACCTTCAGCCCCTTAGCCTGGACGTAAAAAGGGAAGACGTTGACGACCGCTTTGTCGATAAGGACCCTTTCCCTTGTAACATTTTCAAGGATGGGAATAAGGACCCTCTTGGCGGAATTCGACAGGTAAGGGCCTCTGAAGATAAAAAACAGCAGCGCCGTGGAAAATACCGCGATCAGAGTTATGATCAGGCGCTTTTTCAATTTGCTTTGCAAGTTAAATGCCCCTTCAAAGCCTCATGTCCGCGTCAAGCATCGGTTTGAAGGGCTTAGGCTCGTGGTTGATGAATTCGTTGAATGCGTTTAAAAAATCCAGCAGTCTATCCATACTGACCTGCCCGTCATAAATAAGCGGATTATGTCTGTGGGCGGACAGATATTGCATATCGTCTTTCAGGGAAGAGGAATCTGCAAGCCTCAACAACTCTTCTTTTTCGCTTGCATCAATCATCAGCGTATTTCTCCTTAAGTTTGTTAAAAAGCTCGCTGCAATTAACTTCTCCGAATATTCTGATGAGCTTGAAGTCCATTTGCGCAATATTTTAACAAGGCAGGATGATAATTGCTATTCCGGTTACCGTGTCCGTCATGCTTTGCTTTAGTGAAAGATAAAGCCGGCCCACTCTTTCCTTTCACACTTTCACGCTTTACGAGCTTCCCCGCTTTCACGCTGTATCGTTAGAAGAACGAAGGTCTTCTAACGGGGTGTTGACATCCTGTTCAAAATCCCCTCCAGTCTTTTGATCTCCTCTCCATAGCCTGCCCAGTTCCCCTGCCTCTGCAGTTCGAGAGCTTTTTCAAATACCTTCTTCGCCTCTTTTGCAAGGTCTGTAGTTGTTGTCTTCACGTCTACAGCCGTCCCGTCGGCCTTTCCGGCAATTGTTTTCACTGCGCCGAATAATATCCGGAGTGCGGTCTCGAGGTTTTCTTCCATGACCACATTGTTCTCATAGGCGACAATGACCCTTCTCAGCTCAGGCAGACCCGCCTTATCGGCAGCCGCTAAGTAAAGGGGCTGGACATATAAGAGGGAGCGTTCTATCGGTATTACGAGGAGGCTGCCCCTTATGACCTGCGAGCCGCTTTGCCCCCAGAGGGTAAGCTGCTGGGATATGTAGGAGTCCTGGTTTATCCTTGCATCCACCTGTTTCGGTCCAAAAATAAGCCGGTCCCTTGGAAAGGTATAGACAAGCAGTTTCCCATAATTCGGCTCATCACACCGTGCAGCAAGCCACGCGACAAGGTTGTCCCTTTTTGCAGGGTTATACGGCAGAAGCAGGATGTAATCTTCCTTCTTTTCTCCCGGAAGCTTCATTATTGTGTAATACGGTTCCATCGGCTTGTCCCCGAAGACAGGCACCTCCCACAGATTCTCCTTATTGTAAAAAATCTTTGGGTCCGTCATGTGGTATGAGGCAAACATGGATGCCTGCACCTGAAGGAGCCAGTTGGGATACCGAATATGCCGCCTCAAATCCTCGGGCATCTCTTTAAGGGACTTAAACATGTCGGGGAATATCTTTGAATAGACTT